>CANJSX010000199.1 GCA_947477055.1 Sphingomonadaceae bacterium | reverse complement strand
TTGCCGACGGACAGGGCAACCTCGTGGGCCTGATCACCGATGGTGACCTGCGCCGCCATTTCGCCGAGCTCTGCCTTGCCACTGCGCATGAAGTCATGACCGTCTCGCCCAAGACGGTGCCGAGCGACATGCTGGCCGCCGATGTGCTGCTGTTCCTGAACGACAATCAGATCACTTCGGTCTTCGTGGTCGATCGGCTGGCTCCCGTCGATCAAAACCGGCCGGTCGATCAGAAGCGCCCGGTCGGCATCGTCCATATCCACGACCTGCTGCGTTTCGGCCTTAACTGACCGGACCCGCGCTCTTTTGTCGCGCCCGCCTTTCGCCATCCTGATCCCGGCGCGGTATCAATCCTCGCGCTTTCCCGGAAAGCCGCTGGCGCCGCTGGTTGGCGCCAATGGCGCGGCCAAACCGCTGGTGCAGCGCAGCTGGGAAGCGGCGCAGCAGATCCAGGGTGCAATCGGGGTGTGGGTTGCCACTGATGATGAGCGGATCGCGGACGCGGTGACTGGCTTCGGCGGGCAAGTGGTGATGACCTCGCCCGATTGCCGTAATGGTACAGAACGCTGCGCCGATGCCGTGGCCCGACTGGGTCCGGTCGCAGAGATCGTGGTCAACCTTCAGGGCGATGCACCGCTGACCCCCGGCTTCGTGGTCGAGGGTCTGGTCGATGCACTGGCCGCCGACAGCGAGGCGATCATGGCGACCCCGGCGCTGCGTTGTTCGGCGACGACTTACGCTCATCTCGTCCATGATCAGTCCGAAGGACGGGTCGGCGGGACGACTGTGGTCGCCAATGCGGCCGGCCACGCGCTCTATTTCTCGAAGCGGGTCATCCCGCATGTGCCGGATGGCGCAGCCAATGCCTATGACAAGGTGTTCCTGCACCTCGGGGTCTATGCCTATCGCCCCGAAGCGCTGCAGGCCTATGCCGCCCTGCCGCCCTCCGCGCTGGAGGAACTTGAAGGGCTGGAGCAGCTGCGCTTCCTTGAAGGCAGCCAGCCGATCCGGGTGGTGCCGTTCGAGCCGATCGGCTGGGACTGCATCGAGCTCAACAATCCCGGCGATACAACGGCGATAGAAGCGGTTCTCCGCCAGCGCGGAATCGACTAGGGACATGGCATGAGCAGCCCTGCGGTCACCCTCGGCCCGATCACCTTCGCCAATGACCGGCCCTTCGTGCTGATCGGGGGCATGAATGTGATCGAGGGGCGCGAGATCCTGCTGGAGGTGGCGGAGCACTTCGTGGCTGTCACCGCGCGGCTCGGCATTCCCTTCGTGTTCAAGGCCAGCTTCGACAAGGCCAACCGCTCCTCGGTCAATTCCTTCCGCGGCCCGGGGATGGAGAAGGGCCTGGAGCAACTGGCCGTGGTCAAGGCGCGGTTCGGCGTGCCGGTGATCACCGATGTCCATGAGCCCTGGCAGGCCGCGCCGGTCGCAGAGGTGGCGGACATGCTGCAGCTCCCGGCCTTCCTCGCCCGCCAGACCGATCTGGTCGAGGCGATTGCGCGCACCGGTCGGCCGGTCAACGTCAAGAAGCCGCAGTTCCTAGCTCCGCTCGAGATGCGCCATATCCTCGCCAAATTTGCCGAATGCGGGAACGAGCAAGTGCTGCTGTGCGAACGCGGGAGCAGCTTCGGCTACAACAATCTCGTGGTCGACATGCTCGGGATCGATCTGATGAAGCCACTGGCGCCGGTGATTTTCGATGTCACCCATGCACTGCAGAAACCCGGTGCGCGCACCGACAGCGCGGACGGGCGCGGCGAGCAGGCGGCAGCACTGGGCCGGGCCGGGATTGCGGTGGGCATCGCCGGACTGTTCCTCGAAGCCCATCCCGATCCTGCCAAGGCCCTGTGCGATGGACCTTGCGCCTTGCCCTTGGCCGAGCTCGAAGGCTTCCTGCGCCAGTTGCAGGCGGTCGACCAGGCAGTGAAACCGGCGTGAGCCAACCCCCGTTCCTGCGCATTCCGCCCTTTCCCGGGCATCGCGGCGATTCGCTGGCGGTTGCGCGTGCGGAACCCACCAATCCGGCAGGCGCGGCGGCACTTGTTGCTGCGCTGGCTGCTGCGCGGGTCGGAGGAGCCTTCTGGGGGGCGCAACCGGCGCTCGAAACGGGCCGCGACATCGTGCTGGCACCTGATACGCAGGCGCAGGCGAATGCCTTGCTTGACCAGATCCAAGCCGAGCATGCGGCACACCGGGCGACGCTGATCGGGCCTTTTGCCTCGCGCCACGGCATTCCCGCCATCGCCCGGCTGTGCGATCCCTGGCACCTTGCGGCGCAAGCGAGCGAAGTGCGCGCAGGGGCTGACAACGAGCTGGCACTGGTTGCGGCATTGGCCGGAAGGCCGGTCCGGACCGACGGCGAGGGCAGGTTCGCCACCCTCGCCGCTGGCAGGCTCGAGCAATGCGTTGCACGGGAGCTGTCCGAAGCGTTTTTCTGGCGCAATCCCTTCACCGGCGAACGCTTGTCGGCCAGCGCCGCAATCGCCTTGCTAGCGGAATGGCGCCGCCTGATCGATGCCAATCGCAGCGCCGCCGCCGTCTATGGGGTGGCCATGTGGAAGCGGGTGACGATGGATGCGCTGCTGTGGGATGGCTCCGGTCCGGTGCGCCATGCCCGGCTCGGCTCCGCCCGGACCCGCGCTTTGGTGGCCGGGGATCGCGTGCTGGCATGGAAGTCGCGCACCGCTGCCAGCCTGCCGGGCGAACTTGAGGCGAGGGGCGTAAAAGTCGGCGAGATCGAGGACGGGATGATCCGCTCCACCGGGCTCGGCGCCAATTGCGTGCCGCCGCTGTCGGTGATCGTCGATTTTGACGGGGCGCATTTCGATCCGTCACGAGCGAGCGGGCTGGAGCAAATCCTCGCCCGTGCCGAGATCGGTCCCGAACTGACCGCGCGCGCCGCACGGCTGCGTGAGCGGCTGGTCGCCTCGGGCATCACCAAATACGGCAGAGATACGGCGCGCATTGCCCGTCTGGCCGCGCAGCAGCGGCGCGTGCTGGTGACGGGCCAGGTCGAAGACGACCGCTCGGTGCTGACCGGCG
>CANJSX010000198.1 GCA_947477055.1 Sphingomonadaceae bacterium | reverse complement strand
GTGCTGATGGGCGAGGCGCTGCGCCGCACCGATCCCCATGGCCGCAGCTTCCGCGACATATTGCGCGGCGATCTGTTCGAGCCGCTGGGGATGAAGGACACCAGCATGGGGCTGCGGCCCGACCTCAACGCGCGGCATATCCGCCCCGATATGCGCGGCACGGTGCCGATCAAGCACCTCTCGCGCAATTTGCCGGGGGATCATGCGCTGTTCGAGGATCCCGAGGTCGAGGCCCCGCACGTTGGCTGCGCCTCGACCGTGGCCGATCTCTCGCGCTTCGCCGAAATGCTGCGGCGCGGGGGCGAGCTGGACGGCCAGCGGATCCTCTCGCCGCGGATCATCGCGATGGCGCGCCAGGTCTGGACCGGGGAGCTCCCCAACGAGCTTTACCGCGCCGTCCACCTTCGCTCCGGCTGGGAGGAAATGCCGGCCTATATGGGCCTCGGTTTCAACCTGCGCGGCACGAAGATCGGCCATCATCAGCTCGGCACGCTGACCAGCCCGGAGACCTTCGGCAATTATGGCGCGGGCAGCGCGCTTTACTGGGTCGATCCCGCGCTCGATGTCAGCTTCGCCTGCCTCACCGCCGGGGTGATGAGCCAGGCCGCCAATATCGAACGCTTCCAGAAGCTGTCCGACATCGTCGTTTCAGCCTGCATCTGAGGACCATTCCATGAGTGAATTTGACGTCATCGCCATCGGCTCGGGCCATAATGGATTGGTCGCGGCCGCCTATGCCGCAGTTGCGGGCAAGAAAGTGCTGGTGCTGGAGCGCAACGCCTGGCTCGGAGGCGGGGTGGTCACGCGCGAGCTGACGCTGCCCGGTTTCCGGCATGACCAGCATTCGATGAGCCACATCTTCATCCAGGGCAATCCGCTGCTGCTTAACGACGAGCTGGGGCTGAAGGGCAAATATGGCCTGAAATACCTGTTCCCCGAAAAGCCGATGATGTCGGTGTTCGAGGATGGCCGTACGCTTTCGCTCTATCGCGACAGCCAGCGTTCGGCGCAGTCGATCGCGCAGTTTTCCAAGAAGGACGCCGATGCGTTCCGGGCGGTCTCGGCGCAGGCGGCGCAGTGGCTGCCGATGATCCAGGCCTCGCTTTACACGCCCCCGATGCCGGTGGGCGCGGGCAACGCCATGCTCGACAGTTCCTATGAGGGCCGCGAGCTGTGGCGGGTGATGCAGATGAGCAGCCACGATCACCTCTGCGAACTGTTCGAGAGCGACGAGGTGCGGATGCACTTTGCCCGGGTTGCCGGGGAAAACCTCGTCTCTCCCGACGAGAAGGCGACCGGGATCGGCATGTATGTGTTCCTCGGCTTCCTCGAGAAGTTCGGTTTCGGCGTGGCGCAGGGCGGGGCGGGCAGCCTCACCAATGCGCTGGTGGCCTGCATCGAGGATCACGGCGGCGTGGTCCAGGCCAGCGCCACGGTTCGCGAGGTGACGTCCAGTGGCGGCCGGGCGACCGGCGTGGTGCTTGATGACGGCACCAGCCACACCGCGCGCGATGCGATCATCGGCGCGATCCACCCGCATCTGCTGCCCGGAATGGTCCCAGGAATGGCCCCGCAGGCCGCTGAAGACGCGCTGCGCACCCAGATCACCGATGCCGCCTGCATCACAGTCCACGCCGCGCTCGATGCGCCGCTGAAGTTCAAGGCCGATGATGTCGACGCAGTGATGGTCGAGCTGATGCCCGACAGCTACGAGACGCTGCGCCGCGCCTTTGACGACCTGCGCTATGGCGGCTTCGTGCGCACCCCGCTGGTCGGCCTGGGCTCGCTCTCGCAGTTCGATCCCAGCCGCGTGCCGGCGGGCAAGGCGATCCTCCACGCCTGGGACTATGTGCCCTATGAGCGCCCAGATGGCCTCAACTGGGACGACACCAAGGGCGAATATGCCGACCGGATGATCGAACGCATGGGCAAGTTCATCGAGAACATGCCGGGCGTAATCCTGCAGGCCCATGTCGATTCGCCGGTGGATATGGAGCGCACCTCGCCCAGCTTCCTGCGCGGCGATCTCCACGGCATCGCCACCACTACGTATCAGTCCGGCGCGCATCGCCCTACGCCGGAACTGGGACAATACCGCGTGCCGGGGGTCGAGCGGCTCTATCTCGTCGGGCCGTTCCAGCATCCCGGCGGCGGCGTGTTCGGCGCGGGCCGTGCGACCGCTCAAGTGCTGCTCGAATATCTTGATATCGATCTTGAAGATGTGCGGGTAACTTCATGAAAATATACACATCCGATGGCGGTGAGTTGATGACCGTCAGCAAGATCGAGCGCAAGGGCAACGAGCTGGTGCTCAAGGGCAAGGCCTTCGGCACCATGCCGATGAACGCCCGCCTGCGCCCCGAGGACGCCCGCGCCGCGCTCAAGCTGCTGACCCCGGGCATCATCTTCTTCCTGCTTACCCTTCCCTTCCGAAAGGCTTCAAGATAATGGCTGACCACAGGGATCGCGCGATCATCATCACCGGAGCCGCCGGCTCCATCGGCTTCGCCACAGCTGCGATTCTCGCCAAGGAGGGCGCTAAGCTGGCGGTGGTCGATATTTCCGACAAGATCGAGGACTGCGCCGAGAAGCTGCGCGCCTATGGCGGCGAAGTGATCGCGATCCGCGCCAACTGCGCCGATGAGGCTGAGGTGAAGGGCTATGTCGACCAGACCGTCGCCGCCTTTGGCCGGGTCGACGGCTTCTTCAACAACGCCGGGGTGGAAGGGGCCTTCGCGCCGCTGCACGAATATCCGGTCGAAGAGTTTGACCGGATTATCAGCGTCAATCTGCGCGGGGTATTTCTCGGCCTGCGTTATGTGCTGATCCAGATGGTCAAGCAGGGCGGCGGTTCGATCGTCAGCACCGCTTCGATCGGCAGCGAGCGCGGGCTCGCCGGGGGCGGGCCTTACAATGCCGCCAAGCACGGCGTGGTCGGCCTGACCAAGACTGCGGCGGCCGACGTCGGCCCCAAGGGCATCCGCGTCAATTGCGTGGAGCCAGGCGTGATCCAGACGCCGTTGCTTGACGAGATCATGGTCCAGATGTTCGATGGCGATCTGCAGAAGGGG
>CANJSX010000197.1 GCA_947477055.1 Sphingomonadaceae bacterium | reverse complement strand
CCTTGGCGCGGCGGCCGTCGAACTTCTCGCCGGTCATCACGTAATAGAGCGCCTCGCGATCCCCCATCAAGGTCGAGATCGCCTTGGAAACGACGCCGCCCGGGATGATCCCCCAGTTGATCTCGGACAGGCCGAACACCGCGTCTTCGTCAGTAATGGCCAGATCGCAGCAGATCAGCGGAGTGAAGGCCCCGCCGAAGCACCAGCCGTTGACCATGGCGATGGTCGGCTTGGCGTAATGCATCAGCGTGCGCCACTGCCAGGCGCGGTTGGCGCGGTAGGCGCGGTGGCGTTCGATGTCGGAGATATCGTCGGTGGCGCGGAAGAAGTCCTTGAGGTCCATCCCGGCGGAAAAGGCACCGCCCTTGCCCGACAGCACGATCACCCGCGCGCGTTCGTCGGTTTCGAGTGCATCGAGCACGGCGTTCATCTCATGGGCGAGGCCGACGCTCATCGCGTTGCGCTTGTCCGGGCGGTTGATGTAGATCCAGGCGATCCCCTCGTCGAATTCGACCAGTACGTCATTGCCGCCCGGTACGGGCTTGCTGTCGCTCACAATACGTCTCCCGATGTGCCCGCGCCGGTAACCAGCAGCGCGTCGAGCGCGATTGCGCCCTCGCCTTCAGCCAGCACCATAAGCGGATTGATGTCGATTTCCAGAATTCCCAGGCCCGCGCGCATCGCCGCACCGAGTCGCACTACGGCATCGGCCACGGCGGCGATGTCACGCGGCGGACGGCCACGAAAATCGCCGAACAGCTTGGATCCGCGCAAGGTGCGAATCCGCGCCTCGGCCCGATCGCGGGTGATATCGGCGGGCAGCAGCACGGTGGCGTCGAGCGCCTCGGTCAGCACCCCCCCCAGCCCGACGAGCACCGACGGCCCCCATTCGGGGTGGTCACGCGCACCGAGGATCATCTCGAGACCCGGCGTACTCATCTGCTCGACAAGAATGCCGTCGAGCTGTTCGCCGGCAAGGCGCGCGGACATGGCGTCCCACGCCGCGGCGAGCGCCGCTTCGTCCTTGAGGTTCAGTGCTACCCCGCCGGCATCGCTCTTGTGCGAGAGCTGCACCGCCTGCGCCTTGAGCACCACCGGATAACCGATCCGCGCGGCGATAGATTTGGCGTCGTCCAGCGTGACGGCGAGATCACCTGCCGGAACCCGCAGCCCCAGTTCACGCAGGAAGCGCTTACCAACATATTCGGGCTTCACCCCGGCTTCGGCAAACGAGGTCAAACCGGTTGCTGCAGGTGTGCGCTGGTCGATCGCGGCGAGTGCTTCGGCATAGCGCTCGCAGATCGCGAAGGCGCGCATCGCGCGTTCGGTTGAGCGGAACAGCGGGGTCGCGCTGTCGCGCATTGCCCGCATGAATTCGGGATCGAGCGGGCCTTCGTCGCCGGTGATCGCCATGGCGACCGGCTTGGCCTCGGCCAGGGCGACCGGGACCACCGCATCGGACTTCGAACGCTGCTGCGGCGGGGCGCCGCTGGTCAGCGAGAGCAGCACCGCGCCGACGGCGGGATTGGCCAGCATTGCGCTGGTGGTGGTGGCATAAATCTCGCCGCTCATAAAGCCGGAAGTGCCGACGTCGAGCGGGTTGTCGACCTCCATCCCGGCCGGGATCAGCGCCTGCAGTGCGGCAGTTGTTTCTGACGAAAACTCGGCCAATTCCAGTCCGATGTCCTCGGCAAAATCGCAGCCCATGCCCCGGATCGCGCCGGAATTGGTGACGATGCCCAGCCTGCCCGACGGCGGAGCGGGATAGCGGTGGAGCAGCGCAACCGCATCGAGCATCTCGTCCATCGTATCGACCGCGACGACGCCTTCGTTCTCCACCGCGCTCTTCATCAGCGCATAATCGCCGACCATCGAGCCGGTGTGCGATGCCGCAGCTTCCCGGCCGCGCAGGCTGCGCCCCGGATGGAGCATGACGATCGGCACCCCGGCCGCACGGGCCTTGCGGGCGACGGCGAGGAAGGCGCGCGGATCGCTGATCTGTTCGGAATAGAGCGCGACGGCAGAAAGTTCGGCCCCATCGAGCAGGGTATCGATCAGGTCGCTCGCACCGGTCACCGCCTCGTTGCCGGTGGCGAGCGAGAAGGCGACCTCGATCCCGCGGCCGAGCATGGCGGCGCGGATTCCGGCGGCGGTCGCCCCGCTCTGGGCGATGACCGCGACCCGGCGGCTGGCTGTCAGCACGCGCGGCTGGGCGGCCTCGAAGGTCAGCGCGACGCCATCGACATAGTTGATGAAGCCGAGGCAATTCGGACCGAGCAGTGCCATGCCGGCGTCGCGGCAGATCGCGGCGACCTGTTCCTGCTCGCGCCGTCCTTCCTCACCCGCTTCGGCAAAGCCCGCGGCGAAGACCACCACGCCGCCAACCTTGCGCCGGGCGCAGGCTTCGACCGAGGGCAGGATTGCGGCGCGGGGAACATTGAGGACGACCGCATCGACCCCTTCGGGCAGATCATCGGCGCTCTTGATGCAGGGCCGTTCACCGATGGAATCGCGGGTCGGGCTGATCAGGTGGATCGGGCCGGCAAAGCCGAAGCGGTCGCAATTGGCGAGCACCGCGCCGCCCATCGAGGCCGGATCGGGCGAGGCCCCGGCAATCGCGATTGAGCGCGGTCGCAGCAGGCGCGACAGGCCCGAGCGCAAAGGCGCATCGGCCTGGTCTGGCGTCGGCTGCGACACTGGAAATCTTCCCTTTTCGGCGGGCTCGACAGCAATAGGCCCAGCATTGCCGGCCACATTGTCGGCCAGCCCGCCCCGGTCCAATGCCGATTGTGGCGGTATACGATACAATCCCGCTATCGGTAAGCAAGTAAGGCAACTGATGCCTTGGCGTTATCGAGGATTTCGGCAGATGGAATTGGAACGCTGGGCGTTTGCGGCCTAGAACGAGCAGTGCAAATGGAAATCAGTCCCGTTCGTGGTGAGGAGGGACTGAGCTCTGGCGAAGGCCCGTCTCGAACCATCCGCGCAACATGCGGTCCTTCGAGATGGCCTTTCAGCCTGCGGCTTCGAGGCCTCCTCAGGACGAACGGGTATAATCCATATTCTTCACAAGCTATTAAAT
>CANJSX010000196.1 GCA_947477055.1 Sphingomonadaceae bacterium | reverse complement strand
GCATCGGGTTGGCCTTGCGCCAGACGATGTCGTTGAGGATCCAGAACCCCAGATCCTGCAGCGTCGCCCCGACGCGGAAGATGTTGTGATAGCTGCCGATCACCCACAGCGAGCCATTGGGCTTGAGCACCCGGCGCGCTTCGGCAAGCCATTCGTGGGTGAAGCGATCATAGGTGGCGAAGCTTTCGAACTGGTCCCAGTGATCGGTCACCGCATCGACGTGGCTGCCATCGGGCCGGCTAAGATCCCCGCCCAGCTGCAGATTATACGGCGGATCGGCAAACACGAGATCGATCGATGCGCTCGGCAGCGAACGCATCGCCTCGATGCAATCGCCGGACAGGATCTGTCCGAGCGGCAGAACCGCTTGGCTGGCACTCGGTGCGCGCTGTTTCAGCAGGACTTCAGGCATAATGGTCGGCTTCCCCGTCTCAGGATCCGCAGGGTGGAGTTATCCACAGTTCGCGTCAAGCCGCGACTCGCCGGGAATCTTAGAGATTCATGGTAAAGGAACGGTCAACGCCGACGGAACGAAACGAGTCCCACACTGCATGTTGAGTCCTGTGGAATCACCGAGACTCTACATGTGGTGGTGTGGCGCGCTGGACTCTCATGGCAGAATATTTTGCGCAGGCCGCAGGCCGGGATCTATCCCGGTCATCGCGACCGACACATCCCACAGCCGCTCTGCCAGGTCGCTGCGCTGCGAGCGCTGCGTGCGCCAGGCCTTCCCCGAAGGTCCGCGCAGCTCGCCAAGCTGTTGCGCTCCGTAATAATCGCCACCCTGGGCGGATGGATCGCAGGCGGCTTGCAGCGCCGGCCATGCGCCCATTTCAGGCGTGTTCAACACCAGTCGAAGAAGGCCGGAAATGCCCTTGAAAGGGCCGAGGTGGCGCATCAGGTCGGTCCCAGCGAGACCGGGATGGCAGCCGATCGCGGTGATGGCCGAGCTCGCAGCGCGCAACCTCCGGTCGAGCTCGAAGGAGAACAGCATGTTGGCGAGCTTGCTGTTTCCGTAGCGCTGGTAGCGATTGTAGCTGTGCTCGGCATTAAGGTCGTCAAACGGAATTTGGCCCCTGCGATGCGCCAGGCTGGCGGTTACCACCACCCGGCTGCCCGGCGTCTCGGCTAGTTTGGCCAGCAGCAACCCGGTCAGCGCGAAGGTTCCGAGGTGATTGACCCCGAACTGCAACTCGAAGCCTTGCGCCGTGCGGGTCAGCGGGGGGAGCATCACTCCGGCATTGTTGACCAGCGCGTCGAGCCTCGGTTTGGCCGATGTCAGATCGGCGGCCCGGCGAATGCTGTCGAGATCGGTAAGGTCGAGCGGGATCAACGCAAGGTCGGCGGCCGGAATCTCGCTTTCGATCCGCGCCATCGCGGCTCGGGCCTTGCCTTCATCCCGGCAGGCCAGCAGCACCCGGGCGCCCTTGCCCGCCAGTGCCCGCGCCACTTCAAAGCCGATCCCGGTGTTGGCGCCGGTGACGAGGAAGCACTTGCCGCGCTGGTCGGTTACGTCGCTGGCAGTGAAACCCGGCATGATGCCCCTCTTCTTTTGCTCCCGCCCACCTAGCTGATATAACGACGCACGTCAGCCAGCAGGGGAGACAATGCATGGCACTCAAGGTAATCGGCGCCGGCCTCGGACGGACAGCAACCTTTTCTCTCAAGTTCGCGCTTGAGCACATCGGCTTCGGCCCCTGCTACCACATGTCAGAGGTCTTCGCCGGCTCGCGCCGGAACATCCCGCTGTGGCTGGATGTTGTTGCCGGAAGGCCCGACTGGGACGAGGTCTTTGCCGGTTTCCAGGCCACTACCGACTATCCCGCTTGCAGCTATTGGCGCGAACTGGCGGACCGCTACACGGACGCCAAGGTGATATTGACCGTGCGTGATCCGGATAGCTGGTTCGATTCCGTCAGCGAAACCATCTTCTCCGATCGCATGATGGCCTCGCTTGCCGGATCGCCGACGGAAGTCATGATGAACGGCGTGATCTTTGAGGCGTTCGGCGAAAAGGTTCGTGATCGCGCCTGGATGACCGACTGGTTTCGCCGCCGCAATCAGGAAGTCATCAATGCACTCCCTGCGGACCGCCTGCTGGTGTTCGAAGCGAAGCACGGCTGGCAGCCCCTGTGCGATTTCCTCGGTGTGCCGGTCCCGTCCGCGTCAACAGCCGGGATGAGCTCGGGAGCGCCTCTGATGAGCACGGCGGCCTGCCTCCGGATCCGGAAGAGTCTGAGAAATTTGCGCGGGCCTACCTCGAACAACTCAAGGCCAAGGCCTTCGCCAGCTAGAACATCTCGAGCTGTGCCACTGGTGCAAAGCTGCGGCGATGGTGGGGTGTCGGGCCGTGGCAGCGCAGTGCTGCGAGATGCTCCACAGTGCCATAACCAGCGTTGCGCTCCCAGCCATAGTGGGGATGGCGCTCGGCCAGTTCGCGCATCAGTCGGTCGCGATGTTCCTTGGCGATGATCGAGGCGGCAGAGATCGCCGGTTCGATCCCATCGCCGCCGACAATCGCCCGCGCCGGCCAGCGCCATAGCGGGGTGCGCCCAACAGGAGTGAGATTGCCGTCGATCAGCACCTCGCGCGGTTCCGCGTTGCATTTGCCGCACAGCCCCTCAACCGCCAGTGCCATCGCCTTCATGGTAGCGGCGAAGATGTTGATCCGGTCGATCTCCTCGACCTCGACAACGCCAAGTGACCAGTGGCAACTGGCCTTGATCGCTTCCTCCAGAACGGCACGCCGCTTGGGTGAAAGCTTCTTGGAATCGTCCAGCCCGGCCGGGGCATCCGGCCCGAGCACCACTGCCCCCGCGACCACCGGCCCAGCCAATGGCCCGCGCCCGGCTTCGTCCACCCCGATCACGATCCGTGTGCCGCTGAAGAACAGGCTTGCCATGCCCCTGCGATTGCCCGCGTCATGGCGTCCCGGGCAAGGGGGCGACGGGGCTTATGCACCTTTCGGTTGCCATTGCTGCCCCCCTTGCCTATCGGCGCGCCCCTATGCCCACAGGACCGACCCTCATTCCACTCGACAATGTCGATACCGCGCTGGTCGATGCGCTGCTCGATCGCGCCTTCGAGCCGGAGCGTCG
>CANJSX010000195.1 GCA_947477055.1 Sphingomonadaceae bacterium | reverse complement strand
GTGCATTCCTATCACATGATGAATGCCTGGGAGGACGAGGCCGGGTTGCTCCACTTCGACGCCTGTCTAAATAACACCAACGCCTTCGCCTTTGTCCGCGAACCCTCGGGCATCTTCATGGGGCCGCAGGATATGAAGGGCGCGCTGACGCGCTGGACGGTCGAACCGCGCGGCGATGGCGGCGAGGTCAAGGAAACCGAAATCGGCCCGCCGGGCGATTTCCCGGTCATCCCCGCCGCCAGCCAGTGCCATGCCTATGACTTCGGCTGGATGCTGAGCATGAACCCCGAGCTGCGTGGCCCGCCGCTCTTCGCTGGGCCGGTCGGGGTCAGCTTCAACCTGCTGATGCGGCTGGAAGGCATGGGCGGGGCGCAGGCGCGCGTGGTCGATGCGCTGCCGCTCCCGCCGCTCGCCGGGTTCAACGAGCCGGTGCATGTTCCTTCGGCCGAACCCGGTCACAAGGGCTGGCTGGTGTTCATTGTCGATAAGCAGATCGGGGACGACCAGTTCACCCACGAAGCCTGGGTGGTTGATGGCGGCAACCTCGGCGCGGGTCCCGTCGCGAAGGTCACCATACCAGCCCGCCTGCGCCCGCAGGTCCACGGCTGGTGGGTGCCGCAGGCGCAACTGGACGCTGCATCGTGACCCGGATCGTCATTACCGGGGCCTCGGGCCAGTACGGCGGGATCGTCACCGATGCGCTGGTGGCGCAGGGGCGGGCGGCGGATCTGATCCTCATCACCCGCAGCCCGGCCAAGCTGGCGGCGCACGCGGTGCAGGGCTGCGAAGTCCGCTATGGCGATTTCGACAAGCCCGAGACGCTCGCCGCTGCCGTCGCCGGGGCCGACCGGATGCTGCTGATCAGCGGCACCCGCGTCGGCGCGAGGGTGATCCAGCACAAGGCGGCGATTGATGCGGCGGCGGCAGGCGGGGTGAAGCACATCGCCTATACCAGCTTCATCGGCATCAACGACGACGCCAATCCGGCCGAGGTTCGCCACGACCACATCGAGACCGAACGGATGATGCGCGCTTCCGGCATGGCCTGGACCGCGCTGCGCGACGCGCATTATGCCGATGCGATGATCGTCATGGCCGGACCCGGCGTGATGGCCAGCGGAAAGTGGTTCAGCAACAGCGGCGATGGCCGCGAGGCGATGGTCTGGCGCGAGGATTGTGCATTGTCTGCCGTTGCCGTGCTGACTGGCGAGGGCCACGGGAACCGCGTCTACAACATCACCGGACCGGAACTGCAGAACTTCGCCGAAGTGACCGCGATGATGAGCGAGATCACCGGCGTACCGCTCGAATACGTCCCGACCGACGACGCAGCGCAATATGCCATGTTCGACGCCATGGGCATCCCGCGCCGCCCGGTCGACGACCAGTATGTCGGCGGGATCCCGTGGAACAGCGACGATATGGTCACCTTCGGACAGGCGATCCGCGAAGGCTTCCTTGCGATCTGCACCAGCGACGTCGAAAAGCTTACCGGCCGCAAGGCGCGTTCGGTGCGGCAGATGATCGAGGACAACGCCGGAATGCTGCGTGCTTCGGCGCAGGGCGGGGCAGGCTAGCCCTTCAACTTCTCCGCGAAGCCCTTGCGCAGCTTGGCGAGCTTCGGCGGGATCACCGCGAGGCAATAGGGATTGCGCTGGCCTTCGCCGTCCCAATATTCCTGATGGTAGTCCTCGGCGGGATACCAGATCGCCGGACCTTCGATGGTGGTGACCACCGGTGCGTCGCGCTCCGCCCGGGCGCGGGCGATGGCGGCGTCGGCCTCGGCGCGCTGCGCGTCGTCCAGCGGGAACAGCGCGCTGCGATACTGGGTGCCGACATCATTGCCCTGACGGTTGAGCTGGGTCGGGTCATGCGTCGCGAAATGGATGTCGAGCAAATCGGCGAGGGAAACCTGCGTCGGATCGAAAGTGATGCGGATCGCCTCGGCGTGGCCGGTCATGCCGCCGCACACCTGCTTGTAGGTCGGATCGGCGATCGTCCCGCCGATATAGCCGCTCTCGACCTCGCTCACGCCGGCGATCGAGCGGAACACCGCCTCGGTGCACCAGAAGCAGCCGCCCGCGAAAATGGCCTGTGCCATATTGTCTCAATCCTTTCCTGTCCCGCCCGGCACCCCAGATAGGGAGCGCAGGGCACCTTGTCATCGCCTTCGGGCAGGCTAGGATCGCATCAATTCCATAAACAACAGGATGCCCCCCATGCGCCGTTCCCTGCTCGCCTTGTCAGCCCTCGCGTTGGCCGTACCCGCGACACTGCCTGTTTCTGCCCCCGCGCTGGCCAAGGCCCAGACCGCCGACAGCAGCGCGCTGGCCGCAGTCCTCGCCGATCCGCGTCGCGCGGCCGATCTCAGCCGCGACCAATATCGTCACCCGGCCGAAACTCTGGCCTTCTTCCGGGTCAAGCCGGGGATGACGGTGGTCGACTACATGCCCTCGGGCGGCTGGTGGACGCGCGTGCTGGTGCCCTATCTGGGCGAGAAGGGCCGCTACATCGGCCTCAATCCCGATGTCCGCAATGCGGGCGATTATTTCCGCAACAACCTGTCCAATCTGGCCGGCACGCTCCCCGCGAAGGCAGCGGATTGGACCGGCGTCCCGGCCGAGCGGATCGGAGCCTACAATACGCAAGACCTCCCGCCTGCGCTGAACGGCACCGTCGACCGTGTGCTGATCTTCCGCGAGATGCACAACCTCTGGCGCCAGAACCTGCTCCGCAGCGAGTTGCTGGCGGTCCACGGGCTGCTCAAGGACGATGGCTTGCTCGGGATCGAGCAGCACCGCGCTCGCAAGAACGCCCCCGCCAGCTACACCGATGGCAATAAAGGCTACTTGCGCGGGCAGGACGTGATCGCGCTGGTCGAGGCGCATGGCTTCGAACTGGTCGGCGAGAGCGAGGTCAACGCCAACCCGAAGGACCCGGCCGACCATGCCGAAGGGGTCTGGATGCTCCCGCCCGGGCTGCGCGGCGCCACCGACGCGACACGGGCGCGGCTGACGGCGATCGGCGAATCCGACCGGATGACGCTTCTGTTCCGCAAGCGGCGCTGATAGGGGCGTGGACATGACCACGCTGACTGTCGCCGCC
>CANJSX010000194.1 GCA_947477055.1 Sphingomonadaceae bacterium | reverse complement strand
GATCGCTGCGGATATGCGGCCGGCTTACGACGCGCTGGTCCGCAAGCTGGGACTCGATGAAGCCGCACTGGCCGGGCGCGACACCTGGGCCGCAGCGCTAGCGCTCGCACAGGTAGCGCAGCGCGGTGATGGCAGTACCCCCGCCAACGGGATCGACCGGGCGCTGGCAAGCTCAGGTAAGCCGCTCGGCGAACTGGAAGGTGCGGCTGCGCAATTGCGCTTGTTCGATGCCCTGCCCGAGGCGGAACAGCTCGACTTGCTGGCGGCCGTCATCCGCGAGACGCAGTCCGGCGAGCGCGACCTCGCTTCCGCGTGGGCGAGCGGCGATCTCGCCCCATTGGAGCAGGCGACACACGAAGGCATGCTCGCCGACCCGGAACTGCGTGAAGCACTCTATACAGCCCGCAACCGGCGCTGGGCGGTGCATTTGTCCGAGACCATGCGCAGCGGGGGGCATCCCTTCGTTGCCGTCGGAGCGATCCACATGGCCGGCCCGGAGGGGCTGCCGGCGTTGCTCGCCACGCAGGGCTACACCGTCCGCCGCGTTCAGTAGCCTTGCATTTGCGGCGCTTTGCCGCTAACGGCGCGCGCTTCCCGTCATGGTCATCCCTGGAGGCGTGATGGGTCTATTGTGCAATCCAGTGATTTCGAAAGGCAAGAACATGAGCGATACGCTTACCCTGCCGGCCGAGACGCGCGATCGGGCAGGCAAGGGAGCCTCCCGTGCCCTGCGTCGTGATGGCCGCGTCCCCGCCGTTGTTTATGGCAACAATGAAGAGCCCCTGGCGATCCACGTCGAGGAGAAGGAACTGCGCCGCCAGCTTGGCACCGGCCACTTCTTCAATTCGATCGTCGAGATCAGCGTAGGCGGCAAGGCCGTGCGGACGCTGCCCAAGGACGTCGCTTTCCATCCCGTGTCGGAGCGCCCGCTGCATGCGGACTTCCTGCGCATCTCGAAGGACCACAAGGTCCATGTCGCAGTGCCGGTGGTGTTCGATAACGAAACAGCCTCGCCCGGCCTCAAGCGCGGCGGTGTGCTTAACATCGTGCGTCACGAGCTCGAGCTGGTCTGCGATCCCGAACTGATCCCGGAGGCGATCCATATCGACGTGACCGGGCTCGAAATCGGCGCTTCGATCCACATCAGCCATGTGCAGCTGCCGGAAGGTTCGGCCTCGGCCATTACCGACCGCGACTTCACCATCGCCACCATCGTTGCCCCCTCGGGCCTGCGTAGCGAAGAAGGCGACAGCAGCAAGGCCGAAGGCGAGTAAGCACCGCCCGGTTGACGTCAGACAATTGACGGGGGCGGCATTGCTGCCCCATTGCAGGCCGGGCCGCAGCGATGCGGCCCGGCTTTCATTTGGAGGATGGCGTGCAGCTCTGGGTCGGTCTCGGCAATCCCGGTCCGCAATATGCGATGCACCGGCATAACGTCGGCTTCATGGCCGCCGATACGCTGTCCGAGGTTCATGGCTTCGGTCCGGCGCAGAAGAAGTTCAAGGGCTGGCTGCAGGAAGGCCGGATCGGCCCCGAGAAGATCCTGCTGCTCAAGCCCGGCACCTTCATGAACGAGAGCGGCCGCGCCGTGGCCGAGGCGCTGCGCTTCTACAAGCTCAGCACCGCCGATCTCACCGTGTTCCACGACGAGCTCGACCTCGCCCCCTTCAAGATCAAGGTCAAGCAGGGCGGCGGCACTGCGGGACACAATGGCCTGCGCTCGATCGACCAGCACCTCGGGGCGGATTTTCGCCGCGTGCGGCTCGGCATCGGCCATCCTGGGCACAAGGACCGGGTGACCGGCTATGTGCTGGGCAATTATGCCAAGGACGAGATTGACGATCTGGCCGACATGCTCGGTGCGGTCGCGGCCGAGGCCGAGTGGTTGGCCAAGGGCGACGATGTTCGGTTCATGAACGATGTGGCGCTGCGCCTGGCCGACTAGGCGGAATTCCGTCGGCCAGCTTTACAAAATCCCCTTTCACCAAAAGGCGTTAACTACCGCATCCCCCGGAAATGAAGCACTGGCAGGGCGCTTGCGTCGTTTCGTGTCAACCATTCGAATCCATCAGGGGGTATCCGATGTCTATTGTTCGCAAGCTTATGCCGATTGCCGCTTTTGCGCTGACGGTCGCGCCGGCTCTGGCCGAACCGATCACACTGGATTCGAGCGCGATCGGCCAGTCGTTCACGCTGAACTACAATGGCTATTCGAGCGGCACCGTGGTCGATGGGCTCACCGCCAGCACCACCTTCACCCTCACCGGGGTGACCGGCACCGGCTACACCTTCGATTACGCGCTGAACAACACCACCTCCAGCCCGCTGACCTCACGGGTTTCGGGCTTCGGCTTCGATACCGACCCGAACATCTCTAGCGCCAGCTCGACCGGGGCCTACGCCTTCACCACGCTCAATTCGAGCTATCCCAACGGCATCGGCTCGATCGACGTGTGCTTCAAGGACGCCAACACCGGCAGCTGCTCAGGCGGCGGCAGCGGCGGCCTCGCTGAAGGCACCAGCGGCACGGGCAGCTTCACGCTGAACTTCGCCAGTGCGATCGCCGCGCTGACGCTCGATAACTTCCATGTCCGCTACCAGTCGATCACCGGCGCGGGCGGGATCTCTTCGGCTTCGGGCGATGTCACCACCAGCTCGAGCGGCGGCACCTCGGTGCCCAAGCCCGGCATGCTCGGCATGATGGGCGGTGCGGTTGCCGCGCTGGCGCTGCTGCGCCGCCGCAAACTCGCTCCGGCGCTCGCGCTGGCCTGAGCCTCACCAGTCAAAGTCTAACCGGGCGCACGCTCCGCTTCGGCGAGGTGCGCCCGGATCGTCTGATTCTGCGGCGCTGCGGCTGAGGCCTTGCGCAGCAGACTGCGCGCCTCGGCAATATCCTTGCCCGAGCGCACCCGCACCCAGCCGGCCGTATCCAACACCGAAGGGCTCGCTGGAGCTAGCTTCAGCGCCTTGTCGGCCAGCTCGCGTGCGCGCTCCAGATTGCCGGCCATCGCCAGGCAATAGGCCTGGTTGTTCAGCACCATCACATTCTTGCCGTCAGTCACTTCCAGCACGTGATCGTAAATGACGATTGCCCGCGCCCAGTAGCGCGCGCG
>CANJSX010000193.1 GCA_947477055.1 Sphingomonadaceae bacterium | reverse complement strand
CCGGCGATATGGGATTCACGCGTGCCGTATGAACCTTCGACAAAGGCGCGGAGCTTGGGGCTGAATTCAAAATCTGCATGCGAAAACAGCGCAAGGCGCTTGATTTCCGGACGGAGTTGAACTTCGGCCCAGGGCGAGCAATCGCGCAGACATTCGCCGCCCTGGCGTTCGCCAAAGCCGTTCGACGCAGTAAAGTTGCCCGCATCATATTGCCGAACGGTCTTGCCGTTCGGGCTGAACACAAGCCCGCGGATCGCCAGCGGATTGTTGCGCGGGTTAGCCGTGCTCATCCGGAGTACGGTCGACAGGGCGTAGTTGGTATAGGCCCCGTTATTACCGCGAATCTGGCGCGGCAGGCCATTGTTGGTCGCAGTCGCCGAATTGTTGCCGTTTGCTTCGTTGGTAAAGGTGTCAGGCGATTCGGCGCACCATTCGCGAACATAGACGCAGTCACCCACAGCCTTGGAGTTCTGGTACTCGCCGCCGAAGATGATGTGGCCGCGACCTTCGGCAAAGTCGGTGCCGGCCGCGAGCGACGCGTGGAAGGCATCGCCATCGTTGCGGAAGGTCTGGCCGAAGTCGACCTGGGCCTTGATGCCGGTCAGCTTCTTGTCGAGGATGACGTTGACCACGCCCGCCAGGGCGTCCGTACCATAGGCCGCCGAAGCACCGCCGGTCACTGTCTCGACGCTCTTCACCAGCATCGACGGGATCAGGTTGAGATCGACCGCGCCGCCGGAAGTCGAAGGCACAAAGCGCCTTGTATCGACCAGGGTCAGCGTGCGGACGCCGTTGTTGGGGTTGAGACCGCGAAGATCGGCGATGTTCGAGCCGGCGTTAAGGATCGAAAGCACGGAAATGCCGGTGTTCGTTTCCGTCGCCTTGGAGAGGTTCTGGGGCAGCGACTGCACCGTTTCACCAATGTTGACCTGACCCAGCGCCTGGATCTGCTCAGCACCGATCACCGTCACCGGGTTGGTGGAGGTGAAGGTCGAGCGCGTGAGGCGCGAACCGGTGACGATGATGTCTTCCCGCTCGATCGCCGCGTCGGCTGCTGCAGGATCATCCTGCGCGGCCTCCTGAGCCCATACCGTCTGCGGCAGAGCCACAGTGCACAGCAGTACTGCCGATATCTTCGCAAAGCTCTTCATGTTTTATCTCTCCCAATGAACCTCAAGTTCGTGAATTGAACCTCAAGTTCGTGAATTCTTTGTCGTGAACGCCCGCCGCTGGTCCGGAACTTTTCCGGTACCGGTCCCAATAAGTGGCACGTCCAAACCCCTGTATCTCTTCGAGAAATCCTTTCGCTGGTTCCGAAGACTTGATTGACACGTTACGGCACGGGTTGCGGGCCGCTTGACCGAACAGGAAGTTTCCGTCGCGCTTGGCGGAAAGGCGGATTGTCTCATGGGGGTGTGTCTTCGTTGCCTCAATAGCGAAATTCCGGGGCTTTTTGGCAGGGCTCAAGCGACGTAGCGACAGTTGCCTTTGCCGGAACAGGCGTTACGCTGGCGGCATGATCAAACGCTCATTCGTTCCGGCCTTCGCCCCGGCGCTCGCACTCGTCCTCTCCGCATCCCCAGCCGCCGCCACGCCCGTTGAAGGGCAGGGTCTTGCCTGGGACATCGTTGAAGGCCTCACCACCGATGTCGGTCCGCGCCTGGCCGGGACTGAACGCGAAGCGGCTGCGCGGGAATGGGCGGCGGCGAAGCTCAAGGCGCTGGGGCTGGTCAACGTCCGAATCGAGCCCTTCACCATGCGCGCCTTCATTCGCGGCGACGAAGTGGCCCGGCTCACTGCGCCGGTGCCACAAAAGCTGGCCATTACCGCGTTGGGCAATTCGGTTCCGACCCCGCCGGGAGGGATCGAGGCGGAGATGGTCTACTTCGCCACTTTCGATGCGCTGAAGGCCGCGCCCGCCGGCTCGCTCACGGGCAGGGCCGCCTTCATCGATCACGCAATGCGCGCCAATCAGGACGGATCGGGTTACGGCCCATTTGGCAACGTCCGCCGGCAAGGCCCCTCGGTCGCGTCCAGCAAAGGCGCGATTGCTACCGTCCTTCGCTCTGCCGGGACTGATCGCCACCGCAATCCGCATACCGGGGCGACCAATTTCGCCGCCGGAGTAACGCCGATCCCCTCCGGCGCAGTCTCGAACCTCGATGCCGATCTGGTTGCGCGTACCGCCACGCGCGGCAAGCCGATGCGGATTGCGCTGACGCTGACCGGGCATCCGCTTGAGAATGCCCCTTCGGGCAATGTCATCGCCGATCTGCTGGGGCGCGATCCATCGCTGCCGCTGATCGTGATCGCTTGCCACCTGGACTCATGGGATCTCGGCACCGGGGCGATCGACGATGCGGCTGGTTGTGGCATTATCACCGCAGCGGCGATCGAGGCGCAGCGCGGCGGCAAGCTGCTGCGCACGGTGCGGCTGTTATGGGCCGGGAGCGAAGAGCTCGGTGGTTTCGGCGGCGCGGCCTATGCCAAGGCGCATGCCAATGAGCCCCACGCGCTGGCGATGGAATCGGACACTGGCGCCGACCGGGTGTGGCGGGTGAAGTTCGACCTGTCCGCCGTCAATGCGCCGCTGGCCGACCGGGTCACTGCCGCGCTTAATCCGCTCGGCATTGTCCGCTCTCCCGATATGCCGGAAGGCGGCACCGATGTCGGCCCGATCATTGCCGCCAACAAGCTGGCGGTGATCGACCTCGATCAGGATGCAACGCGCTATTTCGCGCTGCACCACACGCCTGATGACATGCTCGAGATGATCGATCCGCTGCAACTGCAGCAGAATGTCGATGCCTGGGTCGCCGTGCTCAAAGTTGTCGGCAATGAGGCGGGGCCGATCACCGGCAGCGGTAAGTAGGTCAGCGCCGCAAGGCCAGAGCCTCGAGATAGGCGTTGCGATCGATGATCGGGGCCAGGTCGGCGCGGCTCAGCGCTGCGCGCTTCTCGATCGGGGCCAGCCAGGCCTCTTCTTCGGTCAGCACGTCGAGCATGTCATCGGCATAGCCCGCTAGCCAGGTGTGACGGTCCCAGCAGCGCGCCAGTGTTCGTCGTCAGATTATTTGGGACAGTTAGCTGCGTAAATTAGCGGAGCGTTGGCCTCATCTGGGGGTTGATGTTTATGCGGCGAGCATGCGGTGTTGCAAGCGCCGATGTTCGATGGTCATGCGTTTGATGCGGGCGCGCTCGG
>CANJSX010000192.1 GCA_947477055.1 Sphingomonadaceae bacterium | reverse complement strand
GTCGCCGGCCGCATGCCCGGCCACATGAACGTCCTGCTGGCCGAGGCCAATGTTCCCTATGACGAGGTGTTCGAGCTGGAGGACATCAACGGCGAATTCGCACAGACCGACGTCGCCTTCATCATCGGCGCCAACGACGTGGTCAATCCGGCGGCCAAGACCGACAAGTCTTCGCCGATCTACGGCATGCCGGTGTTCGATGTCGACAAGGCCAAGACCATCATGTTCATCAAGCGCAGCATGTCAGGCGTCGGCTACTCCGGCGTCGACAACGATGTGTTCTACATGGACCAGACCATGATGCTGCTGGCCGACGCCAAGAAGATGGTCGAGGATATCATCAAGGCGCTGGCACACTAGTGCAGCTTGGGCTGGCCTCGCAGGTGGAACGGAGGCTGGCATGACGGGTTCGCACAGTGGCGGGTTGGCGCGGGTGCTCTCGCCGACGGAGGTGATGCTGCTCACCCTTTCGGCGCTGTCTCCGGTCCTGTCGGTGTTCATCGGCGGCAATGCGGTGCTGCACCTCGCCGGGACCGGCGCGGCGCTGGGGTTCATCGTCGGGGCACTGCTGGTTGCCACATTCGCGCTGCTTTATGCCGAGCTTGCCTCCAGCTTCCCGGGGGCTGGCGGTCTCTATCCGTCGCTTTATGCCCTGCTTGGCGGCCGCTGGACCTTTCCCTATGTGATGCTGGCGTTCGCGCTGACATTCCCAGCCGTCGGTTTTGCGGCGCTTGGGTTCGGCAGTTTCGTGCATAGCCTGTTGCCTGCCATATCGAGCGATATTTTCGCTTTCGCAGGGCTGTTGCTGGCCGCGTCGCTCGCGGTCATGAACATCAAGCGCAATTCAAAAGTCATAGCGTTGTTCCTGGTGATCGAACTGGTGGCCCTGGCGGTGCTGTGCGGAGTGGCTGTGCATGCCTTGGCACGGCCGCTTGCTGAGGTCCTCGCCCATCCGGTCCAATGGTCCGATGGCGCCATGGTGCCAACCGGCTCGGTCACCATCTGTCTGGCCGTGGTCACCGGCGGCTGGATGAGCGCGGGTGCGAACTGGGTCACATATTTCGCCGAAGACATGGAAGATGCGCACAGGCGGATCGGAAGAGTCGTCGCATGGGCGGGCCTGATCGCGGGGGTCACGATTGCCGTCCCGGTCGTGCTGGTAGTCCTCGCGATCGACGATTTGCCGGCGGTCCTGTCCAGCGCAACCCCGATGACCACTTTTCTGATGCGCAGTGGGGGCCCGCTGGTCGGCAGCGTGGTGACCGTCGGGGTCATTGTCGCGATCTTCAACGCGTTGATTGCGTCGATCATCGGCAACTCTCGGCTGATGTATGCCGTCGGTCGCGACGGGGTGTTTCCGGCACCGATCAGCCGCGTGCTCAGCTACCTGCATCCTCGCTTCCGCTCCACGGCAGGCGCGACCTTTGTCATTGTCGCCCTTGCCGCGGGTTGCATCCTGCTGGGCGAGCAACGCCTACTGCTGCTGATCACCGGGACCTTCTGGGAATATTTCCTGATGGCCTGTGCGGTGCTGGCCGGGCGCCAGGCCGGTCTGCTGAGTTTGCGCTTTCGCATCCCGTTCCATCCGTTGGTGCCCATTATCGGACTGGCGATGGGCATCGGTGTGATTCTGGCCAACTGGACCGATGTGGAGACGGGCAGGCCGTCCATGGCCATCCTGCTGGGCATGTTTGCCCTCGCGTTCGCATGGCACGAAATTCGCGTTCGATCGGGGCGCGGGGAAGTGGAACTGAAGGGTAGCGATCTTGACGATCCTCTCGCGGAGACCGATCTTCAGCTGCAGGATCGCTAGAGGATTGCAGGTGCGGATCAGCAGGCTTGACAATCGGTTACTACCCTTGGCGGTGCTGGTCGTCCTGGCCGCATGCTCACCTTCCAAGCTCGCCTATCCCCGCGTGAAGAGCGCGCTGGCCGATGCCGGGCTGTCTGAACCCAACGCCTCGTGCATGGCGGCGCGCATGACCGACCGGCTGACCATTGGTCAGTTGCGCAAGCTGCAGGCACTCAAGGGCGAGAAGCGCTCGATCGCCGACTATGCCGCTGCGGTGCAACGCATCGACGACCGCGAGACGATCGCGGTGACGCTGAGCGCTGCCGCCCTGTGCACGACCGGGCTTGCCCGCTAGACGCGTCCGCGCGGCTTGCCTAAGGCGCAGGGACAAGCGGGGGCACGCGCGGAACCATCCGGGGAGTAATTGATTTGCGCAAGATCGGCCTGATCGGCGGCATGAGCTGGCTTTCGACCCGCACTTACTATGAACACATCAACCGGCTGGTGCAGGCGCGACGTGGCAACGGGGCGAGCGCGCCGTTGCTGATCGAGAGCCTGGACTTTTCCGAGCTGGTCCGGCTGTCCTCTGCCGAGGACTGGGCGCGCGCCGCCGAAATTCTCGCAGCCTCGGCGCAGCGGCTCGAAGTTGCGGGCGCCACCGCGATCCTGATCGGCGCCAATTCGATGCACAAGGTCTATGATCAGGTGGCGAGCGCGGTCTCGGTGCCGGTGATCCATATCGCCGAATGCGTGGGTGACCGGGTCAAGGTGGATGGCCGCAAGAAGGTCGCGCTGCTCGGCACCCGCAATGTCATGCTGGAGAGCTTCTACCGCCAGCGCTTTATCGCCCGCAATATCGAGCTGTTGCCGCCCGAGATGGCCTTCGTCGATACGGTCGACAGGATCATCTATGACGAGCTGTTGCTGGGCAAGGCGACCCGCCAGGCCGAGCGCGAATTGAAGACGATCATCACCAACCTCGAGCAGGACGGGGCCGAGGCGGTCGTGCTGGGCTGCACCGAGCTGGAGATGGTGGTCGACGTCGATGCCAACGTCCTGCCGATCTATGGTTGCACCCGGATCCATGCCGAGGCGGCGGCGGAGTGGATTCTGGGCGGGTGAGGGAGGCTTGACCCGCGCCTCCTTCGCCTCCGACCCGGCGCATTCGCGCGGCCGGGAGTTCCCCATCGGGCAGGGTCTCGCCCGCGGGCCGCGCAGCGAATACCAGCGCGACCGTGACCGGATCATCCATTCGATCGCCTTCCGCCGCCTGCGTCACAAGACCCAGGTGTTCATCGCGCCGGATGGCGATCACTATCGGGTGCGGCTGACCCACAGCCTTGAAGTCGCGCAGATCGGCCGGGTCATCGCCCGCGAGCTTGGCTTGGATGAGGATCTGACCGAGGCGATCTGCCTT
>CANJSX010000191.1 GCA_947477055.1 Sphingomonadaceae bacterium | reverse complement strand
GGGAAAAAAAAAGGGGGGGGGGCGGCCACTTCGTCGAGACACCCCCGCTGGCGAAGAAGGTGGCGTTCGACTTCGAGGCGGTTGGTCCGAAGAACATGTACATGATGTATCACGAGGAGCTGGAAAGCCTCGCGAAGTTCATCCCCGAACTGGAGCGCGGCCGCTTCTGGATGACCTTCGGCGATGCCTATATCAATCATCTGTCGGTGCTGAAGAACGTCGGCATGGTCGGGATCGAGCCGATCGAGTATCAGGGCCAGCAGATCGTCCCGCTGCAGTTCCTCGCCGCCGTGCTGCCCAAGCCCGAAACGCTGGGGGCCACCACCAAGGGCAAGACCAACATCGGCGACATCGCCACCGGCGAGGCGCTGGATGGGCCAGATGGTTTTGGGGGCGAGAAGACCTTCTATATCTACCAGATCTGCGACCATGAAGAGGCCTATGCCGAGACCGGCAACCAGGCGATCAGCTACACCACCGGCGTGCCCGCGATGATCGGCGCGGCGATGATGCTGACGGGAAAATGGCAAGGCGAGGGCGTGTTCAACATGGAGCAGATGGACCCCGATCCCTTCATGGAGATGCTGAACCTGCACGGGCTGCCTTGGCAGGTGAAAGAGCTGCCGGGGCCGGTGGAGTTTTGATGGAAACCAGAGCCGGAGACCCGGGCGCCTTCGCCCAGTTCGACCTCAACCGGGTCGATAGCCCCGCCTTCGTGGTCGATGCTGCGCGCCTCAGGCAGAACCTGGCGGTGCTGGCCGATATCCGCGACCGGGCGGGCATCAGGATGCTCGCCGCGCTCAAGGCCTTCTCGATGTGGTCGACCGCGCCGATCATCGGAGAATATCTCGACGGGGTCTGCACCTCGGGCCTGTGGGAAGCGCGGCTGGCGGGCGAGTACTACGATGGCGAGATCAGCACCTATTGCGCCGCCTACAAGCCCGACGATCTCGACGAGATCCTGCGCCTGTCAGACCACGTAATCTTCAATTCGCCGCAGCAGATTATCCGCTGCAGCGCGATCATCGATGCGGCCCGCAGCCGGGGCGAGAGCTTCGAGATCGGCCTTCGAATCAACCCGCTCCATCCCGAGGGCGAGGTGCCGCGCTATGATCCCTGCGCGCCGCATTCGCGGCTCGGCTTCCCGATCGACCAGCTGACCGAAGAGCATGTCGCGCTGATCGACGGGCTGCACATGCATACCTTGTGCGAGCAGGATTTCGCCCCGCTGGCGCGGACCTGGGACGTGGCCTTCGATTATCTCGAGCCGTTCTTCGGCGAGTTCAAATGGCTCAACCTCGGCGGCGGGCATCACATCACCCGGGCCGATTACCAGCGCGACGAGCTGGTCCAGTTCCTGATCGACCTGAAGGAGGATACCGGGGCCGCGGTCTATCTCGAGCCGGGCGAGGCGGTGGCGCTTGACGCCGGGATCCTGGTCGGCACGGTGCTCGATACGCAGTGGAATGGTATGCCGCTGGCGATCACCGACGTCTCCGCCACCTGCCACATGCCCGACGTGATCGAGGCGCCCTATCGCCCAGCCATGCTGGGCGAGCTGGAGCATGACGAGCAGGCCATCGACGAGGGGCAGGGCGGCGCGATCCGGCTCGGCGGGCCAAGCTGCCTCGCCGGGGATGTGATCGGCGATTACCGCTTCGCTGGCCCGGTCGAACCCGGCCGGCGTTTCGCCTTTCTCGATCAGGCGCATTACTCGATGGTCAAGACCACCACCTTCAACGGGGTGCCGCTGCCCTCGATCTGGCTGTGGGATTCGGATAGCGATTCGCTCGAATGCGTGAAGCGGTTCGGGTGGGAGGAATTCCGCAATCGGCTGGGCTGAAACGGGACATTTCGGCAGTCGAAAAATGCAAATATAATCGTATTAAAACATAAACTTATTTTCATATCGCGATGGCTTCCCCGGCAACCGGCCATGGGGGGGCATTTTCACTTGCAGTTCAGGGGGGACGGATTATAGCGACCCCCCGCTGCCCCATGGGGACTTCCAATAACCGCAAGGCAGCCTCGTCTTAGTGTTTTCTGGCCGCAAGGCCTATTGGGGGTCCCTTGAGTTGCACCATTATCCTGATGCATCGGCTGTAGTTCGCGCCCTTTCGCCCGACGAACCCGTAATTCTGAATCGCCCGCACGCTGCCGCGCGCGCCGCCCGCTTCTTTGTCGAGAAGTTTCCGGGCACGTCGCTCTATGCGGTCAAGGCCAATCCCTCACCCGATCTGCTGCGCGTGCTGTGGGACGCCGGGGTGACGCATTTCGACGTCGCCTCGATTTCCGAGGTGCGCCTGGTGCGTGGCCTGCTGCCCGAGGCGGTGCTGTGCTTCATGCATCCGGTCAAGACCGCGAGTGCGATTGCCGAGGCCTACAAGGTCCACGGCGTGCGCACTTTCAGCCTCGACACGCATGAGGAACTGGAAAAGATCGTCACGGCGACGCGCAATGCCGATGGCAAGCCGGCGGAAGACCTGTCGCTCTGCGTGCGGCTGCGCGTGTCCTCGGATCATTCCAAGCTGAGCCTTGCGGCCAAGTTCGGGGTCGATCTGTTCGATGCCGCCTCGCTGCTGCAGGCGACCCGCCAGGTCGCCGATGCGCTGGGCATCTGCTTCCACGTCGGCAGCCAGGCGATGACGCCGTTTGCCTATGTCCAGGCGCTGGAGCGCGTCCGTGCGGCGATCGTCGATGCGGCGGTCACGGTCGACATCATCGATGTCGGCGGGGGCTTCCCCTCGATCTATCCCGGGATGGAAGCGCCGCCGCTCGAAGATTTCTTCGGGGCGATCCACCGCGCCGCCGAATCGCTGCCGATCTCCTATTCGTCGGAGCTGTGGTGCGAACCGGGCCGGGCGCTCTGCGCCGAATACAACTCGATGGTGGTGAAGGTCGAGAAGCGCCGGGGCGACGAGCTCTACATCAACGACGGGGCCTATGGGGCGCTGTTCGATGCGGCGCACGTCGGCTGGGTCTTCCCGGTCAAGCTCCTGCGCGAGGGCGCGGCGGCGGATGAGGAGGAGTTCAGCTTCTTCGGCCCGACCTGCGACGACATGGACCACATGGACGGACCTTTCGTCCTACCGGCCGACACGAACGTGGGCGATTTCATCGAGATCGGCATGCTCGGCGCCTATGGCGCGGCGATGCGCACCGGCTTCAATGGCTTCGGCCAGGGAATTACGGCCGAAGTGAGCGACGAGCCGATGGCCAGCCAGTATCTCGGCGATCGCCGCGATCCGCGCATCTCGGACAATGTGGTGAGCCTTCGGTAGGGTTTGTTCCACTAACGTGGAAGCAACACCGGCCCACTCCCTCGGCCGACCCCCCGTCAGTGTATCCTATGGGTGGCCGGCCGAGGGAGTGGGCCGGTGTTGCACCTGTT
>CANJSX010000190.1 GCA_947477055.1 Sphingomonadaceae bacterium | reverse complement strand
GGGTATTATCAAGAATCTGTAGCGCTTACTTGCGGGTGCTTCCCCGCTCCAGCAGCCGCACCGGCGCGCGCAGGATCTCGTTTTCCTCGCCCGCGATCATGCCCAGCAACTTGTCGACCAGAATGCCGCCGGCCGCCTGAAAATCCGGCTCGATCGTGGTCAGCGCCGGGGTGACATGGGCACCGGCCCGCAGCCCGTCGAAACCGACCAGCCCAACTTTGTCCGGCACATCGATATTCGCGTCATGTAGCGCTTCTAGCACGCCGATGGCGATCTCGTCGCAGACCGCGAAGACCGCATCGAATTCCCAGCCCGAGGCGATCAGCGCGCGGGCGGCGCGGCGGCCCTGCTCGTCGCGCGGCAGGCCTTTCTCGATCGGGACCAGATGCGGCTCCAGCCCGGCTTCCGCCATGCAGGCGAGGTAAGCGTCGTAGCGCTCCTTGAACTGGCGCTGCGGCGAGGTTTCCGAGGCGATGCAGGCGATCCGGCGATAGTGCCGCGCGATCAGATGCTCGACCGCGATGCGGGCGCCCTTCTCGTTGTCGCTGCGTACCCAGGGCAGGTTGTCCCACGGTGCGCCCCAGCACACCACATTGGCACCCGATCCGGCGATTTCCGAGAAGTAGGCCCATGCCTCGCGGTTTTCGGTGGTGCCGATCACGATCAGCCCGTCGGACTTGCGCTGTTCCTCGTAGCGGCCGGAGAGGTTTTCGGCAGTATCCTGGAAGGAGACCAGCGTCTCGTGCCCGCGATTGGAGGCTGCGGCGCAGATCGAGCCGAGCAGCGAGAAGTAGAACGGGTTGACGTCCTTGCGGTTCCCGCCCGGGCGGCAGATCAGCACCACGGCCAGCGTTCCGCTGCGGCCGGTGCGCAGCCGCGCGGCGTTTTCGTCGATGTGGTAGTTGAGCTTGCGGGCAGCTTCGGTGACGCGCAGCCGGGTCGCCTCGCTGACCACCGGATCGCCCGCCAGCGCGCGCGACACGGTCGACTGGCTGACCCCGGCTTCGGCGGCAACGTCGAAGGAGGTGACACGGTATTGGCGCGGCGGCGTGGTTCTGGTTCTGATCAGTTCGTGCCCCATGACACTCCCTTTGCGCCGCCCGCGCCGCTTGTCCAGCGCTGTTTATGGGCGGGTGCAAACCGGGTCACATCGCCGAAATGCCGCCATCGAGCTTGAGTTCGGCCCCGGTCATGAAGCGGCTTTCGTCGCTGGCGAGGTAAAGCACTCCGGCGGCGATTTCTTCTGGCTCGCCGACCCGGCCGAGCGGGATCTGCCGGGCCAGCTTGCCGACAATGATCTCGCGCGGAATGTCCGGATTGTGGCGGAAATTATCGAGGATTGCGGTGTCGACGAAGGCCGGGTGGACCGAGTTGCAGCGGATGTCCCAGCCGCTTTGCGCGCAGTACAGCGCGACCGACTTGGTCAGTATCCACACCGCGGCCTTCGAGGCATTGTAGGGCGCGAGGCCGCCAGCGGCGATCAGCCCGGCGATCGAGGAAATGTTGATGATCGAGGCCGGCTGGCTCTCCCTCAGCAGCGGCAGGGCGTGGTGGCAACCGAGGTAGACGCTGTCCGAATTGATCGCCATGCAGGTCTTCCAGGTGGCGAAATCGCAGCTCTCGATCGTGCCGCCGATGCCGACACCAGCGTTGTTGACGAGCACCGAGATGCCCCCGAGCGCGTCCTTCGCCGCACCGAGCGCGGCGATCCAGTCGTCCTCGCTGGTCACGTCGTGGCGGTGGGAGAATGCGGTGCCCTCGCCATGCGCCGCATTGAGAGCTTCGGCCTGGGCGGCGGCACCCTCGGCGTTGATATCGGTGAGCATCAGGCGGGCACCCTCGGCCGCCAGCAGCTTCGCCATCGCCGCACCAAGACCCTGTGCCGCGCCGGTGATGAAGACCTTCTTGCCCGCGACCCTGCCCATGTCGACTATCTCCCGATGATGCGCGCTCCCATCAGCAGCAGGAGCCTGACGTCGATACCGTGCCCGTTCGCGCGGGCTTCGGCAATGAACTGTTCGATCCCGGCCAGCGGCACGCGGTGGACGGTGATGTCCTCACCCTCGGTGCCACCGCCGGCGGAGACTTTGGTCAGGCCATGGGCGCGCAGCAGGGTGAAGCTTTCGCTGACCATCCCGGGGGAGGAATAGAACTCGCCGAGGTTTTCCATCCGGGCGGCGTGGTAGCCGGTTTCTTCCTCAAGTTCGCGGACTGCTGCAGCGGTAGCGTCCTCATCCTCGGAGCCGTCCTCGTCGCCGATCAACCCGGCGGGGAGTTCGATGCAGGATTTGCCGAGCGGCACGCGGAATTGCTCGACGAGGATGACGTGGTCCTCATCGTCCACCGCCAGGATCACCGCAGCGCGGATCCCGCGGGCTCGGCTGACGAATTCCCACTTGCCCTTGGTGCGGGCGGTGATGAATTTGCCCTGCCAGACGATCTGCTCTTCTTCGGGATGCATCAAACCTCGATCAGGCGGTCGGGCAGTTCGTTGATGTCGTTCTCGGCGCGGGGGAAATGTTCGGCCAGCACCGCGCCGACCCTTGTGACTGCCGCGATCATCCCGTCGGCAACCTGGCCCTGCCGGATCAGCGCGGTCATCGCGGCCATGGCATCGCCCCATACCTCGGGCGCGACCTGCGAGGCGATGGCCTCGTCGGCGACGATCTCGGCGCGGTGTTCGGCCAAGCTGAGGTAGATCAGCACCCCGGTGCGGCCATGAGTGCGGCGCTCAGCCCCGACCTTGAAGCAGGTCACCGCACGGGCGCGGACGCGGGCGTTCTTGATAAACGACGGGACCAGGAACAGGCGCAGGGGCTGCCACAGTTGCAGCAGCCACATGGCGATGAACTTGGCGATGGCCACGAACAGCGCCAGCTCGAAGACATGGCGCGGCGTCCAGGCGGTCTGCCAGTTGCCGGTCAGGCGGTCGACGAGGGCGAGGTAGAAATCGGGGAACAACGCCAGCACCACCAGAGCGGTGAAAGCGACCAGCGCACACCACACCAGCGCCACTTCGGCATAGCTGTCAGACTGCGGGGTGATGATCGTGACGATCTCGCCGGCCGAGGCGCTCTCGGCCTGATGCACCGCTGCGCCGACGCGGTCTCGGTCGGCCTCGCTCAGGAACGGGGTCTGCGTCATCGCCACCTCCTACCAGCTGCCCGAGGAGCCGCCGCCGCCGAAGCTGCCGCCGCCACCCGAAAATCCGCCGCCGCCTCCGCCGAAACCACCGCCGCCGAAACCACCACCGCCACCGCGTCCGCCATGCGAAAGTTCGTTGAGCACGCTCCACACGACGACCTCACCCAGCCCACTCGAATAGTTTCGGCCGCCCCGCGCGCGGCGGATCATCGGCAGGATGAAGAACAGGAAGATGAAACCGAGCCAGATGAGCGCG
>CANJSX010000189.1 GCA_947477055.1 Sphingomonadaceae bacterium | reverse complement strand
TGGCCGTGCTCAAGGATGAGCTTGGCGATCTGCTGTTCCAGGTCGTGTTCCACGCGCGCATGGCCGAGGAAGCCGGGCATTTCGGTTTTGCTGACGTCGCTGCCTCGAGCGTCGCCAAGATGGAAGCGCGTCACCCGCATATCTTCGGCGAGGCGCCGGATGACGGCCAATCGCGCGACATGCGCTGGGAGCGCCTCAAGGCCGAGGAGCGCGCCAGCAAAGGCGCTACCTCCGCCCTCGACGGTATCGCCCTCGCCCTTCCCGCGCTGATGCGCGCGGAAAAGCTGCAGAAACGTGCCGCGCGGGTGGGTTTCGACTGGCCGGATACGCAGGGGCCGACCGACAAAGTTCTTGAAGAAATCGCCGAGCTTGCGGCCGCTGGAACAGAGGGGGAACTCGTGGACGAGGCGGGCGATCTGCTGTTCGCTGCGGTTAATCTCGTCCGCGCCCATGGCATCGCCCCGGAGGATGCCCTCCGCGGAGCCAATGCCAAGTTCGAGCGACGCTTCCGGGCAATGGAGGCGATTGCGGTGGCACAGGGGCGCAACTTTGCCGGCCTTAGCCTCGATGCCCAGGAAGCGCTGTGGCAGGCCGTGAAGGCTTCAGAGGCGGATGTAGCGCCCTAGTTCGCGTGGAGAGAGGCGCACGGTCAGCCGGCGCTGTGGCCCCTGCTCGCCTTCCCCGGCATCGGCATCGGACAGGACTTCGCCATGGGCGTGCAGCCAGGCAATCCGTTGTCCGTCGCTGGCTGGCAGAACGAAGCTGTGATCACGCGCATCGAGCATCAACAGCCACGAGACGCTGGCCAGTAGATGCTCGCAGCCCTCACCGGTAACTGCTGACAAGGGAACGATAATCTCGTCCGGGCGCGCCGCCATGACGTCACGCAGCTCGGCCATCCGGGCCGGATCGAGCAGGTCCCACTTGTTCCATGCCTCGACGATCGGAGCGCCGGGTTCACCGCCCTCCTCCGGCAGGATCCCCAGCTCGCCCAGCACCGCCAGCACCTGCTGCTTCTGCTCGGTGCTCTGCGGGCTGGCGATATCGCGGACGTGGACGATGACGTCGGCCCCGGTCACCTCTTCCAGCGTGGCGCGGAAGGCGGCGACCAGCTGGGTCGGCAGGTCGGAGATGAAGCCGACGGTATCGGAGAGGATCGCCTTTTCGACCCCGGGCAGGCGGATCGCCCGCATCGTCGGGTCGAGCGTGGCGAACAGCAGGTCTTCGGCCATCACGTCCGCACCCGTCAGGCGGTTGAACAGGGTGGACTTGCCGGCGTTGGTATAGCCGACCAGCGCGATCACCGGCCAGGGCGCCTTGCCGCGTCGTTCGCGGTGAAGCCCGCGGGTCCGCCGGACCTGCTCAAGCTCGCGCCGCAACCGCGCCATCCGGTCGCGGATCATGCGGCGGTCGGCCTCGATCTGGGTTTCGCCCGGCCCGCCGAGGAAGCCGAAGCCGCCGCGCTGGCGCTCAAGGTGGGTCCAACTGCGGACCAGCCGGCCGGCCTGATAATCGAGATGGGCGAGCTCGACCTGCAGCCGGCCTTCCGCGGTGGCCGCCCGTTCGCCGAAGATCTCGAGGATCAGCCCGGTGCGGTCGATCACCTTGCGCTTGAGCTTGTCTTCGAGATTGCGCTGCTGGATCGCGGTGAGCGCGCCATCGACGATCACCAGCTCGGCATCGCCCATGTTGCAGGCGACTTCGATATTGGCGATCTGGCCCTCGCCGAACAGAGTCCCGGCCCGCGCCTCGCGGATCGGAATGACCAGCGCATCGACGACGAGCAGCCCGATCGCCAGCGCCAGCCCCTTGGCTTCTTCCAGTCGACTTTCCGGATCCGCAGTGGTGCCGCGCGAGCGGAACGCCGGGCACACGACCACAGCCCGCCCGCCGCGCGTTACCTCTTCGCGATTGTCTTCAAGAAAGCTCAGTCGCCGTCCTCATCGCCATCGCAGTCGCCGCCGGTCAGATCGACCGGCGTCAGCGGCTGGATGGTGGAAACCGCGTGCTTGTAGGCGAGCTGCACATAGCCCTCGCGCTCAAGCAGCATGCAGAACAGGTCATAGGCGGCGACCCGGCCCTGCAGCATCACGCCGTTGACGAGGAACATGGTGACCTGGACGGCAGCCTGGCGCACGCTGGAGAGGAACACGTCCTGCAGCAGGCGGACCTTCTTGCTGCCTTCCGCGGCGCCGCCGAACTGGCGCGCGTCGATCGGCTGGCTTGGCATGATGGTCGAGATGGCGTGCTTGTAGACCAGCTGCGACTGGCCATCGCGGCGGAGCAGGATCGCGAAATTATCAAACCAGGTGACGATACCCTGAAGCTTCACGCCCTTGACCAGGAACATGGTGACCGGAACCTTGTTCTTGCGGAGCAGGTTCAGGAATTGGTCCTGCAGGTTCTGGCCCTTCCCGTTGGCCGCTACTACGGCGACAGGCACTTCTAATTCAGCTGCGGGTTCTGGCGTAGCCTTGGGGCGCGCAGTGAGGGTGCGGGGGCTCGTCATGTTATTCTCCTTTTTCTTGGCGGCCGCTTATGCGGTCCGCGATCTGGCAGTTCCGGGGGGAACCAACCGCTATCAGGTGAAACCTATCGATTCGAAGTCTGGAGGTAAATGCGCAATTTCAAAAATCTTTTGCACTGCACCATAGGCTGGAATGAGACGATTAATTGGTTAGGGCCGGGTCAGGTATCCCTCCAACGGGTACATTCTCTATCTTTCGGCTAGAGAAGCATTTCTAGCGTGACCCATAACGATAGATGCCTTGCCGCCGCTCCCGATCCGGTTCAAATGCCGGGCGTAAGCTGTCAGAGGCTGGCGCCGGGGCTAGCAAGGAACGGAATTCAATGGATCTGTTTCAAGGCATGGACGCGTTGCATGCCCTTGCCGGCCTGTTTGTCGGACTGCTCGTCGGATTGACCGGCGTTGGCGGCGGTTCGCTGATGACGCCGCTGCTGGTGCTGATGTTCGGGGTGAACCCGCACACTGCGGTCGGCACTGATCTGCTCTTTGCCGCTACCACCAAGGTCGCCGGTTCAGCCGTGCATGGTTGGCGAGAAACGGTCGACTGGAAGATCATGCGCCGATTGGCGAGCGGGAGCTTGCCGGCGGCGATTGCCACCCTGATCCTTCTCAACAAATTCGGCCATCTGGACAACGCTGCAACCAAGGTTGTGCTGATGACGCTTGGCGGCATGTTGCTTCTCACGGCGCTGGCGACGCTGTTTCAGCGCAAGCTTGCCATGTTCGCCCGGCGCGAAGAGCCGGTGGACGAGAACCACAGTCTGGCGCCGACAGTCGCGCTCGGAGCTGTGCTCGGGGTTGTGGTGTCGGTGTCCTCGGTTGGCGCCGGGGCGATCGGGGTCACCGCGCTGCTGGTGCTCTACCCGCATCTGCCGATGGCCCGTATCATCGGCACCGATATCGCCCATGCTG
>CANJSX010000188.1 GCA_947477055.1 Sphingomonadaceae bacterium | reverse complement strand
CCTTGCGCTGGGCGGGATTGGCCATCCCGGCGTAGGCCATGCGATTGCCCGGCAGCTTGGTGCGCGGGTTGGTGATGAAGGCTTCGAGGTTGGCGCGGTCCCACTTCAGGCCGGAGTTCGCCAGCGCCGGCGAGAAGGTGAAGCCGGGACGCTTGCCGGCCGTCGCGCCGACGATTCCGTACAGGTTCGGCCCCATTCCGCGCGGGGCATTGGCGACGGTCGCGTGGCAGACCTTGCACTGCATGAAGGCCGGCGGCGGCGCGGCAACTGTCTGCGCTTCACCCTTGGAGATCAGGCCGAATGCCCCGATCAGCGCGGCAGCGGCGGCGGGCACGGCCAGGAACTTGAAACTCGTCATCAATCCACCTCGAGAGAATCCGCACGGAGGGGCGGACAGGCGCATTTGGCCTAATCCAGCTTGAACCGGATGTGAATCGCGAAATGCGAAGTCCTACTCAGGCGCGGCGCCGACCGAACACCCGGCGTCCGGTATCGTGCAGCACCGCCTGCCGCTCGGCCTCGCTCAGCAGCGCGGTGGCGGCGATCGCCATCTCGACCATGGTCGCATAGCTGTCCTTGGTGTTGCCGATGTCGGACCCCCACATCACCCGGTCAGCACCGTAAAGGTCGACCAGCCGCCGCACGAAGCCGGCGGGATCCACTCCGCCGACAACCTCGGCAAAGCGGTTCCAGTTGATCTGGGTGAACTTGAAATGGATGTTCGCCACTTCTGCCAGCTCCACCAGTTCCGCCCCGATCGCCCCCTCGGTGCCGCGATCGACATGCGGCCAGCCGCAGTGATCGAGCACGATCGGCAGCTCCGGAAAGCGGCGGGCGAAGGCGACGATCCGGTTCAGCACATTGCGGCTGGCCGGGGCGGGGATGTACATCATGTCCATCGCCAGCCCGAGCGCCGCAGCGGTTTCCCAGGTGCGATGCGCCTCGGGCGAATCGAACCAGGGGTAGTTCTCCTCCGGCCCCGGCCAGCCGAACAGCCGCAGCCCGGCCACGTCATGCGCCGCCGCCAGCTCGGCCAGCTTCGCCGGCGTATCCGCGCGCTGGGCATCGAGGATCAGCACCGCCGACATCCGCCCGGGATGCGAATCGACCACATCGAGCATGTAGGAGTTGTCGCTCTTGTAGATTGAGTTGTACTGCACCGCCGTGCCCGCACTCACCCCGGCGGCGTCCCACTCCGCCAGCAGTCGCGCCTCGTCGATCGGGTGCTCCGCGATCCGCTTCAGCAGCGCCTCGGGGCTCTCCTTGGCGTTCGAGACATCGACCGGATAGCGCGTGGCATCGCCCGAATAGACATGGGCATGGGCATCAAACAGCTTCACTTGCGGCACCTGTGCTGGAAGGAGACTTGCGCTGCGCGGTCATGCGGGCGGCGAGATACATGGTCAACGCCGGGACCGCGGCGATCGCGGTGAAGACGAAGTAGGTATCCATCCGCCCCACCCCCGCGCACCACAGGGCCGAGTTGGCGGGTCTGGATATGCACCCCGTCAGCCGTTCGCAAGAATCGCATGCAAGCCAAGCCTGTCGTGCCATGCCCCCGCGTCGGCCGCGCCCGTTCGCACCATCCCACCCCGGCGTAAGCCCGCATTCGCCAGCGGGGGTTTTCGTGTGTCTGGGCTACGCGCCCTCAGTCGTCCAGCCCGAGCAGCTTTGCCGGGTTGTCCGCGATCATCGTGCGGATGTCGGCGTCGCTGTAGCCGAGGCCGATCAGCATGCCGATCACGTGGCGGAAGACATCGACCGGCGAGGTGTTGCCCACCTGCCCAAGGTCCGAGCCGATGATCGTGCTGGCGACCCCGCCACCCTCGACCGCCGCGCGCAAACTCTCGGGCGTGTATTTCGCGCCCTGCACCCCGGCCCACATGCAGCAGCTATGCTCGAGCAGCGCGCCCATCTTGGCCAGCTCGGCCATGTCGGAGGCGCTGCAGCCGATCAGGAAGGTCGGGTGGTTGACCAGCAGGCGGGTGATTCCCCGCTGCCTGGCTTCGGTGAACAGCGGCCAGATCTCCGAGATATGCAGATGCCCGGCGGAAAGGATCGCGTCCTGTCCGGCGATCAGGTCGAGGATCAGTTTGACCTCGTCCTTGATCCGCCCGTGCTCATCGATCACCGTCAGCATGGTCGGCGGCAGCATTTTTTCCTTGGTCGGGAGGAGCTGCTTGCGGTGCGACTGGCGAATGTGGTTGGCCGCCGAAAAGGTCGGCACACCAGCCGCGCGCCCAGCTTGAACCCATGCTCGACCGCATAGGGATTGAAGCCGCCGGTGGTGTTGTTCAGCGGCACCCCGGTGAACAGCTTGACCGAACCGGGCATGATCTCCTCGAGCAGCGCAGCGATTGGCGTGACCGAGTAGTAGTGATCCTTGAACAGGATCGCCCGCAGCCCCGCTTCCTCGCCCTGCCGGATCGCCTCGACGTGATTGAGCCCGCGCGGCATGACGGAGGGGCCGGAATGGCAATGCAGGTCGATCGCGCCCCGCAGCAGGGCACTGATCCGCTCTTCCATTATCACTGGCCGCCCTCGGGCATCGGATACTCATCCGCATTGAGCACCCAGCCGGGCTTGACCGAGAAATCCATCCGCGGCGGGCAGAACACGTCGAGCAGGCGATTGAGTCCGTCGGCCATGCCCTGCGACGTATGGGTCGTCGGCGGCGGGATGATCGCGACATGCGGCGCGGCGCAGCGGACATGCTCGTCCTCGATCCACTGCGACCCGTCGCTGATCCAGGGCCAGCGCAGATGATGGACAAAGTCCCCATCGAGCACGACCGAATATTGTTCGAAATCGGTGTGGTGGTGCGGCGAGAGATTGGTGATCGAACGCTCACCGGGGCGGCCGTCGCCTAAGTTCACCATGATCATCTGGCCGCGATAGATCCGCCCGAAGCGGCCTTCCTCCGGCCCGACATGGCCCGAATAGACCCGTACCTTGCGTCCGCCGATCGGCGCGGGCCAGGCGGTGAGGGGCGCGCAGTTGGGATCGGGCTCGGCATAGTCGGCATTGTTGGGGCACTTGTCGAACAGGTCGGTCGATTGGGTTGATAACAGCCGCAGGATTCTTCCGCCTTTCTTGACCGTCACCTTGCTCTCGCCCGAGGGAATGAAGGCGACCGCCTTGTCGGCCATGGTCCAGGTGCCTTCGGGGATCTCGATCTCGACCTCGGCTCCGTCGTCGGGCAGCAAAACCGCATACTCGTCGGGCTGGCCGCTGCGTGTCAGCACCTCGCCGGCCTCGGCCAGGCAGTATTGCACGACCATCGAATGGCCCCGGCACCACCAGCTCTGGCTGAGTTCGGTGACTTCGCTGGGCGGGGTTTCGCAGAAGCGAGCGTAGCCCGAGTGCTTGAAGGAAGTCGGAGCCTTGCCGGTGGATGCCGTAACAAGGGTCGCGCGCAAATCATCGCGGCCGTACATGTGAATT
>CANJSX010000187.1 GCA_947477055.1 Sphingomonadaceae bacterium | reverse complement strand
CTGTGCCGAGCTGGGCGAAGGCGCCGCCTGGGCCACCGCCGATGTTGCCGACAAGGCGCAGCTGCTCGCCGCGCTCGATGCCGCCGTCGCGCAGAACGGCCCGATCGACGGGCTTTACCTCAACGCCGGGATCGGCGGGACCTTCGCCCCGGTGCAGGATTATCCCGATGCAGTCTTCGACCAGGTCTTCGCGGTCAATCTCAAGTCGCAGTTCTGGGCTATCGCGCATGTCATCCCCGCGATGATCGCGCGGCGCAGCGGCGCGATCCTGCTGACCGGCAGCCTTGCCTCGGAGCGCGGCTTTGCCGGCAATGTCGCCTATGTCAGCTCCAAGCATGCGGTGCTCGGCCTGTCGCGCGCGGTCGCACTCGAAGCGGCGCCACATGGAGTGCGCTGCAACTGCATCATCCCCGGCTTCATCGAAACCCCGATGTTCGATGCACTGCCGCCGACTGCCATCGCCAAGATGGCCAATGCCACGCCCCAATTGCGCACCGGCGAGTCAAGCGAGCTGGCCGAGGTCGCCGCCTTCCTCCTGTCCGATGCCGCCAGCCATGTCACCGCCCAGAGCTGGGCAGTCGATGGCGGGGTGCTCGGCACGCTCCGACCCGCAGGATAAATCCCATGACGCTCAAATATTATCACGCCGAACCGCTGGCGAACTCGCTCAAATCGATGCTGCCGCTCAAGGAAAAGGGGCTGGCCTATGAGAGCATCTATGTCGACCTGCACAAGTTCGAGCAGCACCAGCCGTGGTTCGTGGCGATCAATCCCGAGGGCCAGGTCCCGGTGCTCGACCATGACGGGGTGATCATCACCCACACCACCGTGATCAACGAATATCTCGAGGACGCCTTCCCCGACGGCCAACCCGCCAGCGGCCCGCTGCGGCCCAAGGACCCGGTTGGCGCGGCGCGGATGCGTTACTGGAACAAGTTCATCGACGAGCATGTGATGAACTTCGTCTCGATGCACGGCTGGCACCGGCTGGTCGGCGTGATCGCGCGCAACATTGAAAGCGGCGAGTTCGAGAAGCTGCTGGCGCATATCCCGCTGCCCGACCAGCGCAAGAAATGGGCGACCGCGCGCTCGGGCTTTTCCGAGGCCGATCTCCAGAACGCGACCGACAAGATCGAATATGCGCTGGCCAAGATCGAGGCGCAGCTGGGCGAAACCGCCTGGCTCGCGGGCGACACCTACACCCTTGCGGATATCAATTTCTTCTCGCATTGCGGCGCCATGGTGGAACGCATGTTCCCCGATATGGAAGTCGCGACGCGTTTCCCGCGTCTGGTCGATTGGCGTGAGCGGGTGAAAGCCCGCCCCGCGGTCGCCGAGGCACTCAAAAGCGAGGACCGCACGGCGCCGGGCCTCCGAACATGGTCTGGAGATCGATAAATGCTAGCCGAAATCATCGACGGTCGCGCGCAGGCGCGGCTGGTGCTGGAACAGGTCGCCGCCGGGGCCAGCAAGCTGCCGCGCCCGCCGGGCCTAGCAGTGATAATCGCCGGCGACGACCCGGCCAGCCATGTCTACGTCCGCTCCAAGGTCCGCCGCGCGACCGAAGTCGGCTTCCACACCGAGAAGATCCAGCTGCCCGACGATTGCGGCGAGGCCCGGATCCTCGAGGAGGTGGCCAAGCTCAATGCGCGCGACGAGATCGACGGGATCCTCGTCCAGCTACCGCTGCCCAAGGGCGTAAACACGCTGCGGGTCATGGCCGCGGTCGATCCGGCCAAGGACGTCGACGGGCTCCATGCGCTTAACGCCGGGATGCTCACCCAGGGCTCGGGCGAGCTGATCCCCTGTACCCCCTCGGGCTGCATGAAGCTGATCAAGTCGGTGATCCCCGACCTCACCGGCACGCACTCGGTGGTGATCGGCGCCTCGAACATCGTCGGCAAGCCGATGGCGGCGCTGCTGCTGGCCGAGCATTCGACCGTCACCCTGTGCCACATCCACACCCGTGGCACCCAGTTCGTCTGCCGGGGAGCGGACATCATCGTTTCGGCGGTGGGCAAGCCGGGCCTCGTGCGGGGTGACTGGATCAAGCCGCGCGCGGTGGTTATCGATGTCGGCACGACCCGCGTGCCTGACGGCAAGGGCGGCTTCAAGCTCAAGGGCGATGTCGAGTTCGACGAGGCGGTCAAGGTTGCCGGCGCGATTACCCCGGTGCCGGGCGGGGTCGGTCCGATGACCATCGCTTGCCTGATGGAAAACACGCTGACTGCCGCGATCGCGCGGCGCGAACGGGCGGAGGGTGCATGGCCGGTTTTGTCCTGATCCACGGCAGCTGGCACGGCGGCTGGTGCTTCGATGAGGTCGCCGTGCTGCTGCGTGCGGCGGGTCACACCGTGGTCGCGCCCGACCTGCCGGGCATGGGTGGTACCGAGGAAGAGCTGGCGGCGGTGACGCTGCAGGGCTGGGGCGATTTCGCGGTGGATCATTGCCGCAAGCTCAAGGACGAACTCGGCGGGGCGCCGGTCGTGCTGGCCGGGCACAGCCGTGGCGGACTGGTGGTGAGTCAGGCGGCAGAGACCGATCCCGCCGCGATGGACGCGATCGTCTATATCTGCGCGATGATGCTCCCCTCGGGGATCAGCCGCGCCGATTTCAAGACGATGGAAGGCGCCAACCCGGCGTTCGACAGCCTGATCACTCCGACCTCCGGCGGCCACGGCACAGTGATCACCGGCGACAACCCCGGCGCGGTTTTCGCCCAGCTTTCCCCGCCGGACAAGGTTGCCGCCGCGATGCCCCGGCTGGTCGCCGAACCGCACGGCCCGCGCTCGGAAAAGCTGCACCTCACCCCCGAACGCTGGGGAGCGCTGCCGCGCTGGTATGTCGAGTGCACCGAGGACCGGACCATCCCGATTGCCAGTCAGCGGCGGATGCAGGCAATGTCGCCCGGCGCGCAAGTCGTGACAATTGACGCAGATCATTCCCCGTTCCTGTCGCGTCCGCAAGAACTGGCGGATGCACTGGTCGGATCCATTCCACGATAGAATCACAACGGGGGAAGACCGGGATGCAGCAGGGTGCCAGGCGTTACGAGGTAGCCATGCTGCTGATCCTCACCCTCGCCAACGGGGTGGTGGCGCTCGACCGGATGGTGGCGAGCTATCTCTCGCCCTATCTGGTCAAGGACCTCGGCCTCAACAACGCGCAGCTCGGCTGGATGGCCAGCGCGCTGTCGCTGTCGATCGCGATCAGCGCCTTCCTCGGCGGCCAACTGGTCGACCGGACCGGCAAGCGCAAGACCATGCTGATCGCCTGCACGCTGGTGTTCTCGGTCGGCTCGGCGGCGGGCGGCGTAGCCTCGGGCTTCATCGTGCTGCTGGCGGCGCGGTTCCTGCTGGGGATCGCCGAGGGGCCGATGGTGCCGGTCAGCCAGACGGTGCTGGCGCGGATCTCGCCCCCGCAGCGGCGCGGCTTCAACCAGGGCTTCGCGCAGATGGCCGGGGCCTT
>CANJSX010000186.1 GCA_947477055.1 Sphingomonadaceae bacterium | reverse complement strand
CAGCCGGAACAGCCGCGGTCGCGGATTGCCCTCCTGCGGCAGCGGGGTGATCGAGCCGACCTCGGCAAAACCAAAGCCCAGGCCGAGCAGCGCGTCGGGCGCCTCGCCGTCCTTGTCGAAGCCAGCGGCCATGCCGAGCGGGTTGGGAAAATCGAGTCCCGCGACCCGAGTCGCTAGCAGGCCGCCGGGTTTGGGGGGATCAGACGGAGCGCCAAGCTTCAGGGCGAGCAGCGCCAGGCCATGCGCCCGTTCGGCATCGAGTCGAAACAGCAGCGGGCGGAGCAGCGGGTAGAAATCGGGCTTGATCATGCAATTGCAGCCTATGGCAGAACTCTGTGGCCCTGTCGAAGGGCGACAATTTCAAATTTGGACTAACTATAGTTATAAAACTATCGGACTTTGTCACAAAATTTCTCAGTGACACTGACGATTCCATACAATTCTTTTGTAACCTCGCTGAGTAGGTAGTGATTGCGACCCGAAGGGCTCGCCGCAGTTTTGCAGCGAGTTTTGTACTTTAATGGGCGGCTTTCCTCGCGGAAAGCCGCCCTTTTTTGGTCATGCTGCAGGTGCGAATCACCCGTTGCAATCGGCCACTCGCGCGCCTACTTGAAACCGGAAGGAATCAGTCCGATTTCAGGAACCCGATGATGCGCCTGTCCAGCATGGCCGATTATGCCGTTGTCACCATGTCCGCCGCCGCGCGGCATTGCGGTGGTGTGCGTGTCAACGCCGGGCAAATCGCCGAGGAAACCGGCCTTCCCCTGCCGACTGTGCAGAAGCTGGTCAGCCGGCTGTCCGCCGCAGGCCTGCTGCGCTCCGCGCGCGGGGTGGGCGGCGGGCTCAAGCTGGCGCGGCCGGCGGCGGCGATCACGCTGGCCGATATCGTCGAGGCAGTCGAAGGCCCGATCGCGCTGACCGCCTGCGTCGAGCATGGCCGCGATTGCGGGCTGGAGGATTGCTGCTCGGTCCGCCCGCACTGGCCGCTGGTAAATCAGGCGCTGCGCGGGGCGCTGGCACAGGTCAGCCTGGTCCAGCTTTCGGCAGGAGTGCCGGCATGACCGACGGCCCCCCCGTCAAGGATCAGGCCGCGCGCGATGCGGCGGCGCGGGTCGCGGACTACGAGCACGGCTGGTCCGCCGACATCGAGACCGATTTCGCACCCAAGGGCCTCAGCGAAGAGACCGTCCGCTTCATCTCGGCCAAGAAGAACGAGCCGGAATGGATGCTCGAATCGCGGCTCAAGGCCTATCGCCACTGGCTGACCATGCCGATGCCGGACTGGGCCAAGCTCAACATCGCGCCGATCGACTACCAGGACGCCTATTACTACGCCGCGCCCAAGGAAAAGCCCAAGCTGGGCAGCCTCGACGAGGTCGATCCCGAGATCCTGCGGATCTACGAAAAGCTCGGCATCCCGCTGGAGGAGCAGAAAGTGCTCGCCGGGGTCGAGGGCGCGCGCAAGGTCGCTGTGGATGCGGTGTTCGACAGCGTTTCGGTCGCCACCACCTTCCGGGCCGAGCTCGAACGGGCTGGGGTGATCTTCCGTTCGATTTCGGAGGCGATCCGCGAATATCCCGAGCTGGTGAAGCCGTGGCTCGGCAAGGTCGTGCCGATGCATGACAATTTCTTCGCCGCACTCAATTGCGCGGTCTTTTCCGATGGCACCTTCGTCTACATTCCCGAGGGCGTGCGCTGCCCGATGGAGCTCAGCACCTATTTCCGGATCAATGCCGAGAACACCGGACAGTTCGAACGCACGCTGATCGTCGCGGATAAAGGAAGCTATGTCAGCTACCTCGAAGGCTGCACCGCGCCGATGCGCGACGAGAACCAGCTCCACGCCGCCGTGGTCGAACTGGTCGCGCTCGACGATGCCGAGATCAAATACAGCACCGTGCAGAACTGGTATCCGGGCGACGCGCAGGGCAAGGGCGGGATCTACAATTTCGTCACCAAGCGCGCGCTGTGCCAGGGCAAGCGCTCCAAAGTGAGCTGGACCCAGGTCGAGACCGGCTCTGCGGTGACGTGGAAGTATCCCAGCTGCGTGCTCAACGGCGAAGACAGCGTGGGCGAATTCTACTCGGTCGCCGTCACCAACAATTACCAGCAGGCCGACACCGGCACCAAGATGATCCACAACGGCGCCCGAACGCGCTCGACGATCATCTCAAAGGGGATCAGCGCCGGCAAGAGCAACAATACCTATCGCGGCCTCGTCAGGGTCGCAGCCGGGGCGGAAGGCGTGCGCAATTTCACCCAGTGCGATTCGCTGCTGCTCGGCGGCGAATGCGGCGCACATACCGTGCCCTATATCGAAGTGCGCAACCCCTCGGCGCAGATCGAGCACGAGGCGACCACTTCCAAGATCTCCGACGACCAGCTGTTCTACGCGATGCAGCGCGGGCTGGGCACGGAAGAGGCGGTGACGCTGATCGTCAACGGTTTCGCCAAGGAAGTGCTGCAGCAGCTGCCGATGGAGTTTGCCGTGGAAGCGCAGAAGTTGCTTGGAATCAGTCTTGAAGGATCCGTCGGTTGAAGAAGACCCTCACTGTCCGTCCGCTCGATGAACGGACCGAAGCGCCGGCGCTGGAGAAGCGTGGGCGCGGCTGGAATATTGCCGAATCGCGGCTCGATTCGATCCACGACATGGCCCGGGCGCAGAAGCGCGAACCCACGGCGGCGCAGGCGCTGCTGGGCGAGAAGCTCGCGGCGCAGGAGCTCGGCAAGTATCGCCTGCATCGGCAGGCGGTAATCGGCTCGGCGATTCTCGATTTTGCCTGCCAGCCGCTCAAGCTCGCGGTCTCGATAGACGAGGGCGGCGATCCCGCGCTGACCCAGCGCCGTGACAAGAGCCTTGAGGCGGTCGGGATCCTGATCCTGCGCTTTCCGGCGGCCGATGTCATGGCCGATCCCGACGCGGTGGTCGCCACGATCGTCGCGGCGTTGAAGCTGCGTTGGCACGATCAGCGGACCAGGGCCAAGCCGCCCCACGGTGCACGGGGGTATGGCCGGTGAGCCTGTTGCAGATTGAAAATCTCTCCGCCACCGTCGCCGACAAGCCGATCCTCAAGGCGCTCTCGCTCAGCATCAATGCGGGCGAGATCCATGCGATCATGGGGCCGAACGGCGCGGGCAAGTCGACGCTGGCCTATACGCTGGGCGGACGGCCCGGCTATGAGGTGACCGGCGGCTCGGCCATGCTTGGCGGGCAGGACCTGCTCGCGCTCGAACCGCATGAGCGCGCCGCCGCCGGGCTGTTCCTCGGCTTCCAGTATCCGGTCGAGATTCCGGGCGTCAGCTTCGTCCAGTTCCTGCGCGAGGCGCTTAACGCGCAGCGGAAGGGCCGGGGCGAGGAGCCGCTCTCGGGCGGCGAATTCCTCAAGCTGGCGCGCGAGAAGGCCGGCTTGCTCAAGCTCGACATGGACATGCTCAAGCGCCCGGTGAACGTCGGTTTTTCGGGCGGCGAGAAGAAGCGCGCTGAGATGGTGCAGAT
>CANJSX010000185.1 GCA_947477055.1 Sphingomonadaceae bacterium | reverse complement strand
TTGGCGCGGGTGTTGAAGCGATCGAGCCGGAACACGGCCGCGTTAAACAACAGCGTGTCGGTCACCTCCCATTTCACGCCGGCTTCGAGATTGCGGAATTCTTCCGGCTCGAGCGACTGGAGATTGGCCGACAGCGTGTTGAACTGGTCGCCGGTCTGCGGCAGGAAGCTCTTGGCGTAGCTGGCGTAGAGCGAGACGGCGGGCACCGGCTTCAGCACCAGCCCGACCCGGGGGGAGAGCTTGCCGTCGCTGCGGCCGGTGACGATGTTGCTGCGCTTGTCGGTCGCGGTGATGCGGAAATCGTCATAGCGCAGGCCGAGCAGCAGCTGGAGATGCTCACCGATCTCGATCTGGTCCTGCAGATAGGCAGACAGGCTGCGCACGGCAGACTGGCTCGCGCTGGTAGCGATCCAGCTCGTCGCGGGGACGGTGATGGTCTGGGCAAGTGCTACCGAAACGTTGTTCGCGCCGCTGAAGCGCGCGTCGTCGCGCGAGGCCCCGCTATTCTGGTCGGCCGCTTCGAAGCCAAGCAGCACGGTGTGCCCGATCGGCCCGGTGTCGCCCGTCCACACCAGATTGGCCTGACCGATCCAGTTATCGCGCTGGTTCGTGCTGCGATAGCCGGTCAGGCTGACCGTGTTGTTTATCGCGTTGACCGCGCCAGGCAGGATGTTGCCATAATATTTGTTATAGGTGGCGAACTGGCCGGTGATGTCGAGCGTCAGGCCCTCGGCCGGCTCGGTATCGAGCCGAGCGCGAGCGAAATGCGCCTTGATGGTGCTGCGGTTGATCGCCGGATCGCCAAAGAAGGCCCGGGAATAGCCCTTGACCGGCGCGCCGTTCAGCGAGGGGATCCCGCGATCGGTGGTGCGGTTGTCATCGGCATATTCATAGGCCAGCGTCAGCGTGGTCGCTTCGCCCAGCCGGGCGCCGAGCGTGGGCGCTATGCCGGTGAAGTGGCCGGAATAGACGTCGCGGTGATTGTCGAATTCCTCATGGGTTGCGTTGACCCGCAGCGCCAGGGCATGCCCGAGCGGCTGGTTGACATCGCCCGAGAGGGTCCAGGCACCGAAGCTGTCGACGCTCGACGCTGCGCTCAGGCTCTGCCCGTCGAACCGGGGCGCTTTCGAGACGCGGTTGATCGCGCCTCCGCCGCCGCCACGGCCGAACAGCAGCGCATTGGCGCCGCGCAGCACCTCGACCCGCTCGATGTTGTAGAGCGAGCGATAATATTGCGCATCGTCGCGCACCCCATCGAGGAAGAAGTCGGCGGTGGTCGGCTGGCCGCGGAACGAAAGCTGATCGCGGTGCCCCTCGCCCTGGCCGAGCGAAACGCCGGGGACATAGCGCAGCGCATCGTTGAGCTGGGCGAAGCCCTGGTCCTCGATCTGCTCGCGGGAAATCACGGTCACGCTCTGCGGCGTATCGACCAGCGCGGTTCCGGTCTTGAGGCTGGTCGAATAATCCAGCTGCGGCTCATCGTTATGGCCGACCACGACGATAGCAGGAGCATCCATTTCATCGGCCTGCGCGCCAGACGGCAGTGCACCCAGCATGATGGCGATGACCAGTGGCGAAACTCCGAGCTGCCTCATTTCATTCCTTTGTTGCTAATCATTCGCAATAACAGTTCCGTTAATGCGAGTCGTTCGCATTGACAAGGATCAAATTTGATTTTTTTCGATTTGCGTGGCTAAAGGGCGCGAAACGGGCGGAAATGGGCTGCCTGACAACCAAGGGCCGAGCGTCATGAAGGCAACTATCTGGCACAATCCCGCCTGCGGCACGTCGCGCAAGACGCTGGCGATTCTAGAAGAAGTGCCGGGCGTTGAGCTGACCGTGATCGAATATCTCGTCACCCCGCCCCCCGCCGCCAAGCTGGCCCAGCTCTACCGCGATGCCGGGATCACCCCGCAGCAAGGCTTGCGGCTGCGCGGCACCGATGCCGAGGAGCGCGGACTGCCCGGTGCCGGAGATGCCGAGGTGCTTGCCGCCATGGCGGTAGAACCGCGCCTGATCGAGCGTCCGCTGGTCGAGACCGACAGGGGCGTGCGGCTGTGCCGGCCGCAGGAAAAGGTCCACGAGATCCTCTGACCGACCCGGCACGAGCAGGCGCTGGCACCAAAGTGGCGCAAGCCCGGCTTGCGCCGCGCCTGTGGCCATGCCACTACTCGCGCCGTGCCAGCGTCCCCTGTCCCGATCGCCGGAGCCCAAGCCGCCGCCGACGGGGCGCGTGACTGGCAGGCACTGCACGATGCGGGCTACATCCAGTTCGCCCCGCTCCCGCCCGCACCGCCGCAGCCCACGCCCGATTGGCTGATCGCGCTCGGCCGCTTCCTCCAGCGAATCTTCCAGCCCATCGGCGAGGCGATCGGGCTGGGTTGGCCGGCTGCGGCGCGCTCAAGGCGCTTGGGGGCGACCACGGCGAGATCAAGTCGATGCGGGTTCATCCAGACTATCGCGGGCAGGGCGTCGGCAAGGCGATCCTGCTGCACCTGCTGGCCGAGGCAAAATCTCGCAGCTATGCGCGGGTCAGCCTGGAGACGGTTAGTCATGAGCCATTCGTCCCGGCGCGCAGGCTCTATGGACGCCACGGCTTCATCGCCTGCCCGCCGTTCGCCGATTATGGCGAAGACCCGTTCAGTCACTTCATGACGCTGGAAATCGCATGACCGGGCACTTCACCCTGCGCGCTGCCACCCCGGCCGATATCCCGGCCCTCTCGCGCCTCGCCACCGAGAGCTTCGTCGCCAAGTTCGGCCAGCTTTATCGTGCGGAAGACCTTGCCACCTTCCTCGCGGAGAATCTGACGGAACCGGCCATTGCGGCGGAACTGGCGAACCCGGATCGGCGCTACTGTCTGGCCGAGCGCGATGGGCGGCTGCTCGCCTATTGCAAGATCGGCATCGCCTGCGGATTTCCCCAACATGCGCGTGGAAACACGGTGATGGAGCTCAAGCAGCTCTACGCCGCCACCGACGCCACCGGGATGGGCATCGGCGGCGCGCTGATGGACTGGGCGATGGCCGAATTCTCCGCACGCGGAGCGGACGAGGTGCAGCTTTCGGTCTATGCGCATAATCCGGGGGCGCAGCGCTTCTACCAGCGCTATGGCTTCGGCAAGGTCGCCGACATCACCTTCCGGGTCGGCGATCACATCGATCCCGAATTCCTCTTCGCCAAGCTGCTTTAGGGAGCGTCTCATGCTGATTCACGGAAAGTGCCATTGCGGCGCCATAAGCTATGAGGCCGAGGTCGAACCCGGCACCATCGCCATCTGCCATTGCGCCGATTGCCAGACCTTCGCCGGCGCGCCCTATCGCGCGATGATCGGCCCCAAGCCGGGCACGCTGCAGGTGGAAGGCACGCCAGCGACCTACGTCAAGACTGCCGACAGCGGGAAGCAGCGCGTCCAGACCTTCTGCGGGACTTGCGCGACGCATCTGTGGGCCTGCGACCCCGTTCCCGACATGGGCCGGATCGGCCTGCGCATCGGCGCAATCGCCGAAAAGCACGAACTGGGCCGGCCAGTCCGGCAGTTG
>CANJSX010000184.1 GCA_947477055.1 Sphingomonadaceae bacterium | reverse complement strand
TCGCGCGCAATCTGCCCTCGGCCGACAGCCTGCTCACATACCAGCCGCCACTGCCGACCATGGTGCGCGGCGTGGATGGGGAGATCGTCTATTCCTATGCGCGCGAACGGCGGGTGCAGTTGCGCTTCGTCGATTTCCCCAAGCCGCTGATCAACGCCTATCTCTCGGCCGAGGACAAGACCTTCTGGGATCACGGTGGGGTCGACTATCCGGGGCTGGCCGGGGCGGTGGTGGACTATGTCTCCAAGCTCGGGTCGGGGCAGCGCGCGCGAGGCGGGTCGACCATTACCCAGCAGGTCGCCAAGAACATCCTGATCGGCAACGAATATTCGGTCACGCGCAAGCTCAAGGAAATGATCGTCGCGCGGCGCATCGAGGGCGTGCTGAACAAGCAGCAGATTCTCGAGCTTTACCTCAATGAGATTCCGCTCGGCCGTCAGAGCTTCGGCGTGCAGGCGGCGGCGCGGGCCTATTTCAACAAGGACGTGGGCGAGCTCAATCTGGCCGAGGATGCCTTCCTCGCGATCCTGCCCAAGGCGCCGGAAACCTATGGCCGGGCCAAGTTCGCGAGCCAGGCGCTGGAACGGCGCAACTGGGTGCTCGATCAGATGGTGAGTAACGGCGTGGCCAGCGCGGCCGAAGCTGCCGCAGCCAAGGCCCAGCCGCTCGGCATCCTGCCGCGCCAAAACCTCGCCTATGCCAGCGACGTTGGCTATTTCGTCGAGGAGGTCCGCCGCCGTCTGATCGACGAATATGGCGAGAAGGCTGAGGACGGACCCAACAGCGTCTATGCCGGCGGCTTGTGGGTGCGCACCTCGCTCGATCCGCAGCTGCAGAAATCGGCGCAGGACGCGCTGCGCGCCGGGCTGTTGCGCTATCACAGCGGCAAGGGCTGGCGCGGGCCGATCGCGCATGTGACGATCGATCCCGACAAGTGGCAGACCCAGCTGTTCGTGCTAAACAAGTCGATCAGCTATCAGGACTGGCGCATCGGGGTGGTCGTCTCGCGCAGCGGCCCCTCGGCCACGATCGGTTTTGCCGATGGCAACACCGCCCCGCTCACCTCCTTGCCCGATCCGCTGCGCGCGGGCGATGTGATCGCCGCTGCGCCGGTCGGCAATGGCTGGGCGGTGCGGTTCGTGCCCGAGGTTTCGGGCGGGATGCTGGCGCAGGATCCGAATACCGGCCGGGTGCTGGCGATGCAGGGCGGTTTCGATCCGGGGCTCGACAGTTTCAACCGTGCGACGCAGGCCGAACGCCAGCCGGGTTCGACCATCAAGCCCTTCGTCTATGCCACCGGGCTCGAGCAGGGGATGACCCCAGCGACCATGGTGCTCGACGGGCCGTTCTGTGTCTACCAGGGCGCGGCGCTGGGGCAGAAGTGCTTCCGCAACTTCGACATGCGCGGCGCCGGCGGGCTGCACACGATGCGTTGGGGGCTGGAGCAGTCGCGCAATTTGATGACGGTGCACATCGCCAATGACGCCGGCATGGACAACGTGGTCAAGACCATCGCCAATGTCGGCATCGGGCAATACCAGCCATACCTGTCCTTTGCGCTGGGTGCGGGGGACACGACCGTCCAGCAGATGGTCAATGCCTATGCCGCGCTGGCCAATAATGGCGTGCAGTTCACCCCGACGCTGGTCGACTTCATCCAGGACCGCAACGGCAAGGTGATCTGGCGGGCCGATACGCGCCGCTGCGAGGGCTGCAACATGGCGCAGTGGGATGGCAAGCCGATGCCGCGCTTCCCCTCGCGCGGCAAGCAGGTGATGGACCCGCGCACCGCCTATCAGGTGGTGCATATGCTCGAAGGCGTCGTCACTCGCGGCACGGCAGTGACGCTGCGCGATCTGAACCTGCCGATGTTCGGCAAGACCGGGACGACCACCGGGCCGACCAATGTGTGGTTCTGCGGGGGGAATAGTGACATCGTTGGCGGGGTCTACATCGGCTACGATGCCCCGCGCTCGCTTGGCGGCTATGTCCAGGGCGGAACGTTTGCGGCGCCGATCTTCAAGCAGTTCGTCACCGCGACCCGCCCGCGCTGGAGCCATACGCCCTTCGTTGCGCCGGCCGATATCCGGATCGTCAAGATCGACCGGATCACCGGCAAGCGCGTGTTCGAAGGTGCATTGGGCAATGATCCCAAGGCCTCGACCATCTGGGAAGCCTTCAAGGCCGATACCGAACCGGAGCGGGCGACCCGGCTGGATGACCTCACGAAGCAGCGTGATGCGCTGGTCGCGGCGATCCGACGCGGCGTGCAGGCGCGCGATGCAACCGAGGATTTGCCGGCCGACGAGGCTCCGCCAAAGGATTTCGTAGAACAGCAAGGCGGCGTATACTGACGCCGAACCGATTTGGGAGAAACGAGATGAAGCTGATGACCCGGAGCCTGCTGGCACCCATTGCTGTGGCCATCGCAGCGGCCACTCTTGCTATCCCTGTATCGCTCAATGCCGAACTTGCGCAGGGCGCGCGGGCGCCGATGTTCGCGACGCAGGGCGCACTCGCCGGCAAGCCCTTCGCCTTCAACCTGCACGCCGCGCTGCGCCGCGGGCCGGTGGTGGTCTATTTCTACCCCAAGGCCTTCACCCAGGGCTGCACGATCGAGGCGCATGCCTTTGCCGAGGCGATGGGTGATTTCGAGGCCGCGCATGCCACCGTGATCGGCCTCTCGAACGACGACCTGCCCACGCTCCAGCGCTTCTCGACGGAGGCCTGCCGTGACAAGTTCGCGGTAGCAGTGGCGACCCCGGCGATCATCAAGGCCTATGACGTCGAACTGAAGCGCCCGGGCATGCCTGCCGGGCTGACCAACCGCACCAGTTATGTCATCGCCCGCAACGGCACGATCCGGCTGGTCCATTCCGACCTCAACCCGGCCGATCATGTGCGGCTGACGCTGGAGGCGGTTCGCGCGCTCGACACGCGCCGCCACTGATATTCAGCAGCGCCGCTTTACGTCCCTCTTGAGATTGCCAGTCGGACAGGATAGCCGCGCCAACTCTTGATCCGCCGGATAGCAAAGCTCGATCGCATCGCGCTGACCCCTGGTAGCTCGGACAGGCAGCTGCGGTGAATCGTGTCGAAATGTCCGAGGTCCCGCGCGGAAACCCGCAGGATATAATCCGCGCTTCCGGACATGAGATGGCACTCAAGGATGTCATCGAAATCGGCCACCGCGCGTTCGAACCGCTCCATGGCCTCGCGGCTCTGGCTGGTCAGCGTGATCTAGACAAAGACCTGCAGCGTCAGGCCCAGCTGCTGCGGATCGATCTGCGCGGTGTAGCGGGTAATGATCCCGGCCGCCTCCAGCGCCTTGATCCGGCGATGGCAGGCCGAGGGCGAAACTCCGGCTGCTTCCGCCAGCTCGGCAATCGAACGCGACGAGTCGTTCTGCAATGCTTCGAGAATTATCACGTCGTTGCGATCCATGTGTTCCCCGTCAGCACCAATGGCACAGATTTGAGGTTTTGAATTTAGGAGGGTTGGGGCTTCGTCGTAGTGACGAAGGAACGAAGATGAAGTCCCAGTCCTCCTTGAAAAAGTCGCTGATGAAGTCCCCTGCTGAGCGGGTGGTGA
>CANJSX010000183.1 GCA_947477055.1 Sphingomonadaceae bacterium | reverse complement strand
CGAAAGGATCAAGCGACAGACCATCGAGCATCGACGCTTGCAACACCGCAAGCTCGCAGCCTAACATCAACCCCCAGACGAGGCCCGCACTCCACTAATTTACACCGCGAGTTGTGCCAAATGTTCTGACGACGGACAGCCCCGGTGCTGGTGCTGGAGGATGGATTGGCGATCTCCGAGTCCGTTGCAATCACCGAATATCTCGACAATCTTGACGGCAATCCGATCCTGACTGGCCCCACCCCGCGCGACAAGGCGCTGATCCACATGATGCACCGCCGCACGGAGATCATGCTGCTCGATCCAATCGACGACTACTTCCACTATGGCACCAAGGGCCTCGGCGAAGCCCTGCGGCCAGGGCGCAAGCCCGACTGGCCCGAGCGGCACGACTGGGGCAAGCGGCGCGGGGCGGGGCGGTGGCGAATCTCCCGTATTTCGACGGGATCCTGCGTCAGCAGCAATTCCTTGCCGGTGACACCTACTCGCTCGCCGACATCACTCTGTTCGCCGCGATCACCTTTGCGCGGCCCATCGGGTTGCCAGTGAGCGACGAACTCACCGGCATTGCTGCATGGTTCGAACGGTTCAGCGCTCTGCCCGCCGTGAAATACCTCAGCGGTCAGTCCTTCCGCTAACCCCGCCTACTTCAGCTCGACCGAACCGCCGTCGACGAACAGGTCGATGCCGTTGATGAAGCTCGCCTCGTCGCTGGCGAGGAACAGTGCCGCGCGGGCGACTTCCTCGCTGGTGCCCATCCGGCCGATCGGCACCACGCCGCTCAGCATCTCGCGGAAGGCGGCGATTTCCTCGGGCGAGGCATCACGCTTGAAGATCTCGGTGTCGGTCGGCCCCGGCGAGACCATGTTGACGCGGATGCGGCGCGGCAGCAGCTCCGCCCCGATCACCCGCGCAGCGGCGCGCAGACCGGCCTTGGCTGCGGCATAGACGCCGTTGCCCGGCACTGCGAGCATCGAGCCGATCGAGCCGGTGATGACGATCGAGCCGCCATCATTCAGGTGCGGCAGCGCCGACTGCATGGCGAAGCAGGCACCCTTTAGGTTCACCCCATGAACCTGGTCCCAGAACGCCTCGGTCATGTCCGCCAGCGTGCCGAAGCCGCCGACCCCGGCGTTGACGAACAGCACGTCGATCTTGCCGCCGAGCGCGGCAGCGGCCTTGGCGATCGCATCGCGGGTGGCGGCAATATCGCCCATGTCGGCCTTGAGCGCGGTGAAGCCCTCGCCTGCCAAGGCATCCAGCGTCGCCTGGTTGCGCCCGGTCAGCGCGACGTCGCCGCCTTCCGCGCGGAACAGCCGTGCGGCCGCCTCGCCAATGCCGGCGGTGCCGCCGAGGATGAGAATGGTCTTGTTGGTAAAGCGCATCATTGCATCCTTCACTCAGAACATCGGCAGCGGGTTGACCGGGTTTTCGGGCACGTCCTGCAGCACGTCCCAATGCTCGACGATCATCCCGTCCTCACAGCGGAAGATATCGACCACCGCCATGCCCGGATCGCCTTCGTGGCGGATCACGTGGTGGTGGATCGCCACCATGTCGCCATCGACCATCGCCCGCTTGATATTGTGCGTCGCATCGGGTGAGCGCGCCCGGGCAAAGTCGAGGAAATCCTTGAGCGCCTGCACCGTCGGCTCGGCCAGCGAGCTGTGCTGGACATAGGCGGGGGAGATATAATCGTCGACGCGGCTGCTATCGAGTGGCATCAAAACGTCTCGATACATCGCCAAAACGAGATCGAGGTTGGCCTGTTCCTGCGCGGTCCGCGCCATGGCATTCTCCCGGGACTATTGTATCATTTGGTAGAATATGCAACACGAATCGAAAGGCGTCAAAGCCTGAATGGGAGAGAGCATGGACAGGGCCGCACTTTACGCCAAGCTGGACGAATATAAGGCGGCGCTGGTGGCGCGCGATCCCGCGCGGCTCGCTTGGGCACCGGGCGCGAAATTCAGCGAGAACAACGTCATGCTAGAACCCGGCGACGGACTGTGGAGCACGATCGACCGGCTGGGCGACTATGACCTGCGCTTTGCCGATCCCTCCACCCGGCAGGTCGGCTTCTTCGGCGTGACACATGAGTATTCGGAAGAGTCGGGCTTTGCGCTGCGCCTCGCCTATAATGCTTCGGGCGCAATCACGGAGGCCGAGACCATTATCGTGCGCCAATCCGACAGCGGCATCAAGTTCCCGAACCCGAAGTTCTGGGACAAGCCGATCATGAATTCGGGCGCCGAGGTGCCGACCCCGCGCGACGAGATGATCGCGCTGTCCGACGGCTATTTCTCCACCCTGCAGCTCAACGACGGGACGATCCGCACCAAGTTCCACCCCGAGTGTGACCGGGTCGAGAATGGGGTCCAGACCACCCGCAATCCCGAATTCGCCTTCATCGTCCCCGTCGCGGCGATGGGCTGCGAAGACCAGTTCAAGATGGGCAACTACCGCTACGACGACCGTCTGCGCGGCCGCCGTTTCCCGCTGGTCGACGAGGAACGCGGGATTGTCATGGCCTTCGGTTTCATCGATCACTGCGGACGCCTGAAGGAATACCAGCTGACCGACGGGCGCACCGTGCAATCGCCGATCCGCTTCCCGCACAGCTTTTATCTGGCGGAACTGTTCCGCATCGACGCCGGGATGATCCGCCAGATTGAGGCGAATTTCATCACCGTGCCCTATCACATGAAGAGCCCGTGGGACGGCAAGTGAAGCGCTGGCTCGCTAAATTCCTCCCCGGCACGGGGAGGGGGACCGCGCGAAGCGTGGTGGAGGGGGCTCACCGCCGGACGCACCATGGCGAGGCAGCGCAGGAGGCCAACCCCCTCCACCGTCTGCGACGGTCCCCCTCCCCGTGCCGGGGAGGATTTCTGCTGGCCTCCCTCCTCCTCGCCGCCTGTTCGCAGGGCGGCGTCGCGCCGCCGCAGCAGGACAAGGCCGCCGACAACTGGACCAATCCGGGCGGCGATGCCGGCAAAACGCATCACTCGACTTTGACCGACATTTCTGCGGACAACGTCAGCCGGCTGGGCCTCGCCTGGCAGGCCGAACTCGGCACCAACCGCGTGCTTGAGGCAACGCCGGTGGTGATCGACGGGGTGATGTATACCTCGGGCGTCGCCGGCCGTGCCTATGCCCTCGATGCCGAGACCGGCAAGGAGCTGTGGCGCTTCGAGCCCGAGGTCGACATGCAGGTCAACCGCACGGTCTGCTGCGACATGGCCAACCGCGGCGTCGCTGTCGCGCGCGGCAAGGTCTATGTCGCGGCGCTCGACGGGATGATGTACGCGCTCGACGCCAAGACCGGTAAGGTCGTCTGGAAGACCGATAGCATCGAGGACCATTCGCGCGGGACAAACTCCACCGGCGCGCCCGAAGTGGCGGGAGGCGTGGTGGTGATCGGCAACGGCGGCGCGGATTATGACGCGCGCGGCTATGTCTCGGCCTTGGATCTCGACACCGGCAAGCTCGCCTGGCGCTTCCACATCGTCCCGCGCGATCCCAAACTTGGGCCGCAAGACAACCCGGAGCTGGAAGAAGCGCTCAAGACCTGGGATCCGCGCAGCCGCTGGGATATCGGCGCTGGCGGCGG
>CANJSX010000182.1 GCA_947477055.1 Sphingomonadaceae bacterium | reverse complement strand
GGCCGACCGAGCAGCGCGGCGACCATCTGGCCGACCTGGTTCGAATCGTCGTCGATCGCCTGCTTGCCGAGGATCACCAGGCCGGGGGCCTCCTCATCGGCAATCGCCTTGAGGATCTTGGCGACGGCGAGCGGCTCGACCTCGTCATCGGTCATCACCAGGATCGCGCGATCTACGCCCATGGCCAGCGCGGTGCGCAGCGTTTCCTGCGCCTTCTGCGGCCCCACGGACACGGCGATGATCTCGGTCGCCACGCCCTTTTCGCGCAGCCGGATCGCTTCTTCGACCGCGATCTCGTCGAACGGGTTCATGCTCATCTTCACATTGGCAAGATCGACCCCCGTGCCATCCGCCTTCACCCGCGGCTTCACGTTGTAGTCGATCACCCGCTTGACGGGGACGAGGATCTTCATGGGTGCCTGGTCCTTCCCAAATATGCAGAGCGGCGAATTAGTTGACGCTTACGGAAACGTCAATCTCAATTTAGCCGCACGATTAAATGTCGCCGAACCCCTCGTGAATTTCCGTCGGCCCGTCAAGCCCCAGTGGGTTCAGGCCGCCTTCTTCACTTCCGCTACGATCTTCTTCGCCGCATCGCCCAGATCGCTGGCGGAGACGATCGGCAAGCCCGAATTCTCGAGGATCTGCTTGCCGAGTTCGACATTGGTGCCTTCGAGGCGGACCACCAGCGGGACCGAGAGGTTCACTTCCTTGGCCGCCGCGACGATGCCCTCGGCGATGATGTCGCACTTCATGATCCCGCCGAAGATGTTGACGAGGATGCCCTCGACCGCCGGGTCGGACAGGATGATCTTGAACGCCGCCGTCACCTTCTCCTTACTCGCGCCGCCGCCGACGTCGAGGAAGTTGGCCGGGAAGGCGCCGTTGAGCTTGATGATGTCCATCGTCGCCATGGCCAGGCCCGCGCCATTGACCATGCAGCCGATATTGCCGTCGAGCTTGATGTAGGCGAGGTCATACTTGCTGGCCTCGATCTCGGCCGGGTCTTCCTCGGACTCGTCGCGCATCTCCATCACCTCGGGGTGGCGGTAGAGCGCGTTCGAATCGAAGCTCATCTTGGTGTCGAGCACCAGCAGCTTGCCATCGCATTCGGCCAGCGGGTTGATCTCGATCATCTCGCAGTCGAGCGCCAAGAAGGCGTCGTAAAGCTGCTTGCCCAGCACCTGCGCCTGCTTGGCCAGATCGCCCTTGAGCTTGAGCCCGAAGGCTAGGGCGCGGCCGTGGTGTGGCAAGAAGCCCTGCGCCGGGTCGATCGTGATCGTAACGATCTTCTCGGGCGTATCATGGGCGACGTCCTCGATGCTCATGCCGCCCTCGGTCGAGGCGATCATGGCGATCCGGCCGCTCGCGCGGTCGACCAGCATCGAGAGGTAGTATTCCTTGCCGATGTCCACCCCATCGGTGATGTAGAGCCGGTTCACCTGCTTGCCGGCATCGCCGGTCTGGATGGTGACGAGGGTGTTGCCGAGCATGTCCCTGGCGTGGGCTTCGACTTCCTCGATCGACTTGGCCAGCCGCACCCCGCCCTTGGCATCGGGGCCGAGTTCCTTGAACTTGCCCTTGCCGCGCCCGCCGGCGTGGATCTGCGCCTTGACCACATAGAGCGGCCCGGGCAGCTGCTTGGCGGCAGCGACGGCCTCTGCCACCGTAAATGCGGGGATGCCATCCGGGATGCCGATGCCGAACTTCTTGAGCAGTTCCTTGCCCTGGTACTCGTGGATGTTCATGGAGTCGCGGTTCCGTGATTCGGGGGAGGAGTGGCGGATGGGGCCCATATGTTGGGCCTTGTGTTAGCGCGGCGCATAAGCATATCGGAAGGGAGATGAAAAGAGCGCCATGCACAAAATGTTCTCATCGATTGCGAGCGATTCGCAACAACTGCGAAAGATCGGCCCGGCCGCGTGATTGACCGCGATCGCCTTGCCGAAATTGTCCGGGCGGCGGGGACGATGGCCATGGCGTGCTGGCCGGGTGACGGCCATGCCCCCGAGGTGTGGGAAAAGTCCCCCGGCGACCCGGTCAGCGCCGTCGATCTGGCGGTGGACGATTTCCTGCGTCACGAACTGGGGTTGCTGCTGCCATCCGCCGGCTGGCTCTCGGAAGAGACGGTCGACGATCCCGAGCGGCTTGAAGGCGGGCTGATCTGGCTGGTCGATCCGATCGACGGCACGCGCGATTTCATCGCCGGCCGGCCCGGCTGGGCGGTCTCGGTGGCGCTGATCAGTGCGGGGCGTCCACTGATCGGGATGCTCGAGGCACCGGCGCGGGGCGAGAGTTGGTGGAGCGAAGTGGGCCAGGGCAGCTGGCGCAACGGCACCCGCCTTGCGGCCAGCGCACGCGCCGAGCTTCCGGGGGCGCGGGTGCCGGCGAAGCTGCTCCCGTCGGTCGATACCGATCTTGTCGCCGTCCATCAGCCCAACTCGATCGCGCTCCGGATGGCGATGGTCGCGGCCGACGAGGCCGATCTCGTCGCCACGCTGCGCTGGGGTTTTGAATGGGATGTCGGCGCCGCCGCGCTAATTGCGCGCGAGGCCGGCGCGACTGTGACCGATGCCTTCGGCCAGCCGCTGCATTACAACAAGCGCGATCCCCGCGCCTTCGGGGTGCTGGTCACCGCTCCGGCGATCCACGGCGCGGCCGTGGATCGCCTCGCGGGCCGGGCCCGCGAACTGGCGGGCTAGGCGCTTACTGCGCGCCCGAGCGCGCGGCCTGCACTTCTTCCTGCGTAATCGGCACGATCTTGATCTCGACCCGGCGGTTCTTGGCGCGGCCGTCCTCGGTATCGTTGCTGGCGACTGGCATGGTCTCGCCGAAGCCCTGGCTGCGAATGCGCGAGGCGGCGACGCCATGGGTGGAGAGATAATTGCCGACCGTGCTCGCGCGGTTTTCCGACAGCGTCTGATTATAGGCGTCCGAGCCGGTCGAATCCGTATGCCCATATACGTCGATCAGGCTGTTGGGATACTGGTTGAGGTTCTGCGCGATCTGATCGAGCGTGGTGCGGAATTGCGGCTTGAGGGTGTAGCTCGCGACATCGAAGGTGACGCCGTCGGGCAGGTTGACGAGGATCGCCTTGCCGTCGTCGGTCGGGGTCACATCCACCCCGGTGCCGTCGGTCTTTTCCTTGAGCTCGCGGATCTGCTTGTCCATCTGGTAGCCGACCACGCCGCCAGCGACACCGCCAATCCCGGCGCCGACAATGCGGCCGGTCTTGCCGCCGATCAGTCCGCCCAGCAGCAGTCCGGCGAGTGCGCCGCCCCCGGCCCCGATGGCGGTGCGCGAGACCTTCTGCTCGCCGGTGTTGGGATCGGTGACGCAGGCCGAGACGGCGAGTAGCGAGACTGCAGCAAAGCTCGATACGAGGAGGCGGTGGATTTTCATGGCGGGGCCTTTCCGCTGCAATTCGTCTGAACGCGCGAATTCTCGATCCGCCAAGATGAATGGAAGGTGGACCGTGTGTCTTTCAACATACAGGAACTGTTACCCTTTGTATCGCGCGCTTCGATTGGCCGGAATTTTCTGCTAGCGCGGTGGATGTGGCACCTTTTCCCTGGACCGATCTGTTCGTCATCGCGGGGCTTATCCTGCTTAATGGCCTGTTTTCGATGTCGGAACTCGCCATCG
>CANJSX010000181.1 GCA_947477055.1 Sphingomonadaceae bacterium | reverse complement strand
GGCGATGAGCTTTACGGTGGCGCGGGCGATGACCTGCTGATCTCCGGTGGAGCCGGCTCCCATTTCGACGGTGGCGAAGGCGACGACGTCTATTTGCTCGGACTCGAATCGGGGCGAAGCACGATCAGCGATGCGGCCGGGAACGACACGATCGAATTGGCGTCGTTCGACCTGTCGGACGATCCGGATCATCAGACAATCGCAGACTCGAGCCTGCGACTGACGGTGGAGAACGACCGGTTTGTCCTGCATTACGGTGAGCTTGGCGACAGCGTGGAGTTTCTCGACGACTCGATCACGGTCGAACGCGTACGGATCGTCCATGAGTTCGAGCCGGGCGACCTCCGGGTCTCGGAGATTCTTCTCTCCAGCCTGCCGGTCGAGGGCAGTGGAACCGCCGATGGCGACGTGATCACCGCGGGCCGCGCGTCGGCGATATCCGTGCATGCCGGTGATGGTGACGACATCGCGTACGGTACCGCGGGTGAGGATGAGTTCTACGGCGAAGCCGGGGACGACGTCCTGATCGGTGGCGCAGGAGCGGACGTCTATCATTTCGCGCGTGATTCGGGGCAGGACCGGATCGTCGATGTCGGCAGCGGTGCGGCGGATGCGGATCGCATCGTGCTCGAGGGCATCCGCCCGGCGGACGTGTCGGTATTCACGACCGACGGATTCCTGCTGCTGCGGGTGGCGGACAACGGCGGCGAGATCATCGTCGACTGGGACGCGTCGACCGACACCGGCGTCGAGCGCGTGGACTTCGACGACGCCACCGAGTGGAATCGCGACCAGTTGCTTGCCCGCGCGCAGCCCCTCGAATTCGATACTCTTGACGTGCCTGATCCGGATCTATCGTCGGATGGCGGTGCAGGATCGGGCGGGGTGCTTGCGGGACAGGGTGATGCAAGCACCGGGACCGGTACAGCCGCCGGCAGCACCGAGCCGGTGCTGTTGTTCGGCGATGCATCGGATGGTTTCGGATCCGGCGGGCTCGCGAGCGTCTCGGGCGCCACGGGAACGCGAAACACCACGGCTGCCCGTGGCCTTGCGGCGAACGACAGTGGCGCACCGGCCGCAGACCTCGTTGCAATCGCCGCGGCGCCGCTTCCGATCGAAGCCTTCTTCAACCGCGTGACGCCGCCGCCCATGCCGGTGCAGCAGTGGCTGGACAACTGGGTGCCGTCGGGCGCACGCGCGGCTTCGGGCAGTTCCGAGTCCGGCACCGAGCGGGTGACTGCACCGTCGGGCGACGCGCCACCCGCGGATTCGCCGACCCCGTCTTCGTCGTCCCGGCCTTCTTCTCCGGCGCCCTCTTCAGATGACGCCGCTTCGATGGATATGCTTACTGACGAAATAGCCCGCCGCTACGCGCGAATCGACGCCTGGCTTGCCGAGGACGAAAACGCCGATCCGGATGACCGGATAGGCGCAGGCGCCACGACTTACGCGTACGGCGTGCTGAGTGACTTGAGCGGTTTCGCAACCGCCGATTCCGGATCGAATCTGCGTATTGCCTCCGGTGGCTTCACCGATCTTTCCGCAGGCGCGCTTCGCCCCTTGCGCGGTCTCGACGAAGGCTTCGCTCGACTGGGCTGAGTCACTGCGGCCGTTGTGTTTCGGTGGAAGCCTCCGAACGAATCGACGACAATCCGGATGAAGGGCAATCCGAATGAACGACCATCCAATCGGCAACGAGCCGGAACGGAATCCATGACCGACACGCAGCAGCCGAACACCTTCTATCACTCCGCCCCCTACAAGGACGTCTTCGACATCCTCTACCCGCAGGAATCGTACGACGGTGACATCCACAAGTACCGCTGCAAGTCCTGCAAGCTGCCGACCACCGACATCAACGGCCGGCTGGAAAACCACAAGCCGGATTGCGAGTACCGCCTGAGCCGGTCGGCGGCGCCGGCCTGAGCGCAGGATGGGGCGATCTCGAATGTTGAACATTTCTCCAAAAGCCCTTTGTCCCGCGCCTGAAAGCGGGCGATTGGCGTCCATTTCTGGATCGATAAACGTCCGGGAATCGATTCGCGGCGCCTGACACAAGGCTGTCATCCGCGCGTCATACAGTGTCGTGGGCTGCGACCGCCGGTGGCGGGCGCAGAACAACCTGAACGATCGCGGAGGAGGAATTATGGGTAATCCCGCAGGCTGGTTCGAAATCCATGTGCAGGACATGCCGCGCGCCAAGGCGTTCTACGAGGCGGTGTTCGGGGTGCAACTCACCCTGCTGGACAGCCCGGAGGCCGAGCTTTGGGCGTTCCCGATGCAGGCCGAAGCGTACGGCGCCCCGGGTGCTCTGGTGAAAATGCAGGGCTTTCCCTCAGGCGGCAACAGCGTGCTGGTGTACTTCAGCTGCGCCGACTGCGCGGTCCAGGCGGGCAAGGTGGAGGCGGCCGGCGGTCGCATCCAGAAGCCCAGGATGTCGATCGGGCAGTACGGCCATATCGCACGGGTGTTCGACACCGAGGGCAACATGATCGGTCTGCACTCGATGCAATGACCCGACGGAGCCGACGACGCCGCGCATGAAACCCGGAGCCTCCGGCACGCCGCAGCTCGATCCGCTTCGGGCGATTCTGGAGGACGGATCGATCCGTTCAACGGCCGCTATCCTCGCCTTCGATGCGCTTGTGCTGGGTGTCGCGTTCGTCGCCGATGCGCCCGCGCTCGCCGTGTATGCGCTGAGTTTCTGGCATTACGCGCTGTACTGGCTCGCCTATCGTCATGGCGTGATCGAGCCTGGCGTGTTCCGGCGCGATGCGGTGCTGACCAAGACCCTGTCCCTTGCCGCGCTCGGGTACGCCTACTTCGGCACGCCGCCGCATCTGCTGTCGCTTGTTCTGGTGGCAGGCGGTTTCCTGCTCAACACGCTGGCGGCGCGCGCACTCGGCGCGGAACGCACTTACTACGGCCACGAACTCGCCGAACTGCCGCCGCGGCGGGTCCGCGCCTTCCCGTATTCGTGGATCGCGCATCCGATGCTGATCGGCAATATCGCGGCCTTCGGCGGCACGTTGGCGAACCCCGTTTTTCGCGAGCAGTGGTGGTCGCTCGCCTGCATCCATGTGTTCCTGAATCTCGGCCTGCTCGCGATGGAAACCCTTGTGCGGCCGCAGCGCGGGGCGGGAAAGCCGGCCACGCGTGGCAACACCGGCCCCGGCAGGCTCGCGGTTTCAGCCGTCCTGTCCGGCGCAGCAGGGGCAGGGGCTGGCGCCGGACTTGCCCTCGCCGCCGGGGCGGATCTCGCCGCTCCCGCCGGCATCGTCGGCGCCGCCGCGGGCCTCCATATGTTTGTCATGTTCCGGTGCTATACGTCGGCTCCGGGCCGGCCCACCCCGGGCGGGCATGACGAATCGGCGGGGACACCCTGATGAGCAAGACAGCACAGGTCGCAAGCGGCAACCCGAACACCAAGCACCGCCCGAAAACCGCAGGACTGTTCCGGGTGGTCATCGGCAGCTTCGAGGATGCGCCGGCGCGCGCCACGATGGACGGCCTGGTGCGCTGGGTGGAGGACTACTACCGCGAAGATCTCGCGAAGCGGCCCTCGAAGCATGTGTACATCCGCCGGCTGCCGAAGGCCGTGGTCGCGCAAATCGACAGCCTGCGCGACAGCCGGGTGATCAGCGAG
>CANJSX010000180.1 GCA_947477055.1 Sphingomonadaceae bacterium | reverse complement strand
CGTCCCCGAAGCACTCGGCCTGCCACCGGGTGACCGCACCCATATGCACGGCTTCTCGAACATGGTCTGGGCGACGATGGGCCCGGAAAACGAGCTGTTCCGCGAGGCGATGGCCGAGGACTTCGGCCCGGTCATCCAGTGGCTTAACGAGACCTGCGCGCGCGAAGCGCTCGATCCCGACGGCTTCGGCGCGCTGCTGTTCGCAGCGGCGGACGAGGGCAAGGTGACGATGGAGGAGGCCAAGCTGCTGCTCCAGACGATCCTCTCTGCCGGGGCCGACACCACCTACATCACCATGTCCAACGCCTTGCGCGCCTGGGCGATGTTCCCGGATGAATTCGCCAAGCTCCAGGCCGAGCCGAAGCTGCTGCGCAATGCCTTTGAGGAAAGCCTACGCTGGGATTCGCCCTCGCGCATGGCCGGGCGGATCACCACCACCGATGTCGAGATCGACGATATGGTCGTCCCTGCCGGCACGCGGGTCGGGCTGATGTTCGGCGCGGCCAACCGCGATCCGCGCTTCTGGGACGATCCGCTGGCTTACCGCATCGGGCGTGATCTCACGCACAGCCTCGGTTTCGGCTACGGCGTCCACGCCTGTGTCGGGCGCACGCTGGCGCAGATGGAGGCCGATGCGCTGCTCGGTGCTCTCGCCGAACAGCTCGACCGGATCGAGCTGGCGGGCGAGGTCGAGCCCTGGATGACGACTGTCGGCCATGGTCCCGCCAAGGTGCCGGTAAGGCTCTATTTCAAGTGAGGAATTGACGTGACGCAGGTAGGTTTCATTGGGCTGGGCCGCATGGGCTCGGGCATGGCGCTGCGGCTTTGCGCGGCGGGCGTGCCGGTGGTGGTCTATGATACCTCCGCCGAAGCGGTCGCCCGGCTGGTCGCGGCCGGGGCCGAGGCGGCGGGCAGCGCGCGCGAAGTGGCCGACAAGGCGCGGCTGGTGCTCGCCAGCCTGCCGATGCCGCAAATCGTGCGCTCGGTGCTGCTCGATGAAGTGGCTGAGGGCAGGGCGGTGAAAATCGCAGTGGACCTTTCGACTTCCGGGCCGGAACTGGCGATCGAACTGGCCGCTGCGCTCAGTGCAAAGGGTATTGCCTCCTACGACGCCCCGGTTTCCGGCGGCATCGCCGGCGCGCGCGACGGCAAGCTCTCGCTGATGGCCAGCGGCCCGGAAGAGCAGTGGGGCGAGGTGGAAGCCGTTCTCTCGCACTTTGGCAAAGTGTTCTACATGGGCGCTGCGCCGGGCGCGGGCCAGACGATGAAGCTGGTCAACAACCTGCTCGGCGCCACGGCCATCGCGGTGACCGCCGAGGGCATGACCTTCGGGATCAAGGCCGGGCTCGATCCGGCGCGGATGATCGAGGTGCTTAACCAGTCGACCGGCATCAATTCCGGCACGCGCGACAAATGGCCCAAATCGGTGCTGCCGCGCACTTTCGACTTTGGCTTCGCCGCTGCGCTCAGCCACAAGGACATGCGCCTTTGCGTCGATGAGGCGGAGAAGCTGGGCGTGCCGCTGCCAATCGGCAGCCACGTCCGCGACCTACTCCAGCGCACGCTCGATGAGGTGGGCGCCGATGCCGATTTCACCGCCATGACCAAGGTGGTCGAGGCGGACGCAGGACTCGATCCGGAGCGCAAGGCATGAGCGAAGTGAACCAGACAATAGACGCGCGCGGCGGCAGCTTCGCGATCCACGGGCAGGTCGCCGAAGGTTTCGAAGCGGTGGCCGAAGCCTTTGCCGAGAACTTCCGCGTCGAGGAAGAACTCGGCGCTGGCTGCTCGGTCGTGCTCGATGGCCAGACCGTGGTCGACTTGTGGGGCGGCTGGGCCAAGGCCGATCTCTCGCAGCCATGGGACGCGCATTCTACGGTCTGCATGATGAGTGTCGCCAAGGGCGTGACGGGCATCGCCTTCAACATGGCTGTAGAGCAGGGGCTGATTGATATCGACAAGCCGGTGGCGCACTACTGGCCCGAATTCGCGCAGAACGGCAAAGAGGGCATCCTCGTGCGCTGGCTGCTCGATCACCGTGCGGCGATTCCTGTGCTGACGAACGACCGGATGTATCCCGGCGGGTTCTTCGACTACGCCGGCTACATCAAGGCGCTGGAAGTGCAGGAACCACTGTGGGAACCCGGCACCCGGGCCGCTTACCATGTCCACAATCAGGGCTTCCTGCTGGGTGAAGTGATGCGCCGGGTCACAGGGATGACCGTCGGTCCGTTCCTGCGCAAGAACGTCACCGGGCCGCTGGGGGCCGAATACAACATCGGCGGGATGGACGAGGAAGAGCAGTCCCACGTGGCCGAGGTGCTGCCCAACATGAACGCGCGGCTGTTCGCTGCAAAGGACACGGCTCTGCCCGGTCATGTCGACAACTGGCAGGACGGCGCAATCCTGCGCAAATACGCCTTCCTCCAGAACCCCGGCGAGCCCTGGCACACCACCATGAATTCCCCGATCTGGCGCACCTGCGAGATCGCCAGCGGATCGGGCCACGGCAACGCCCGCGGTGTCGCACGGATCTATGGCGCCGCGGTAGGCGAGGTCGACGGCATATCTCTGCTCTCGCGCGGGCGGCTCGAGGCGATGATCACCGAGCAGCATAACCAGGTCGAACTGATGCAGGAGCGACCCTATCATCAGGGACTCAGCGTGCTGCTGAATACGCCGGTGGCGGTCTACATGGGCCCGAACCCGCGCAGCTTCGGGCATCATGGCCTCGGCGGATCGATAGGCTTCGGCGATCCCGACGCGAAGCTCGGCTTCTCCTATTGCTGCAACCAGATGCACGCCGTCGGCGACAACGGTCCGCGCGCCCGGCGGCTGATCGATGCGGTATACTCGGCGGTGAAATGAGATTTGACCCGGCTCTCTTCTTCAACTGAGCCCATCTGGGGGAAACCCCGACCGGATCTGGATTCAAGGAAAAGGACTAAAGCAATGAACAAGGAACTCTTCGACAAGGGCATGGAAATCCGCCGCGCGACGCTGGGCGATGTCTATGTCGATCGTGCGCTGGCGCAGATGAACGATTTCAACCAGCCGCTGCAGGAGCTGGTCACCGAATATTGCTGGGGTGAGGTGTGGGGCCGTCCCGGTCTGGCGCGGCGCGATCGCAGCATGATCAACATCGCGATGATCGCGATCCTCAACCGCCATCACGAGCTCAAGGGCCACCTGCGCGGTGCTCTGACGAACGGCGTGACGCGCGACGAGATCGCCGAAGTGCTGCTGCAGGTCGGCATCTACGCCGGCATTCCGGCTGCGGTTGAGAGCTTCCGCATTGCCACCGAGACCCTCAAGGAAATAGATGCGGAGAACAGCTGATGGATAGCGACAAGCGCCTGGCGATCGAAGCCGCCTGCACCCGGCTGGTTTATGAATTCGCCAAGTTCAACGACGGCTGGGACCACGAAAGCCTCGCCGCGCTGTTCACCGATGATTGCATCTTCGCGCGGCCGCTCGATCCCGATCATCCCTATCATGGCCGCGCTGCGGTCCATGCGATCTTCCGCGATCGCAAGCCGAGGCTCACCCGTCATGTCATGACCAACGTGCTGATCGATGTGATCAACAAGCATGAGGCCAAGGGCAGCTGCTACGTCACCATGATCTCCGCGCCCGGCACAGACGGTCCGCAGAAGGGCGAGGGGATCTTCTTCGG
>CANJSX010000179.1 GCA_947477055.1 Sphingomonadaceae bacterium | reverse complement strand
CTCCGATAGGCTGGTGACCCTAGGGCGCGCACCGCATGGAGGCCATACCGGCCCACCCGTCCACCCCACGTGCCGAGTCCTGTCGAAGGGCGCGTGGCGGTTATCCTGGCAGGGTGGAGGACTCTATCCATGGCTAATGTCACCGTGATTGGCGCCCAGTGGGGCGATGAGGGCAAGGGCAAGATCGTCGACTGGCTGGCCAGTCGCGCCGATGCCGTGGTGCGCTTTCAGGGCGGCCACAATGCCGGCCACACGCTGGTGGTGGGCGATCAGGTCTACAAGCTTTCGCTGCTGCCCTCGGGCATCGTCACCGGCACGCTCTCGATCATCGGCAACGGAGTGGTGCTCGATCCCTGGGCGCTCAAGGCCGAGATCGAGAAGCTCGAAGGACAGGCGGTCTCGATCACCACCGAAAACTTCGCGATTGCTGACAACTGCCCGCTGATCCTGCCGGTCCACCGCGAGCTTGACGGGCTGCGCGAGGCCGCTGCCGGCGCCGGCAAGATCGGCACCACCGGGCGCGGGATCGGCCCGGCCTATGAGGACAAGGTCGGCCGCCGCGCGATCCGGGTGTGCGATCTCGCCCACCTCGATACCCTCGATTCTCAGTTCGACCGGCTCTGCGCCCATCACGATGCACTGCGCGCCGGCTTCGGCCAGCCTCCGGTAGACCGTGAGGCGCTGCGGGCCGAACTCGCCGAAATCGCGCCCTATGTGCTGCAATTTGCCGAGCCGGTGTGGCGGCGGCTGAATCGGGTAAAAAAGGCCGGCGCGCGGATCCTGTTCGAAGGCGCGCAGGGCGTGCTGCTCGATGTCGATCACGGCACCTATCCCTTTGTCACCAGCTCCAACACAGTCAGCGGCACCGCCGCCTCCGGCTCGGGCCTCGGCCCTTCCGCCACCGGCTTCGTGCTCGGCATCGTCAAGGCCTACACCACCCGCGTCGGTTCGGGCCCGTTCCCGACCGAGCTGGAGGACGAAGTGGGCCAGAGCTTGGGCGAGCGCGGGCATGAATTCGGCACTGTCACCGGGCGCAAGCGGCGCTGCGGCTGGTTCGATGCGGTGCTGGTCCGCCAGTCCTGCGCGATTTCGGGCGTCACCGGCATCGCGCTGACCAAGGTCGATGTGCTTGACGGCTTTGACAAGGTGAAGATCTGCACCGGCTATCGGCTGCACGGGAAAGTGCTCGATTACTTCCCCAGCCACGCCGCCGATCAGGCCGCGGTCGAGCCGATCTACGAGGAAATGGACGGCTGGGAAGGCACCACCGCCGGCGCGCGCAGCTGGGCCGATCTGCCGGCGCAGGCGATCAAATATATCCAGCGCGTGCAGGAGCTGATTGAAACCCCGGTGGCGCTGGTCTCGACGAGCCCCGAGCGCGAGGATACGATCCTCGTGCGCGATCCGTTCGAGGATTGAGGCGATGTGGCGGCGGGCCTTGCTGCTGCTGGTCCTGCCGCTGCTGACGGCGTCGGCGCCGCTGCCGGCGCTGTCCTTTCCGGGAATCGACCATATCGTGGTCGAGAAGGCGGCGCGGCGGATGACACTGTATGGGGTGGGCGGCACGGCCCACGTCATCACCGGCGTCCAGCTCGGCGGGCAACCAGTTGGCCCCAAGCGCTTTCAGGGCGACCGGCGCACGCCCGAGGGCCGCTTCGTGATCGACTATGGCAATGATCGCAGCGCCTTCCACCTCTCGCTGCACATCTCCTATCCACGGGCCGAAGATGTTGCCCTGGCCCGGGCATCGGGACGCAGCCCGGGCGGCGACGTGTTCATCCACGGCCAACCCGACGCCTGGCCCGCCGGCCGCGTCCCGGGTGACTGGACCGATGGCTGCATCGCCGTTTCGGATGAGGAGATCGAAGCACTGTGGGAAGCGGTGGGGGACGGGACCCCGATCGAGATACGGCCCTAGCATCCGTTATTCTTGACATACCCCCTTTATGTTCTACTCCTGTTCGTAGAAACACGGAGTCGAACCCGATGCCGCAAGCAATGTTCTCCCATGATCAGGTGGCCAACGATACCGCCGGCCTGGCGCAGGAGGCCGGGATCGACGCGCTGCTTGAGGGTGAGGCCTGCCCGCTCGGAGAGATCGTGCTGGTCGATTGCCCAGAGGTTGATGCCGCACTGCTCGCGGCGCTGACCCGGCTTGATCTGCGCGCCGCGCATTGCGGGGCGCAGCTGGTGGTCTCCACTTCGGTCGAGGCGCTGGAGGATGTCTTCGCCTGTCTCGATCAGTCGGCCCCGCAGATCCTCGTCGCGCCCAGCCGGGGCGACCGGGTGATCGCACTGGGACGGGCGCTCGCGCGGTGCTCGGCGACGATCTCGGATGATGACCGGCTCGCGCTGCTGCGGCTGACCGAGCAGGTCAGCGAAATCGCTTAGCGGCTCGATCGGCTCGCGCTGCCCCCGCAGCCGCCGCAAGGTAGCGTTGCCGATGCCGGAGTGTTCCGCTTCGAGGCGCCGCGCAGCTCATATGGCGCGCCCGATGGCGACAATTCCGCTGAGCGTCTGCTCCGCGCCACCCGACCGGCGTTGCCCGATCCGCGGCTGGTGCGCCGGATCATCCGTCAGCGTCAGCTGCGCGCGCGATTCTTCGATGGCGAGCTGTTCGCCGATCCGGCCTGGGACATGCTGCTCGATCTCACCGCCGCCCGGGCCGAGCATAACCGCGTCTCGGTCACCTCGCTGTGCATCGCCAGCGGCGTCCCGCCGACCACGGCGCTGCGCTGGATCACCCAGATGATCGAGGCGGGGCTGCTGCTGCGGGTCGAGGATGAGGCTGATCGCCGCCGCGCCTTCATCACCCTGACCGACAAGGCCGCCGATGCCGTGGCGCGCTATTTCTCGGAAATCGGCACCGCCGCCACGCGGCTGGTTTAGTTTTACGGGCTGGGCTATCGCTCGGCCATGGCCACTAGCGTCCTCTTCGTCTGCCTCGGCAACATCTACCGCTCGCCGCTGCCCGAGGCGGCCTTCCGGCTGGCGGCGGAGGAGGCAGGGTTGGATGTCGAGGTCGATTCGGCCGGCACCGGAGACTGGCACGTCGGTCGCCCGCCCGACCTTCGCGCGCAGGATGTCGCCCGGGCCAATGGCGTCGACATTTCACATTATCGCGCTCGCCAGCTCACCGCCGATGACTTCCACCGCTTCGATTTCATCCTGGTGATGGACCGCGCCAATCTCGCCGATGCAAAGTCCCGCGCGCCGCAGAGCGCCGGCACCGCCCCGCAGCTGCTGCTCGATCTGGTGCCCGGCCGCGAAGGCGCGGAAGTGGGCGATCCCTATTACGGCGGGGAAGAGCATTTCGAGTATACTTGGGACGACGTCTCGCGCGCCGCGCGGGCGCTCGTCGCCCGGATGCAGACCGCAGGTTGACCGCGCGCCTCCTTGCGCTAGAAGCCGCGAACCCGAACAGGGGCGCTTAGCTCAGTTGGTAGAGCATCTCGTTTACACCGAGAGGGTCGGCGGTTCGAGCCCGTCAGCGCCCACCATATCCCTTTCAACGGCGTTTGTTGTCCGTCGTCAGAACATTTGGCGCAGATCGCGGCTTGGATTAGCGGAGTGCGAGCCTCGTCTGGGGGTGGCACGGGGCACCGCGCACGTGACTCATCTTCCGGGCCTCGATGTATTCCGCCAGTTCACCCGCGATGTAGCTGGGGCCATTGTCCG
>CANJSX010000178.1 GCA_947477055.1 Sphingomonadaceae bacterium | reverse complement strand
GCCGGGAAGCCCGCGAACAGTGCGTCGAGCGCATCTTTCGCAGGATCGAGCCGCCCGACCACATTCGAAACGATGTGCATCACATGGCTGTAGCGTTCGACCGTGTAGCTTTCGGTGACCTTGACCGTGCCAGCCTTGGCCACCCGGCCAACATCGTTGCGGCCAAGGTCGAGCAGCATCAGGTGCTCGGCGCGTTCCTTGGGATCGGCGAGCAGGCTGGTCTCGTTGGCGCGGTCCTCGTCCGGGGTCTTGCCGCGAGGGCGGGTGCCGGCGATCGGGCGGATCGTCACCTCGCCATTGCGGACCCGCACGAGGATCTCCGGACTCGAGCCGGTCAGCGCGAAGCCGGGCAGGTCGAGGAAATAGAGGAAGGGCGAGGGGTTGACCCGGCGCAGCGCGCGATAGAGCGCGAGCGGGGGCAGGGTAAAGGGGCAGGTGAAGCGCTGCGCCAGCACCACCTGGAAGATGTCGCCAGCCTCGATGTAGTCCTTGGCGCGCAGCACCATCCGGGCATAGTCGGCATTGGCCATGGTCGGGGTGAGCGCGGGTTCGGGCAGGGTGGCATCGCGATGCGCGGGCGGGATCGGCCCGGCGAGCATGCGCAAGCTCTCGTCGATCCGCTCCTGAGCGGCACCGAGCGCGGCTTCAGCGTCCGCCGAAGAGGGCCATAGCGGGGCGACTGCGTAGAGCTCGTCGCTCAACCGGTCGAACACCAGGATCACTGCGGGCCGGACGAACAGCATGTCAGGCAGCGCCAGCGGGTTCTCGGCCGGGCGCGGGAGCTTTTCGATCAGGCCATAGGTCTCGTAGCCGAAATAGCCGACCAGGCAGGCCAGCACCGGGGGTAGGCCGGGCGGCACGTCGATCCGGCAAGCGTCGACCAGCGCGCGCAGCTCGGCCATGCTCCCGCCGGGCAGCGGGGCGAAGCGCTCGCGGTCCTGCCGCCAGTCGCGGTTGATCTCGCAGGCGTTGCCGACCGCGCGGAACACGAGGTCCGGGTCGAGCCCGAGCAGGCTGTAGCGCCCGCGCACCTCGCCGCCCTCGACGGATTCGAGCAGGAAATCGCCGCGACCCTCGATCATCAGCTTGGCGGCGGCGCCGACCGGGGTTTCGGTGTCGGCGATCAGCCGGCGCCAGATCAGCGAGGGGCGGCCTTCGCCCAGGGCAATGGCGGCGTCGTTCCAGTTTTCCGGCCGTGCTCCTGTCATATCGGCGGTATCAGTTTCCGCCGGACAGCTGGGTCGAGACCGACTTGATCGCCGTCTCGTTGCGGGTCACGCCCACTTCGGCGCGGATCGCCCGGCGCAGTCCATCGGCGTATTCGCGGGCCAGCATGCCGCCGAGTTCGCGGCGGGCCTGGGCGAGCAGCGGATCGGTCGGGGCGACCTGGCCGGGGACGATATTGCTGAGCGAAACCACGAACCACCCGCGATTGTCCGGTGCGGGGAGCAGTTTGACCGTGCCCTTGGCCATGCTGAACAGCAGGGCGAGCGGCGGCGGGACCTGCTGGCCCTGCTGGACCAGCTGCTCGCGGCCCATGTCGATCTGGTCGACCGGCGGCAGCGGCAGGCCGAGCGAGGCCATCGCCGCAGCCAGCGGGGTGCCCTTGCGGGCCTGGGCGAGCACCTTGTCGGCAGCGGCGCGGGCGCCGGTCGCGCCCTTTTCGAGCAGGAAGGCGGTGGCGATTTGCGGCTTGATGTCGGCCAGCGGGGCCGGGGCGGAGGGAGCGATCTGGACCACGTCGAAGATCACGAAGGTCTTGCCGGCTTCGACCTCGGCCAGTTGCGCCGCGTTCTCGCGTTCCATCGCGAAGGCGGTCTGGATCACCCGGGCGAGGACCGGCGGGGCGGCGACGCCCGGCTTGCCGTAGACCTGACCGTCGGCGGTCAGCGGTTCGGTCTGGGCGGCAGTGAGGCCGAGTTCCTTGGTCACGTCACCCAGCGTCGAGCCGCCGTCGAGTTCTTCCTCGAGCCGGGCCGAGAGGTCGGACAAGGCGCTGCGCTGCTGTTCAGCGGCGATCTGCGTGACCAGCTCGGCGCGGACCTGATCGAGGCTGCGGGCCGGCTTGGCCTCCACACTATCGATCCGCATCAGGTGCCAGCCGATGCCGCTCTTGGCCGGTCCGGCGATGCTGCCCCGGGCGGCGGCGAACACGGCGTCGGCCACTGCGGGCGAGGCCTGGCTGGCCAGCTGCTGCTTGCCCAAGGGGCCGATCGCTGCGGTGGAAAGGCCCTTTTCGGTCGCCGCCTTGTCCAGCGAAGTGCCCTTGGCGACTTCGGCGAGGATCGCGCGGGCGGCGGCCTCGGTCGGCACGATCAGCTGGGTGATCTTGCGGTTTTCGGAGGCGGCATATTGCACGCGGTTCTGGCCATAGCGCGCGGCGATCGCGGCTTCGGTCGGCGCCGGCAGGCTCTTCAGCGCCGTAGCGTCGAATACGGCATAGCGCAGCACGCGGCGTTCCGGGCGGATGAAGCGGCTGCTGATTTTGGTGTAATAGGCCGCCAGTTCGGCGTCGGTCGGTTGCGCCTTGGGGGCGAAGGCCGCCGAGGGGATCAGGGCGATCGCGCCGATGCGCTTTTCCTTGAGCAGCGCGGCATATTGCTGGGCCGGTCCCTGCGGGAACACCGCGCCGAACGAGGCGGGGATCAGCACCTGCTTGGCGATCAGGCCCTGCGACAGATCGTCGCGCACCAGCTCGTCGGTCAGCCCGCGCTGCTGCAGGACCTGGCGATAGGCCTCGTCCGAAAAGCGCCCGTCGAGCCCGCGGAACGAGGGCACCTTGGCGATTTCGCTATCGACCAGCCGGACACCCGCAACCAGGCCGTGCGTCTCACCGAAGACGCCGATTGCCGCGCGGTCGAGCATCTGCGTGAGCACGTCGTTAAGCCCGCCGCTGGCGAGGAAGGCGCTCATCGAGAGCTTGGGGTCTTCTTCCTTGAGGTTTTCCAAGGCCGTGGTCGCCGCGCGGCTGAGCGCCGAGGTGGTGATCCGCTTCTTGCCGGCCATCGCCACCCGGTCGCCCCCGGCGCCGCCGCCGAAGTTGCCCGAGGTCACGTCGGCCGCGGCAAAGGCCAGGGCGATCAGGATCAGGAATCCCATCGCGATGACGATGCCGAAGCGGGAGGAGGTGAATTTGCGGAAGGTTTCGAGCATTGCCAGCTTCGCTTGATGTTCTGTTCCGGGCGGATGCTCCGGATTTCGAGCGGGGCTTTAAGCCGCCCGGCGGATTCCCGCAATGGCCGAGACCGGGACAATTCCCTGCAGAGTTTTGACAATGCCGACGCGCTTGCCCTAGGCGCGGGGGGTGATTTTATTATCCGGCTGCGGATTCGTGCCGGAAGCAGGAAATTGGTAATGGCAGGCAAACCCTATATTGTCGGCAACTGGAAGATGAACGGGACCCGCGCGATGCTGGCCGAGGCGCGCGCGATCGATCGCGCCGCCGCGCGCCACCCCGGTGTGGATGTCGGCATCGCTCCGCCGTTCACCCTGATCGCGGCGATGGCCGAGGCAGTGCAGGAGATGGCAGTGGGCGGGCAGGATTGTCACGCCCAGGCGAGCGGCGCCTTCACCGGTGATGTCGCCGCGCCACTCCTCGCCGATGCCGGGGCGAGCTTCACCATTGTCGGCCATTCGGAGCGCCGGGCGATGGATGGCGAGAGCGATGCGGCTGTTCAGGCCAAGGCCGTTGCGGCGCTGGAAGCTG
>CANJSX010000177.1 GCA_947477055.1 Sphingomonadaceae bacterium | reverse complement strand
GGATACCCTTGAGAAAATCGCTGCCGATCCGGTTGCCACCGGGGCGCTGCGTGGGGGCGGAACTGGCGCGCGGGAGTGGTTGAGTCGCTGCTTTCTGCACGGTCTTGGGTGCGGCAGGTGGAGTGGGTTTCGTCACCGACCGGAGCGCGGGTTTGGGCGGCGCGACCGGCTCGAACTTTTTCGCCGGCTCGGCTTTGACCACCGGTTCAGGCGGCAGCGCTTCGCCAATCTCGGGTGCCACATCGGGCGCGGCATCAGCAGCGGGCTGCGGCGAGGTCGAGGTCAGACCGACGTCATCGGACAGGGTCACCGTCATCCGCTCCGGCGCCGGGATGATCGACTGGCCGGGCGGGCGCACGACCAGCAGCAGCACCAGCGCGGCATGCGCGGCGAGTGCCACGATAAGGCCGATCCGTTCTTCGCTGCGGAGTGCGCTGCTGCTCATAACCTCGGCGCTATTGCCTGCCGTCTGAACCACTGGTGACCGGGGCCGCACCCGCCGAGGTGACCAGCGAGATCGAATTGAACCCGGCGCGGTTGAGCTCACCCATCACCGCCATGACCGCGCCGTAGTCCAGCCCCTTGTCGGCGCGCAGCGTCACCAGCGGCGGCTTGCCATCCGGTCCGCGCGGGATCCCGGCCAGTCGGTCCGCCAGTTCGCCGGGAGCGAGCGGTGCTTCATCGAGGTAGACCATACCGTCGCGCGCCATCGAGATGGTGACCTGATGCCGCTCCTCGGCCAGCGCCTTGGCGCGGCTTTCCGGCAATTGCACCGGCACCCCGGCCTTGAGCAGCGGCGCGGTGACCATGAAGATGATCAGCAGCACCAGCATCACGTCGACCAGCGGGGTGACGTTGATCTCGGCCATGGGCGCGCGGCGACCGCCCCTGCTACGTCCTCTGCCTGGCAGCGAAAGCGCCATTATTCGGCCTCCAGCTCGCGGCTCAAGCTGGCGTGGAAGCGATCGGCAAAGCGCTGCAGCCGCGCCTCGAAGGCGTTCACGCAGTGGCTGTAGCGGTTGTAGGCGATCACTGCCGGGATCGCGGCAAACAGGCCGATCGCAGTGGCGAACAGCGCCTCGGAAATGCCCGGTGCCACCACCGCGAGCGAGGAATTCTGCTGCTGGCCGATCTGGAAGAAGCTGTTCATGATCCCCCAGACCGTCCCGAACAGTCCAACGAAGGGCGCCACCGCGCCGACCGTGGCGAGGAAGTTGAGCCGCTCGGCGAGGCCGTCCGCCTCCTGTGCCACGGCGGAATCCATCACGGTTGAAAGGCGCTGGCGGATGCCTTCGGGATCGGGCCGCTTGCCGGAGAAGGAGCGCCGCCATTCCGCCAGACCCGCAGCAACCACCTTGCCCGAAGGAACCTCCGCGCTGGTGTGCTCCGATTGGAACGCCGCGATGTCGTTGGCCTTCCAGAACTCGGCTTCATAATCGGCGCAGCGGCGGTTCACCCCGCCGATGCGGACCGCGGAGGACAGAATGATCGTCCACACCCAGATGCTGGCGAGGACCAGCCCGGCCATCACCACCTGCACCACGATATCGGCATCGAGGAACAGGCGGACCGGATTGAGCCGGGTTGGCGCACCCGATGCAGCGGTATCGGCAGCGAGCGAGAGCAGGGCAAGCAGGGTCATTCGGAACTTTCGGGTGTTGGCAGGATGGTGGCAAAGGCGGTGCGCCAGGCATCGGGCTGGCGCTTCGGGCGGCCGTCCGGACTGACAAAGCCGACCCGGAGGTGCGCCTCGGCGAGCAGTTGCCCGTCCCGGCTCGCGCGCTGATGCATGCGGCAACTGGCGGCACGCATTTCCTCGACCCGGCTCTCGATCAGTACGTCGTCGTCGAGCCGGGCCGGAGCGGCATAGCGGATGGTGAGGTCGGCCACGGCATAGGCCCCCTCGCCCGCTTCCTGCGCGGCGCGCTGGTCGATCCCGAGCAGCCGCAGCATGTCGGACCGGGCCCGCTCGAACCAGCGCAGATAATTGGCGTGATAGACCACGCCCGAAAGGTCGGTATCTTCGAAATAGGCACGCACCGCGAAGCGATGCAGCGGCCCATCGAACAGGCCGCCGGGTGGATGGGGATACAGCGTCATTCCGGGGAGACTCTTAGCAACAGCGCGAGTCGCAGGGCAAGGCGATGCCTTCGCTTCGCGGCATTTCTCGCACCGTTTGTCACCGGATTGAGGAATTCCTCCCCGGCACGGGGAGGGGGACCACCGAAGGTGGTGGAGGGGCAGGTCGGAGGATCGCGACTTTGCGAGGGCAGGAGCACTCGCCTGTGCCCCTCCACCATGCTCCGCATGGTCCCCCTCCCCCAAGGGGGAGGAACTTCAGTCGGCGATCATCTGGTAGAATTGCCGCCCGCCGAAGATGTGCACATGCAGATGCGGCACTTCCTGATGGCCGTGCCCGCCCATGTTCACGAGCAGGCGATAGCCCGGCCCGTCAAGCTCGAGCATCCGCGCGACTTCGCCCACCGAGCGGACAAAACCCGCGACCAGTTCGGCCGGTGCCGTGGCAGCGAAATCGTCCCAGCTGACATACGGCCCCTTGGGGATCACCAGCACATGCACCGGCGCCTGCGGGCGCAGATCGTGGAAGGCGAGGCAGAATTCGTCCTCATGCACCTTGCTGCACGGCAATTCGCCGCGCAGGATCTTGGCGAAGACATTGCTCTCGTCATAGGGCGCGCGCGGATCGATCGGCATTACTGGCTCCGTGAGGCTTTCTCGGCGATGCCCGAAATGCCCTCGCGCCGGTCAAGCTCGGCCAGCACTTCGGCCAGCGGCACACCCTTGGCACCCAGCAGCATGAGCAGGTGGAACAGCAGGTCCGCCGCTTCGCCGACCAGCCCGTCGCGATCGTCGGCCATCGCCGCGATCACCGCCTCGACGGCTTCCTCACCGAGCTTCTGGGCGATCTTCGGCACGCCGCGGGCGCTCAGCTTCGCGACATAGCTGGTTTCGGGATCGGCAGCGCGACGCTCGGCGATCACCGCCTCAAGCCGCGCAAGTGTTCCGGTGCTGTCCATGGGCCATGGCTTTGCTTGGCAAGGGTGCCGCGGTCAAGCCTTTAGCGTTCAGTCCTTGGGCGGCTTGCGGCTGCCCTGTCGGCCCACCACCACGCCAATCACGCCCAGCGCCAGCAACGCGAGATTGGAGGGTTCGGGCACGCTGATCGAACCTTGCGCGAGCGCCGGCATGGCGAGGATGGAAGCGCTCAAGGCTCCAGCAAAGATGACGGCAAGGTTTCTCACGACTGCGACTCCCGGATGTCCCGGAAATGGTAAACGCAAGCTTCGTGCCGCGGCTCGCCAAGCGCCGAATACCTGCGAGTGCGATGGTTAACGTTGGTCTCGAACTTTAGTTAAGTGTCAGATATTTAGACATTTTCTTGTAAAGCGCCGTAACTCGTCCACTAACCCCGCGCAGAAATACCCGCCGTGCGCAGAGCCGCGTGGGCTTCGGCCACGGTGTGCTTGCCGAAATGGAAGATCGAGGCGGCGAGGACCGCGCTGGCATGGCCCTTGGTCACGCCTTCGACCAGATGCTCGAGCGTGCCGACCCCGCCGCTGGCGATCACCGGCTCTGAGACGGCATCGGCGATGGTGCGGGTCAGTTCGAGGTCATACACGGCCTGCGTTGAGACACCGTCCATCGAGGTGACGAGGAGTTCGCCATCGCACAGACTGGCATGGCGGATGGCGTGCTCGACCGC
>CANJSX010000176.1 GCA_947477055.1 Sphingomonadaceae bacterium | reverse complement strand
GATGGGCCAGTTCATCTACGAGCCCGATCCAAAGGGCCGACCCGATCACTGGCAGGTGCGCAGCTATGCCTGGGCAACGATCAACCACCCGCCCGCACCGCCGCATCTGCACTGGTGCGGCCATGTCCGCGATGTCGTCGCCAAGGTAGACGGCCAGTGGCTGATTGCGGAGAAGGACATCATGGGCTGGACTGGCAGGGTTCTGGAACGCTTCAACCGCTAGGATTGCGCAAAGGGCAAACCCGGGTCTAGTTTGTTCCCGGTAACAGAGGCGGGGAGAGAGAATTGTACGCTGCACCGCCATCGGTCGAGGCGCGCGTCTTCGCGACGATCCCCGAGCGTTTTAACAAATCCGGCACCAACCGCTGGATCGACGTCCAGCTGCGCGGCGCGCCGGCTCCGGTTTTCCTTGAAGGCCCTGCGTTCGACCGGGACGGCAATTTGTGGGTGGTCGATATTCCGTGGGGACGCTTGTTCAAGCTCTCGCCCGATGGCCAGGTCGAATGCGCGCTGGAGTATGAAGGCAATCCCAACGGCCTCGCCTTCCACCGCGACGGACGGCTGTTCATCGCCGATGCCGTGAAGGGCATCATCACCTACGATCCCAAGTCAGGCGCAATGAAAACGGTGATCGACAATGTGCTGCTCCAGCCGCTGCGCGGGGTGAACGACCTGACTTTTGCTTCCAACGGCGATCTCTATTTCACCGATCAGGGCCAGTCCGGCCTGCACGACCCGACCGGGCGCGTCTTCCGCCTCCGCGCCGATGGACGGCTCGAATGCCTGATGAACAATGTGCCAAGCCCGAATGGACTGGTGCTCAATCCGGCCGAAACGATCCTCTACCTTGCCGTCACCCGCGACAATGCAGTGTGGCGCCTGCCGTTGCCGGACGACGGGCTGGTGACCAAGGTCGGCGTCTTCATCCAGCTGTCCGGCGGGATGGGGCCGGATGGGTTGGCGATGGGCGAGGATGGCGGGATCGTCATCTGCCACACCGGGCTCGGTTCGGTCTGGCATTTCAGCCCGCTGGGCGAGCCGGCACTGCGCATCCGCGCGCCAAACCACGGCCATCACACTACCAACTGCGCCTTCGGCGGGCCGGACGGACGGCGCCTGTTCATCACCGAGGGGCCGAATATTCTGTGCGCAGACCTGCCGGTTCGTGGCAACACCCTGTTCTCGCACCTGTAACCGGAGAAGCAGCGAATGCGCGCGGACAAGGCCACCAATCTCGACGACTTCAAGCAGGCGGCGCGGCGCTACCTGCCGCGGATGATCTTTGATTACATCGAAGGCGCCGCCGAGGACGAACTAGGCCTCTCCCGCAATCGCGCCGCGTTCCAGTCGATCGAGCTGGTTCCGCGCTATCTGCGGGACGTTTCGAGTGTCGATCAGTCGGCGTCGCTGCTGGGCCGAACCCATGCGCTGCCCGTCGGCATTGCGCCAACTGGCATGGCGGGGATCACTCGGCGCGATGCCGACTTGCTGCTGGCCGAAGCGGCGCACCGGGCGGGGACGCCCTTCATCCTCTCAGGCGCGAGCAATTCCTCGATCGAGAAGATAGCGCAAATCGCTCCCTCTGCCTGGTACCAAATCTATGTTCCCAAGCGTGAGGACATCCGCCGCGACCAGATCCGGCGGATTGGCGATGCCGGGCTCGAGACGCTGGTCTTCACCGTAGACATTCCGATCTACTCCAAGCGCGAGCGCGACATCCGCAGTGGCTGGGTGCGGCCTTACAAGCCCGCGCTGCGCTCCAGAATCGAGGCACTTCGCCATCCGTTATGGCTGCTGAATTTCTTTCGCAACGGCATCCCGACGCTGGAAAACTGGCTGCCCTATTGTCCGCCGGGTTCCGGCCCGATGGACGTCACCGGCTTCTTTGCGGAGCAGGCTTTTGCGGTGCAGACCTGGGATCTGCTGCGCGACATGCGCGACCAGTTCAAGGGCAAGCTGGTGCTCAAGGGCATCCTCAGCGCCGAGGATGCGGCCATGGCGGTGGAAGCCGGGGTCGACGGGATCATCGTCTCGAATCACGGTGGGCGGCAGTTTGACAAGGCACCGGCGGCGCTGACCGTGCTGCCCGAGGTCTGCGATGCGGTGGCCGGGCGCATTCCGGTCATGATCGACAGCGGCATCACTCGCGGGTCGGATGTCGTCGCGGCGCTGTGCCTCGGCGCGAGCTTCGCCTTCGTGGGACGCGCGACGCTTTATGCCGTGGCAAGCCACGGTCAGGCCGGAGTGGAACGGGTACTGGAAATCCTCAAGCAGGAGATTTATCTGGCCATGTCCTCCATCGGTTGCACCAAGCTGGAGCAGCTGGATCGCAGTTACCTGCGATGAGCGAAACCCCGTACCAGCGCATCCTGCTGACCGGCGGCACCGGCAACCTGGGCAGTTCCCTGCGCCCGCATCTTACAAGTCTTTGCGAAAAGTTGCGGGTCGCCGACCGGGTCGATCCCGGCCCGGCGCGCGCGGGCGAAGAGGTGCGGACCGTCTCGCTCGAGGATCGCGAGGGGATGCTTGCGCTGCTCGAAGGAGTGGACGCCGTGGTCCATTTCGGCGGGGTGATGAAAGAGGACTGGGAGCTGCTGCTCACCGGCAATGTGATCGGCCTCCAGCATCTTTATGAGGCGGCGCGGATCCACGGTGTCAGGCGCGTTGTGCAGGCCAGTTCGAACCATGCGACCGGGTTCTATCCCGCAGGCCAGGTGATTTCTCCCTCCGATCCGCCCCGACCGGACTGCCTCTACGGCGCGACCAAGGTCTGGGGCGAGGCGCTCGCACGGCTCTACTATGACCGCTACGGGATCGAGAGCGCCTGCCTGCGGATCGGCTCGGCCTTCCCCGAGCCGCGCGGGCGGCGCATGCTTCCGACCTGGCTCAGCTATGGCGATCTCGCGCGGCTGGTCCGCTCCTGCCTACTGGCCCCCAAGGTCGGCTACAGCGTGATCTACGGCGTCTCGGACAATCGCGATGTCTGGTGGGACAACAGCGTTGCGGCGAATCTCGGCTACCAGCCGGAGGATTCGTCCGAGCCATTCCGTGCGGCAATCGAAGCAGCACACCCGCCGCTGGCCGCCGATGATCCCGATGCTTTGTATCAGGGTGGCCGATTTGTGGCGGTGATGGACGATTCCCGGTCAGACAGGGATTGCAACTGATCTAGGGACCGGTAACAAGAGTCCGTAACAAGAATTGGAGAGGGACATGGCTGACCTGCGAATATTGACCTGCTCGGTTACGGGCGGGGGCACGACCCTGACGCAAAATCCGAATTTGCCGGTCACCCCGAAACAGATCGCCGATTCCTGCCTAGAAGCGGCGGAAGCCGGGGCGGCGATGTGCCACATCCACGTCCGCGATCCGGAGACCGGAGGGATCAGCGTCGAGCTGGAGCATTACCGCGAAGTCGTGAAACGGATCCGCGATTCCGGAGCGGATCTCGTCATCAATCTGACAACCGGACCGGGCGGCGAGTTTCGCCCAAGCCTGGAAGATCCGTCAATCGGCGGACCCGGCACCTTGATGATGACGGCCGAACGCCGAGTAGAGCACGTTCTGGCGCTCAAGCCGGATATCTGCAGCCTTGATATCGGCAGCATGAATTTCGCCGGGACCACCGTGGTCAACGAACCCGGTATCGTGCGCCGCATGGCCGCGATGATCCGCGATGCCGGGGTCAAGCCCGAGATCGAGATCTTCGACACCGGCGACGTGATCT
>CANJSX010000175.1 GCA_947477055.1 Sphingomonadaceae bacterium | reverse complement strand
GGTCCGCGCGGCGCGGTGCCGAGTCCGTTCCTTGCCATGCTCGACATTCCCGAGCTGGCCCTCGCCATCCAGGAAGTCGGAGCACGGCTGCGTTTTGGCTCGACCCTGCCCGACGATTTGCGCGAGATTGCGATCCTCGCGACCGGATCGGCGATGGACTGCGGCTATGAGTGGAACTTCCACGCCCCGATTGCGGTCGACGCCGGGGTCGATGCCGCGACCATCGCCGCAACCCGCAGCGGTGACACCACGGGCCTCGCCGAGCCTGCAGCCACGGTGATCGCGCTGTGCCGCGAGGTGGTGGAGATCGGAGCGGCCTCGCCCGCCCTGCTCGGCCGTGCGGTCGAGCTGCTGGGGCGGACGGGCGCGAGCGAGCTGATCGCCATCGCCGGTTACTATTCCCTGCTGGCGAACTTCATCCGCTCGGCCAACTTCGATCTGGAGTTCCAACCGCTCTGATCCCGCAGCGGGTCAGACGATCTTCGGACCCTTGGGATCGTTGGCCACTGCCGCGAGCGGATCGTCGGCAACAACCGCCACGCCGCCGCCGCGGTCGCTGCGGAAGTTGACGTACTCGCCCTCGTTCTTCTTGCGCTGACCGAAGGACACCACGTCCTCGATCTCATGCTTGGCGATCTCGGGCATGCGCGGCTTCCGGGCAAGCGCGGCCTCGATGTAGGGGGCCAGCTCGGCCTCCTTCTTCGCCAGCCGCTCTTCCTCGCCCACTTTCAGGCGCGGCATGCATTTTTCGGCGAAGAGGCTGAGTGAATCGACAATGTGATCGTGGTTGGCCGGGCCGGTCTGCTGGACGAAGATGACCTGATCGACCCCAACGTCGGCATAGGCCTGGCAGTGATCATAGACCTGCTCCGGCGTGCCGATGCCGCCGTTGCCGTGGTTGTCGGCAATCGCGCTTTCGGCCTTGAGAAACTTCTCCCAGACCTCGGAATGACCGGGCTTCATCTGCCCGAACGACGAATAATAGCCGAGCGAATAGCCAAAGAACTTGAAGCCCTGCGAGCCGCGGTCGATCGCTTCCTGCTCATCCTCGTTGACCGAAAGCGCGGTGACGATGGCGAGGTTGGCGTTGACCGCATGACCGATCGGCACGCATTCGTCGGACTTGATGATGTGGTAATATTCCTGGACCCACTTGCCGGCCTGCTCGGGCGCGGCGAAGCCGAAGACCAGCGCGCCCATGCCGTTGCGCGCGGCGGCGAGGATCGTGTCGCGACGCGAGCAGGCGACCCACAGCGGGGGATGCGGGCGCTGCAGCGGCTTGGGGACGATGCTGCGGGTCGGCATCGAGAAATACTTGCCCTCGTAGCCCGGGTAGGGGTTCATCACGAGCATGTTGGCGCATTGCTCGGTCGCCTCGCGCCACATTTCCTTCTTGTCGTCGACGTTGACGTTGAAGCCCTCGAGCTCCATTGCCGTGCCGCTCTCGCCGGTGCCCCAGTCGACCCGGCCGTTGGAGAGCAGGTCCAGCGTCGCGATCCGTTCGGCCACGCGCACCGGGTGGTTGATCGCCGGCGGCATCACGCAGATGCCATGGCCCAGCCGCATCCGCTTGGTGCGCTGGCTGAGCGCGCCGAGGAACACCTCGGGGGCCGATGAATGCGAATATTCCTCGAGGAAGTGATGCTCGACCAACCAGGCGTAGTCATAGCCGAGCTTGTCAGCGAGTTCGAGCTCGTCCAGCGCGTTCTGCATGGTCCGGCAGTCCTGCTCGGGACTGAACGGCGCGGGCGACTGATGCTCGTAGAACAAGCCGAACTGCATGATCACTTCTCCCCAATTCTTATATCAGCCTGACTGATATCAGCCTAGCTGTCATAGAGCGCGGCGCTTGTAAAGAGGGCTTGCGGCGAAGCGCGCTCAGCCCACCGCCTCGTAGCGCACATCCAGCGGCACTTCGGGCAGCACCGCCAGTCGCGGCGCCACTTCCTTGGCGATCAGCGTCAAATTGTCGACCGTCTCGGCGTGATCGAGCTCGCCAGCCTGGCCCATCATCAGCAGATTGCCGAAGCCGCCGGTTTCGGTGTTGAAGCGGGCGAGCTGCTCATAGACCTCGTCCGGGGTGCCGACGAACATCAGCCCGGCGTCCATATACTCCTCGATCGAGCCATCGACCGGGACCGGATTGCCGTTGCGCATGCGCGGGCGCATCGCCAGCGGACCGGCGGCCAGCGCGCGGACATTGGCCTCGATCGGGTTGAAGCCCCAGGGATTGCGGTGCTGCGGTTCGACCCGGGCAGCGGTGGTGAAATAGCTCTTCATCTTCTCGGCGCGGGCAAAGGCCTCGCTGCGGTTCTGCGCGCAGGAGACCAGCGCGAGATAGGCCAGCCGGTCCAGCCCGGCCGGCTTGCCGAAGGACTGGAAATAGGCCTCGCGATAGCCCGAGAAAACCGAGCTGGCGACCGCGCCGGAGAGGAAAGTGGCGCAGACGTAACCGAGCTTGCCATAGTCGCGGGCGCTAGTGGCGCTGGATGCGGTCATCCACACGGGCGGATGCGGCGCCTGGATCGGGCGCGGCCACATGCTGACGGTGCGGTAGTGGAAGTGCTCGCCTTCCCACGAGAAGTTCTCACCCTCATTGGTCAGCGCATCGAGGATCAGGTCATGCGCTTCCCAGAAGCGGCTCATGAAGCCGGTTGGCTGGCGGTTCGACATGAACAGCTCATAGGCCGCGCCCTTGACGAAGCCCATTTCCAGCCGCCCGCCCGAGAGGCAATCGACCATGGCGATCTCCTCGGCCACACGCAGCGGATTGGAGCGGTTGGCGAGGGGGATGCCGAGCGCGAGCAGCCGCGCCTTTTTGGTCTGCCGGGCTAGGATCGCCAGCGTGGTCATGCATGAGGTCGACATGCAGGTCGCCGCCGCGTGATGCTCGTTGATCATGATGTCGAGGCCGAGCTCGTCGGTCAGCAGGTACTCGTCGAGGTAGCGGTTGAGCAGCTGCCCCGCGAGCTCAGGATCGCAGTGATGCTGCGGCAGGGTGACGCGCATCGCGCCGGGGACCGGGAATGCGGGGTGATAGGCCTGCTCGGAAAACTGCCAGATCTTCATGGTCTCTCTCCGATGCTTCAGGCTGCAACCGGCGCGGCGGCGCTGGCCGCTGCGTGGGTGGCGATGCGGGCGGCCAGCGCGGCGGGCTGGTCGGCGTGGATCAGGTGGCCGGCGCCGGCCACTTCCTCATGCGCGGTCTGCGGCAAGGCAGCGGCAAAGGCGTCGCGGTAAGCCGGGGTAACGAGCGCATCGACGCTGCCCCACAACACCAGCGTCGGGCAGTTGATGCGGTGCAGCCGCAGGGCGAGCTTGGGATTATGCATGTAGGGCGTCCAGCCATAAAGGCTCAGCGCCTCGTCGCCCCGCATGGTGCGGCGCAGGCGGTCTTCCGGCATCTTGAAGATGTTGCTGGCTTCCGACGGCTCGCTGGCCTGCAGGCGCTTCGCCAGCTCCTGCCGCGACATGGTGAAGATATCGGCGACGTATTGCTCGCGCCGGTCAGCGGTACGCAGCCCGAAGGGCGCGGCGAGGACCAGCGAACTGGCCCGCGCTGGATCCTTGGTCAGCAGTTCGAGCGCCACCCAGCCACCGAACGCGCTGCCCACCACGGCGGGACTATCCAGTCCGAGTGTATCAAGCAGGTCGAGATAGAAATAACCCAGGTCATCGACCCGGTTCATCCCCTTGGGCAGAGCGGATTCGCCAAAACCGGGGTGCGAGGGGGCATAGACACTGAAGCTCTTGGCCAGCT
>CANJSX010000174.1 GCA_947477055.1 Sphingomonadaceae bacterium | reverse complement strand
TCGAACCCTCGACCCCAACCTTGGCAAGGTTGTGCTCTACCCCTGAGCTACGCCCGCTCTGGCGCCGTAAAGGGGCGGAGCCCTTTGGGTGAGGCGGGCGGTTAGCATCGGGTCTGGCGCTTGCCAAGGGGAAAATGGCCCGGGCGCAAAATGCTTGCAAGGCCCCTTGGCAAATCGGGGCAAAAGGCCGATTTGGAGTGGGTAGCCATTCCCCGACATTTACGATGGAGCCTTCTCTTGGCCAGCATGGGTCTCAGTCTCGACGAACAGAAGGCGGTCGACCGCTTCCGCAAGGATGTGGTCGAACCGTCGATGCATTCGCTCGTCATCCTCGACTTCTGGGCCGAGTGGTGCGGGCCGTGCAAGGCGCTGGCGCCATTGCTGGAAAAGGTCGCGGGCGAATATGCCGAGAAGGGCGTGGTGCTGGCCAAGCTCAATGTCGATGAGGATCAGTTCATCGCTGCGCAGTTCCAGGTGCGCTCGATTCCCACGGTCTATGCCATGTTCCAGGGCCAGCCGGTGGCCGATCTCACCAATGCCCGCAGCGAATCCCAGCTGAAGTCGGTGCTCGACCAGCTGCTCGCCAAGCTGCCGGTGCAGCCGGGCGGCAGCGAGCCAGTGCAGGACGTGGCGCCGCTGCTGGCGATGGGTGACGAAGTGCTGGCGGCCGGCGATGGCGAGCGTGCGGTGAATATTTACGCCCAGATCATCGAGATCGCACCTGACAACGCCGTGGCCCATGCCGGGCTGATCCGGGCGCTGTTGCTGGCCGGGCAGGCGGAGGAAGCGCAGACAGTGCTCGCCGCGCTAGATCCCAAGCTTGCCGCCAATCCCGTCGTGCAAAGGGCCGCAGCCGCGCTGGCGTTGGTCGCCGAGGTACCTGAGGAGGGCGAGTTGGCGCAACTGCGCGCCGCTGCCACCGCTGCTCCTGAGGATATGGAAGCGCAGTTTGCCTACGCCAATGCGGCGCTTGCTGCGGGCGACCGGGATACGGCGGCGGACGTGCTGCTGGCGATGATCGCGGCCGATCGGGCATGGAACGAAGGCGCGGCGCGGGCCAAGCTGCTGCAGATCTTCGAGGCGATCGGACTGGAAGATCCCTGGGTGGCCGCGACCCGGCGGCGCCTCTCGATCATACTGTTCGGTTGAGCCGGGCGGGCGGGGCCGAGCGGATGCGCATCTCGATCTTCCCGCTAGCCGGCGCCGTGCTCTATCCTGGGCTGCAACTGCCGCTGCATATCTTCGAGCCGCGCTACAGGGCGCTGGTGTCCGACGCCATGGCGCGCGACCGGCGCATCGGCATGATCCAGCCGCACCGGCCGGACGAGGGCGTACCGCTGTTCGATATCGGCTGCCTCGGCAGGATCGGCGATGTCGAGGCGCTGCCGGACGGGCGTTACAACATCGTGCTGGAGGGCATGGCCCGGTTCCGCATCCTGCGTGAGCTGGCGGTGACGACGCCCTTCCGTCAGGTCGAAGCAGAACTGCTCGACGAGTCGGACGATGCGGTGCTCGCCCCGGTCGAGCGGGCTTTGTTCGAGCGGGAATCGCGCCGCTTCGCGCAGGCACAGGGCTATTCGATCGACTGGGAAGCGGTGACCCGGCTCGACGATGCCGCGCTGATCAACGGCGTGGCCCAGATCGCGCCGTTCGATCCGGCGGCCAAACAGGCGCTGCTAGAGGCGGAGAGCCTGCCGGAGCGCTGCGAGCTGCTGGTCCAGCTGATGCAGTTCTTCGGCCGCCGCGATGGCGAGGACGACCGGGTGACGTTGCAGTAAGCACCAGCGCCTAACGCAGCACTTCCTTCACCCCGTCGATCACATATTGCGCGGCCAGCGCGGCCAGCAGCACGCCGAGCAGGCGGGTGATGACCGCTTCCACCCGCGTGCCCAGCACCCGCATTAGCGGCCCGGCGGCGGCCAGTGCGGCGAAGGTGAGGGCCATTACGGCCAGTAGTGCGGCAAGGATCACCAGCGTCGCCTCGGTGCCTTCGGCGCGGGCCATCAGCAGCATGACCGTGGCGATCGAGCCGGGGCCGGCGATCATCGGCATGGCCATGGGGAAGACCGAGACGTCCTCCACCTCGGGTGTCGCCTTTACCTTCTCGGCGCGCTCCTCGCGGCGCTGGGTGCGCTTTTCGAACACCATATCGAGCGCGATCACGAACAGCATGATCCCCCCGGCGAGGCGGAAGCTATTGAGCTCGATATGCAGCGCGCCGAGCAGCTGCTCGCCGAACAGCGCGAACAGGATCAGGATCAGCGCCGCGATCACGCTGGCGCGGGCGGCCATGGCGGTGGCCTGGCGGTTGGTGGCGCCCGCAGTGAGCCCGGCATAGATGGGGGCACAGCCGGGAGGGTCGATCACCACGAATAAGGTGACGAAGGCGGAGAGGAACAGATCAAGCATGGCGCTATCTGGCGGGTGCCGATGGTGGCGGGGCGTCGACGGATTCGATCAGCATCGGCTGCATCTCGCCCTCCTTGCGCCAGTTGACCGAGAGGTTGCGCGCGCCGGAGGGATCGACCGTCACTTCCCACGCCAGCGTGCCGTCGGAGGATTTGCCGGAGCGATGCGCGGGATCGAGTGGCGGCAACTGGCCCTTGCGCAGCTTTATGGGCTTTGGAGCAGGCAGGCGCGGCTCGCCCCTTGCGGGGCAATCGGCAACGAGGCCCGAGAGCATTTCGGGCGCGGCCAGGGCTTCGGTCAGGCTATCGCCGTGGTCGAGGACCCACTTGTATTTGCCATCTTTCTGGCGCTGCCAAAGCGTGGTGAAATAGCCGACCGAACCCGGTCGCTGCCAGGCGCTGTGGCTGACCATCAGCGAGCCGTCGCAGCTCGACCAGACGATGTGGGGTTGCCACTTAACCGCAACTGCCGGGTTGGGGCGATCCTTGAGGACCTGCTGGGCGTAGACCATCGCCGGCTCGAACATCACCGCATCGGGCGCGGCGGTATCGCGGAAGGCGGTCCACTGGCCTTTGTCCTGCGCTGCCTGAGCAAAGGCGACCTCGGCGGCAATGACTGCGCTGGGATTGGCGTAGCCGCGCCCGGGCAAAGGCTGGCGATCCCGGGCAGCGAGCGGCTGGGCGAGGGCAAGCAGGGCGATGAGGGCGAAGGAGCGCTTCATGCGCTCCGTTCTAGAGCGAGGCTTCGTCCAGCGCCACCCCGGCGGTGCGGTGCGCGGCGACCAGGGCATTGCGCAGCAGCACCGCGATGGTCATCGGTCCGACCCCGCCCGGGACGGGAGTGATCGCCCCGGCGACTGCGGCGGCCGAAGCAAAATCGACATCGCCGACCAGCCTGGTCTTGCCGCCTTCGCCGTCGATGCGGTTGATGCCGACGTCGATCACGGTCGCGCCGGGCTTGATCCACGAGCCCTTGACCATTTCAGGCCGGCCGACTGCTGCCACGACGATATCGGCACGGCGCACCACGCCTTCGAGATCCTTGGTGCGGCTATGGGCAATGGTGACGGTGCAGCTTTCCGCCAGCAAGAGCTGCGCCATCGGCTTGCCGACGATGTTCGAGCGCCCGATCACTACTGCTTCGAGGCCCGAGAGCGAGCCGAGTCGGTCTTTGAGCAGCATGATGCAGCCCAGCGGGGTGCAAGGGACGAAGCCGGGCAGGCCGGTCGACAGGCGGCCGACATTGGTGACGTGGAAGCCGTCGACGTCCTTGTCGGGGTTGATGGTGGAGATCACCTTCGCCTCGTCGAGATGCCCGGGCAGGGGCAGCTGGACGAGGATGCCGTCCACCGCCGGGTC
>CANJSX010000173.1 GCA_947477055.1 Sphingomonadaceae bacterium | reverse complement strand
GGGGAGGGGATTGGGAGTTGCAAGTTGACCTACGAAACCATCCTCACCGAGCGCCGGGGCGACGTCCTCGCCATCACGCTCAACCGGCCCGAGCGGCTCAATGCAGCGCCGCCGGCGATGTTCGACGAGATTGGCGACGCCCTCGATAATCTCGACGGCGCGCGCGCTGTGCTGGTTACCGGGGCGGGGCGGGCGTTTTGTTCGGGTGCCGATCTAGCGGCGCGGGGCGAGCAATCGGTCAGCGGCGGCGAGGGCGCGTATCAGGCGCTGACGCAGAGCTACAATCCCGTCATGCTCAAGCTCGCCCGGCTGAGCGTGCCAGTGGTCAGCGCGGTCAATGGCCCGGCGGCGGGGATTGGCGCCAGCCTCGCGCTGGCGGCGGATTTCTGCGTGATGGCGGAAAGTTCCTACCTGCTGCAGGCCTTTGTCAACATCGGGCTGGTCCCCGATGGCGGAGCGAGCTGGATGCTGACTCGGCTGGTCGGCAAGGCGCGCGCCACCGAGATGATGCTGCTGGGCGAGCGGATCCCCGGAGCCAGAGCGGCCGAATGGGGGCTGATCCACAAATGCGTGCCCGATGCGGAACTGCCGGATCAGGCGCTGGCGCTGGCGACCCGCCTCGCCGCCGGCCCGACGCTGGCGCTCGGCCTGATGCGTCAGGCGATCGCCGATGCGCTCGAATGCGATTACGCTTCCGCACTCCAGCGCGAGGCGGAGAACCAGTGCACCGCCGGCAACAGCGCCGATGCGATGGAGGGCGGCATGGCCTTCCTCCAGAAGCGCAAGCCGGAGTTCAAGGGGTAAGTGAACCCTCTCCCCTTCAGGGGAGAGGGTTGGGAGAGGGGGCTGGCACTGGCCCCTCTCCAACTGCGGCTAGGCGGACAAGCCGCCAAGCCTTCGTATCCTCTCCCCTGAAGGGTAGAGGGCAAAGAGGTTGATATGATAGATATTTCAGACTGGCAGGCCGTAGCGGCGAAGGAGGTCAAGGGCCGGGACCTGACCTGGCACACCCCCGAGGGCATTGCCGTCAAGCCGCTCTATACGGCCGAGGACGCCGAAGTTTCTGACTCTGGCCCAGGCCTGCCCGGCTTCGCGCCTTTCACTCGCGGCGTGCGCGCCTCGATGTATGCCGGCCGTCCCTGGACGATCCGGCAATATGCGGGCTTCTCCACCGCCGAGGAATCGAACGCCTTCTATCGCCGCAACCTTGCCGCCGGCCAGAAGGGGCTGTCGGTGGCCTTCGATCTCGCCACCCACCGGGGCTATGACAGCGATCACCCGCGCGTGGTCGGCGATGTCGGCAAGGCCGGGGTGGCGATCGATTCGGTCGAGGATATGAAGATCCTGTTCGACGGAATTCCGCTCGACCAGATGTCGGTCAGCATGACCATGAACGGTGCGGTGATCCCGATCCTCGCCTTCTTCATCGTCGCCGGGGAGGAGCAGGGGGTCGATCAGTCGCAGCTCGACGGGACCATCCAGAACGACATCCTCAAGGAGTTCATGGTCCGCAACACCTATATCTACCCGCCTGAGCCAAGCATGCGGATCGTCTCGGACATCATTGCATATACTTCCGCCAAGATGCCGAAATTCAACTCTATTTCTATCTCTGGCTATCACATGCACGAGGCCGGGGCGACGGCGGTGCAGGAGCTGGCCTTCACTATCGCCGACGGCAAGGAATATGTCCGCCGGGCCATGGCGGCGGGGCTGGATATCGATGCATTTTCAGGGCGTTTGAGCTTCTTCTTCGGCATTGGCATGAATTTCTTCATGGAGGTGTCCAAGCTGCGCGCCGCGCGCACGCTGTGGCACCGGGTGATGGACGGGCTGGGGGCGAAGGACGAGCGCTCCAAGATGCTGCGCACCCATTGCCAGACCTCGGGCGTCTCGCTGCAGGAGCAGGATCCTTACACCAACGTGATCCGCACCACGGTCGAAGCGATGGCGGCAGTGCTGGGCGGCACCCAGTCGCTCCACACCAACGCGCTGGACGAGGCGATCGCCCTGCCGACCGACTTTTCCGCCCGCATCGCCCGCAACACCCAGATCGTGCTGGCCGAGGAAAGCGGCATCACCCGCGTGATCGATCCGCTCGGCGGTTCCTACTACGTCGAGGCACTGACTCAGACGCTGGTCGATGAGGCCTGGGCGCTGATCGAGGAAGTCGATGCGCTGGGCGGGATGACCAAAGCGGTGGCCTCCGGCATGCCCAAGCAGCGCATCGAGGAAGCCGCCGCCGCACGGCAGGCGCGGGTCGACAAGGGCGAGGATGTCATCGTTGGCGTCAACAAGTACCGGCTGGCCGAGGAAGCTCATCTCGACACGCTGGAGGTGGACAACCACGCCGTGCGCGATGGCCAGATCGCTCGGCTCAAGGCGACCAAGGCGGCGCGGGATGAAAGCGTGTGCCAGTCCGCGCTCAAGGAATTGGCTCATGCGGCGAAGGACGGCGGCAGCCTGCTCGAATTCGCCATCCGCGCCGCCCGTGCCCGGGCTACGCTGGGCGAGATTTCCGACGCGATGGAGGCCGCTTTCGGGCGCTATGGCACCCAGCCGGTGCCGGTGCTGGGCGTCTACGGCCCGGCCTATGCCGGCGATCCGCGCTATGCCCAGGTGATCGAGGGGGTCGAAGCCGTTGCCCGCCGACTGGGGCGCAAGCCGCGCCTGCTGGTCGCCAAGATGGGGCAGGACGGGCACGATCGCGGCGCCAATGTCATCGCCAGCGCCTTCAGCGACATGGGCTTCGAAGTCACCAGCGGGCCGCTGTTCCAGACGCCGGAAGAGACCTGCGCGCTGGCACTGGAGCGCGGGGTCGACGCCATCGGCGCCAGCTCGCTCGCTGCCGGGCACAAGACCTTGATCCCCGAGCTGGTCCGCCTGCTCAGGCAGGCCGGCCGCGCCGATATCAAGGTCGTCGCCGGCGGGGTAATCCCGCCGCAGGACTACGACTTTCTACGCGAGGCCGGAGTGCAGGGGATCTACGGCCCCGGTTCGAACGTGGTCGAATGCGCGGCTGACATGTTGCGGCTGCTCGGGCACAATATGCCTCCGGTGGGGGGGTAGTGGTGACGCCCAACCTCATCCCAACCAACTCCGTCTCCCCGGACTTGATCCGGGGTCCCGCTGACTTTCGGACCTCGCGAAGAAGCGGGACCCCGGATCAAGTCCGGGGAGACAGAGGTTCAAAAAAATCATGAGTTTTTCGAATCGTCCTTCCCTGACTTGGCCGCAAAGGCTTGGGTGTGTGATCTACTTCGTCACAATGGGCTGGTAATCGCCAACTTGTCGCTATGGTCCTTGGCTTCTGATTCAGACGCACTGCAGCCATCAATTTGGGAGAGATTACTAGTGTTTTTGGTTCCACCCTTAGTGGCGGTCCTAGGCGGGATAGGTTTGATCAAATTCTTCACGCGAGACAAAATCTAATGTTCAAAAAAATCCTCATCGCCAACCGCGGCGAGATCGCGTGCCGGGTGATCAAGACCGCCCGCCGCATGGGTATTGCCACGGTGGCGGTCTATGCCGATGCCGATGCCCGCGCCCCCTTCGTGCGGATGGCGGACGAGGCGGTGCATATCGGGCCTTCGCCGGCCGCGCAGTCCTATCTGCTGGCGGAGAAGATCATCGCTGCGTGCAAGCAGACCGGGGCCGAGGCGGTGCATCCCGGCTATGGTTTCCTGTCCGAGCGGACCAGCTTTGCCGAGGCGCTGGCGGCCGAGGGGATCGCCTTTATCGGGCCGCCGGTCGGCGCGATCGCGGCGATGGG
>CANJSX010000172.1 GCA_947477055.1 Sphingomonadaceae bacterium | reverse complement strand
GTTGATCAGCATGTGCCGCCCGGCAAGGCGTCGCTCGCCTTCCTCCTCGCCGAGCATATCCAGCGTCTGGTCGCGCACGGTCCGCGCGCCGTAATCGACATGCGCGCCGAAGGCCGGAAGGTTGCCATCGCCCGCAGCGGGATCGTCGGTGCGCATCATCAGGCCGAAGCTGATCACCTTGGCCGCCCCGGTCAGCCGGGCGATCATCGCTTCGACCTCGGGGACATAGCGCGCTTCGACTGCTTCGCGGTCGGAGAGATCGGCGACGGAACTCAGCCCTTCCAGCATCAGGAAGCCGTTGCGGTCGAAGGCTAGGTCCTGCGCAATCGGGCGCACATCATGGACTGGCACCGTGTGGGGATCGGCCGGCCAGTAGGACCGCGCGCGGTCGGCGGCGTAGAAGATCGACTTCTCGCCCCGCACCACAAAGCGCAGTTCGGCCATCACCGCATCCGCCATGAAATCCTCTCAGCCGTTTGACTTGCCTAACTGCAGCCAATAGCCCTCGGCTGCAAGAATGTAACGATTGGGAGAATGGGATGGATCCGCGGCAGCAGCTGCGCGAACGGCAGATGGTAGGCGGGCAATATCTGATCGTTCTGATCTGCGTGCTGGTCAATCTGATCGACGGCTATGACATTCTCGCGCTGGCCCAGGCCGCGCCGCGGCTGGCGGAGGAATGGCAGCTGCCGCCTGAGCGCCTCGGCCTGCTGTTCAGCATGGGGCTGGGGGGCATGGCGGTCGGCGCGCTGGCGGTGTCGCCCTTGGCGGACCGCAACGGCCGTCGCCCTGCGATCCTGACCTGCCTGCTGCTGATGTCCCTGGGCATGGCCGGCGGCGCGCTGTCGCGCGGCTTCGGGGAGATGGCGGCGGCGCGGCTGGTGACCGGGATCGGCATCGGTGGGATGACCAGCACGGTCGGCACGCTGGCGCTGGAATATGCCTCCGCCCGGGCCCGTGAATTTGCGCCGAGCGTGGTCGCCTCGGCCTTCCCGGTCGGCACGATCATCGGCGGTTCGGTGGCGATCCTGCTGATGGGCAGCTACGGCTGGCAGGGGATCTTCTGGGGCGGGGCGCTGCTTTCGGCGGCATTGTTCCCAGTTGCCTGGTTCTACCTGCCTGAATCGCTCGAGTTCCTGCTGTCGCGCCAACCGCGCGGCGCACTGGAGCAGACCAACCGGATTCTCGCGCGGCTGCACCTCAGCCCGATCGATATGCTGCCGCCGCTGCCCGAAGGCGTGGAGAGCGGGGGTGGTTCGATCAAGGAGATATTCTCGCGCCGCCACTGGCCGACGCTGGCGCTGCTGTGCTGCGCGCACCCGCTCAACATGTTCGCCTTCTACTTCATCCTCAACTGGTCGCCGAAATGGATCGCCGAGCTGACCGGGTCGGCCGAGCGCGGCATTTCCTATTCGATGACGGTGAGTGTTGGCGGGATCGCCGGGGCGCTCCTGGCCGGGGCGGTGGCGCAGTTCATCGGCGTGCGGCGGCTGATGCTGGTGACACTGCTGGGCCTCGCCGCGCTAATCGCGCTGTTCGGGGTGATGCCCGATACGCCGGTGCTGCTGGCTGGGAGCGGGATGCTGCTCGGCGCCTCGCTGTTCGGCTCGGCGGCGGCCTGTTGGCTGACTGTCGCCTATGCCTTCCCTCCGCAACTGCGCGCGACCGGGCTGGGGCTGGCGACCACGGCCGGGCGGATCGGCTCGATCTTCGGGCCGCTGACGGCCGGCTATTTGCTGGCGATGGGACTGACCAAACTGGCGATCTGCATCATGCTGGCGCTGCCGGCGGTGCTGGCGGCGGCGCTTTATGCGCGGGCGCGTTCGGTCGAGTAGCGTCAGCTTTCCGCGAAGCCAAACGTCTCGCGCCCGCGCCGGTAATCCTCAAGCGTGATTTCGCGCCCGATCGGCGGCACGGCGCGAGCGGTGCGTTACGCCTTCCTCGAACTGGGCGTGGACGACGGCGTGATCGTCGCCCGCACCGACTCGCTCGGCGCTGGCCTCACCAAGCAGATCGCCGTCACCCGTGAGGCCGGCGACCTTGGTGACCGCTACAACAGCTTCCTCGATTGCGAGGAAGTCTCGGCGAATGAAATCGGCCACGGCGAGGTCCTGATAACCCGCGACGGCAAGCTGATGCGGCCGAAGCGACTGCCCTCGAACCTCTTCCAGTTCCGCCCCGGAACCGGCGAGGACCGCTGCGTGCTCGATGGCATCGCCAGCCTCCAGCACGGCGCCGACCTGCTATGGATCGAGACTGAGAAGCCCCATATCGGCCAGATCGGCGGGATGGTGAAGCGCATCCGCGAGGTCATCCCGAACGCCAAGCTGGTCTACAACAACTCGCCCAGCTTCAACTGGACGCTGAACTTCCGCCAGCAGGTATTCGATGCCTGGCAGGCAGAGGGACGCGATCTGGCGGCTTACGACCGCGCCAAGCTGATGAGCGTGGTCTATGACGGGACCGAACTGGCCGAGGAAGCCGACGAGCGTAACCGCACCTTCCAGCGCGATTCGGCGCGCGAGGCGGGGATCTTCCACCACCTCATCACGCTGCCGACCTACCACACCGCTGCGCTCAGCACCGACAATCTCGCCCGCGAGTATTTCGGCGAGCAGGGCATGCTGGGCTACGTCAAGAACGTCCAGCGCGAGGAAATCCGCCAGGGCATCGCCTGCGTGAAGCACCAGAACATGGCCGGCAGCGACATCGGCGACGACCACAAGGAATATTTCGCCGGAGACGCCGCGCTCAAGGCCGGCGGCACTCACAACACGATGAACCAGTTTGCGGCCTGAAGCCGGAAGCCAGTGCAAGGAGACTAACGATGAGCGAACCTACCCGCGCCCGCGCCGTCCTCTCGACCGAGGACTTCAAGCTGATCCGCGAAGCCGTGCCGCACTATCTGCGGGCGCATGAGGACCAGCCGGAATCGATCAAGTTCTCGAATCTCTATCACCGCCTAGGCAGCGCCGCGCGCCGCTGAGAATCCAGTCCCTGGGGAGGAAACCGGCCCGTCGCGCAACCGCGCGGCGGGCCGCGTGCGTCAGATTTCCGCGGCGACGGCCTTGCCGCAGGTGACGGTATCGGCTGTGCCCTTGAGGTCACGGGTGCGACCGGTTTCGGAGGAGAGCACCGTCTCGATCGCGCGCATCACGTCGGCCGCCGCTTCGGCCTCGCCGAGATGCTCAAGCATCATCGCCGCCGACCAGATTTGGCCGACCGGGTTGGCCACGCCTTTTCCGGCGATGTCCGGCGCGGAGCCATGGACCGGCTCGAACAGCGAAGGGCTGGTGCGATCGGGGTTGATGTTGCCCGAAGGCGCGACGCCGATCGTGCCGGTGCAGGCCGGGCCGAGATCGGAGAGGATGTCCCCGAACAGGTTGGAGGCCACAACCACGTCGAACCACTGCGGGTTCATCACGAATTGCGCGGTGAGGATGTCGATGTGGAACTTGTCGACCGCGACATCGGGATAGTCGGCGGCCATGGCTTCCACCCGGGTATCCCAGAAGGGCATCGTGATCGAGATGCCGTTGGACTTGGTGGCGGAGGTCAATTTGCGGCGCGGGCGCTTCTGCGCCATCTCGAAGGCGAACTTCAGCACCCGGTCGACCCCGTGGCGGGTCATCACGGTTTCCTGGATCACCACCTCGCGATCGGTCCCGGCGAAAATGTGCCCGCCGATCGAGCTGTATTCGCCCTCGGTGTTCTCACGCACCACCCAGAAATCGATGTCGCCTGGCTCGCGCCCGGCGAGCGGGCAGGGCACGCCTGG
>CANJSX010000171.1 GCA_947477055.1 Sphingomonadaceae bacterium | reverse complement strand
GGTTATGTGACAGATTGATGACTCAATGTGCCACGTATATGGAATAAAAATGTCATTCGATCGCGACACCAACTTGGCCTCGGCGTGTCATCCTGTGTCATCAATCTGTCATCAAAGCCGACCAGAGCAGCTCTACCACTGCGGATGGAGTAGATTCGCCATGAAGACAAAGATTTTTGCCCTTGCCGCCACGCTTTCGGCCACCGCGCTGCTCAGCGCTTGTGGCGGCGCCCAGAACGCCTCGCGTGACCAGATTCGCGCCGTCGGTTCCTCGACCGTCTATCCCTTCGCCAAGGTCGTTGCCGACGCGCTGGCCAAGTCGAACACCGCGATCAAATCGCCGATCATTGAATCGACCGGCACCGGCGCGGGGATGAAGCTGTTCTGCGCCGGCGTCGGCGTCCAGCACCCCGATGTCGAAAACGCCTCGCGCCGGATGAAGAAGTCCGAATATGAGGACTGTGCTTCGCACGACGTGAAGGACATCGTCGAGATCCAGGTCGGGCTCGACGGGATCGCCTTTGCCGAAGCCAAGGGCGGCCTCGGCCTCGCCCTGACCCCGGCCGATGTCTACAAGGCGTTGGCTGCCAATCCCTTCGGCAAGCCTAACACCGCCAAGACCTGGAAAGACGTGAACCCGGCCTTCCCGGCCGCGCCGATCCTTGTCTACGGCCCGCCCTCAACCTCCGGCACGCGCGACGCGCTTAAGGAGCTGATCCTGATGAAGGGCTGCAATACCGATCCGGCGATGAAGGCGCTCAAGGACAGCAACAAGGACCAGCACGACAAGATCTGCGGCGAGGTCCGGACCGACGGCTCCTATGTCGACTCGGGCGAGAATGACAATCTGATCGTCCAGAAGCTCGAGGCCAATCCCAAGGCGATAGGCGTGTTCGGCTATTCCTATCTCGAAGAGAACGCCGACAAGCTGCTCGGCCTGACCATGAGCGGCGTGACGCCGACCTATGCCTCGATCGCTGACTTCAGCTATCCGGGCGCCCGTCCGCTTTACATCTACGTCAAGGCGGCGCACCTCCCCGCGATCCAGGGCCTGAAGGACTTCGTGGCCGAATGGGCGAAGAGCTGGGGCAAGGACGGAATTCTGGCCAAGGCCGGCATGGTCGTCTCGCCCGATGACGTGCAGGCCAGCAATGCCAAAATCGCGACCGAGCTGACCCTGCTCGATCCAAGCACGCTCAAGTAAACCGCAGCCCAGTAATCCCTAACAAGGAGCCGACGTGTCACCAGCCATCCCCATCCTGCTAGCCTTAGGGCTCGGGCTGATCGGCTGGCTGGCGGCACGCTCGCGCGCCTGGGCCTTCAAGCGCACGCAGACGGAGCGGCTGCATTCGCTGCCGTCCTACCACGGCTGGTTCGTGGCGATCTGTGCGACGCTTCCTGCTCTGACATTCGCCATTGTCTGGACCGCGACTGCGCCCGGTCTGGTGTTGGCCCGGGTCACTGCTAGCCCGGCCGCCGCCTCGCTCGCGCCTTTCGGCATCCAGCGCGATGCCATCCTGTCCGAAGCATCGGCTGTGGCCAACGGCTCGATGGCAGCCGCATTCCATCCGGAATCCGCGGCACTGGTTGAGCCGTTCCGGCAAGCGATAGGGCAATTCGGCACGATCGGCATCGTCGTCACCCTGCTGCTCGGCCTGGCCGGCGGCGGTCTTGCCTACCTGCGGCTGCGCCCCGGCTTTACCGCCCGCACGCAGGTGGAACGCGCGGCCATGACCGCGCTGCTGGTCGCCTCGCTAGTGGCGATCTTCACGACCTTCGGGATCATTGCCTCGCTGGCCTTCGAGACCTTCCGCTTCTTTAACATGGTCAGCCCGGTCGATTTCCTGTTCGGCACGCATTGGGCCCCGGATCCCATGGCAACGCCCGGCCCCGGCGCCGGCTCTAATTACGGTGCGGTGCCGCTGTTCTGGGGCACGGTGATGATCGGCGTGGTAATCGCGATGATCGTCGCGATCCCGCTCGGGCTGATGAGCGCGATCTTCCTCACCCAATATGCCTCGGCCCGGCTGAGGCGCTGGATGAAGCCCTTGCTCGAGATTCTCGCCGGCGTGCCGACCGTGGTTTACGGCTATTTTGCGGCGCTGACGGTCGCCCCGGCAGTGCGCGATGCCGCCCAGGCAATCGGCATCTCCACCGCCTCCAGCGAAAGCGCGATGGCGGCCGGAATCGTCATGGGGATCATGATCATCCCCTTCGTCTCATCGATGGCCGACGACAGCATTGCCGCCGTCCCGCAAGCGATGCGCGATGGTAGCCTGGCGATGGGCGCAACCACCTCCGAGACAATCGTGCGGGTGATCATTCCCGCCGCGCTGCCGGGCATCGTCGCCGGGATCATGCTCGCGGTAAGCCGCGCGATCGGCGAGACGATGATCGTGGTGATGGCCGCCGGCGCGACCGCGCGGCTTACCGCCAATCCCTTCGAGAGCATGACCACGGTGACCTTCCAGATCGTCGCCATGCTGACCGGCGAAGGCAGCTTCGATCATCCCGCGACGCTGTCGGCCTTCGCGCTGGGCATGGTGCTGTTCCTCGTCACCCTAGCCCTTAACTTCATCGCGCTGCGCGTGGTCAAGCGGTTCCGCGAAGCTTATGAATAGCCCCGCCGATCTCGCCGACCTGGCCGCGCGGTCCGCCGTCCGGCTCAAGCGCCGCTACGCCGCCGAGCGTCGGTTCAAGGCGCTTGGCTTTGCTGCGGTGCTGTTTTCGGCGATGGTCCTCGCCTTCCTGCTGTGGACCATGACCTCAACCGGCATCGGCGGCTTCAAGCGAACCGAGCTGCGCTTCGATATCGATTTCAGCTCCGGCGTCCTCACCGTCGATCCCTCCCAGCTTGCCGGTGACGGAGCGCTGCCGGCACTGCAAGGTGCTGGCATCAAGGACGTTGTCCGCTTCGCCGCAGCCGAGGCCGTGGGCGATCAAGCCGCAGCCCAACTGCAGGACGATGCCTGGCGCGAAGTCGCGCGCGCGCTGATTGCCGATCCGAGCCGCCTTTCAGGCAAGCTGGCGGTATCGCTTCCAGTCTCCCGCGAATTGTCGGCAGCGCGACGCGGCGATGGCCCGGTCGAGCTCAGGCCGCTGGCCGCGAAGCTCGCGGCAGATGGCAAGCTGGTGCGCGCATTCGATCCCGGCTTCCTCTCCCGCGCCGACGCTACCGATCCGCAATCGGTCGGCATCTGGGGGGCGCTCAAAGGCTCGATGCTGACCATGCTGGTCACGCTGCTGATGGCCTTTCCGGTCGGCGTGCTGGCGGCAGTCTACCTTGAGGAATATGCCGCCAAGAACCGCTGGACCGAACTGATCGAGGTCTCGATTAACAACCTCGCCGCGGTGCCTTCGATCATCTTTGGCCTGCTCGGCCTCGCCGTATTCCTTGGTCTCTTCCCCAACTGGCGCTCGGCCTCGCTGATCGGCGGGATGACGCTGGCGCTGATGACCATGCCGGTGATCGTCATTTCCGGACGCAATGCGATCAAGGCGGTACCGCCCTCGATCCGCGACGCCGCGCTGGCGGTGGGCGCAAGCCGGGTGCAGGCGACATTCCACCATGTCCTCCCGCTGGCGCTTCCCGGCATCCTCACCGGTACGATCATCGGCATGGCCCGCGCCCTGGGCGAGACCGCGCCGCTGCTGATGATCGGCATGCGCGCCTTCGTCGCCACTCCGCCGGAGGGCTTCACTTCACCGTCCAGCGTGCTACCGGTCCAGATCTTTCTGTGGTCCGACGAGATCGATCGCGGCTTCGTCGAGCGCACCTCGGC
>CANJSX010000170.1 GCA_947477055.1 Sphingomonadaceae bacterium | reverse complement strand
GGAAGAAACCCGGGTGGCGGTGCTCAATGGCAACCGGATTGAAGAGTTCGACTTTGAATCTGCCGATCACAAGCAGATCAAGGGCAATATCTATCTCGCCAAGGTAACCAGGGTCGAACCGTCGCTGCAGGCGGCCTTCGTCGATTTCGGCGGAAACCGGCACGGCTTCCTCGCCTTCAGCGAAATCCATCCCGACTATTACCAGATCCCCAAGGAAGACCGCGAACAGCTGCTCGCGGAAGAAGCCGCCCATGCCGAGGAAGAGGCCGCGCTGCGCGCCATCGCCGAGGGTGAGGAAGACTTCGTTGGCGATGACGATCTGGGCGAATCCCTCGCCGATGACTTTGCCGGGACCTCGCACGATCACGACGACGACGATGGCTTCGGCGGGCTGACTGAGGTCGATACTGCCGAGAAGGACGAAGTCGCCACGATCGAGGGCGGCCACGTCGAGAGCGGCTTTGACCACGAGGGCGAAGAAGACGCCGAAGACGCACACGAGGACAACAACGGCGAAGAAGGCCGCCCGCGTCGTGGCAAGCGCCGCCAAGGCCAGGGCCGCGGCCATGCCAAGGAAGCCGACGACCTGCGCGCCAAGCGCATGGCGCTGCGCCGTCGCTACAAGATCCAGGACGTGATCCAGCGCCGTCAGGTATTGCTGGTCCAGGTCGTCAAGGAAGAGCGCGGCAACAAGGGCGCGGCGCTGACCTCCTATCTCAGCCTCGCCGGCCGCTATTGCGTGCTGATGCCCAATTCGAGCCACGGCGGCGGCATCAGCCGCAAGATCAGCTCGGCGGCGGACCGCAAGCGGCTCAAGTCGATCATCTCCGAGATGGACCTGCCCAAGTCGATGGGCTGCATCGTGCGCACCGCCGGCCTCTCGCGCACCAAGGTCGAGATCAAGCGCGATTTCGATTATCTCGCCCGCCTGTGGGACGAGATCCGCGAGAATACGCTGGGTTCCGTCGCCCCGGCGCTGATCCATTCCGACAGCGACCTGATCAAGCGCGCGATCCGCGACATCTATAACAAGGATATCGAGGACGTCGTCGTCGAAGGCGAAGGCGGTTACCGCGCCGCGCGGGACTTCATGAAGCTGCTGATGCCAAGCCACGCCAAGCGGGTGAAGCAATATGCCGATCCGGTGCCGCTGTTCCAGCGCTACGGCGCGGAGGACCAGCTCACCGCGATGTATGATCCGGTCGTCCAGCTGAAGAGCGGGGGCTACATCGTCATCAACCCGACCGAGGCACTGGTCTCGATCGACATCAACTCGGGCCGTTCGACCAAGGAACAAGGCATCGAGGCGACCGCACTCAACACCAACCTCGAAGCCGCGCGCGAAATCGGACGGCAGCTGCGCCTGCGCGATATGGCCGGTCTTGTCGTGATCGACTTCATCGACATGGAATATGGCTCGAACGTCCGCAAGGTCGAGAAGGCGATGAAGGACGCGCTCAAGAACGACCGCGCGCGCATCCAGGTCGGCCGCATTTCCAGCTTCGGCCTGATGGAGATGAGCCGCCAGCGCCTGCGCACCGGCGTGCTCGAAGCGACGACCCGTTCCTGCCCGCATTGCGATGGGTCGGGTCTGGTCCGCACCGCCAGCTCCGCCGGCCTCTCCGCGCTGCGCCTGATCGAGGACGAGGCAGCCAAGGGCCGGGGCACGGTGGTCTCGCTGTTCGCTTCGACCGAGGCCGCGGTCTACCTGCTCAACGCCAAGCGCGCCGATCTGGGCGATATCGAGACGCATTACGGCGTCCGCGTCGAAGTGCTGCCCGAGGGTGAGAACGAAGGCGCCAAGATGCGCGTCGGCTCATCCGGCCCGCGCAACGAATTCGTCCCCCGCTTCGAGACGGTGGTGCTTGAAGAAGAAGACGACGAGGACCTCGCCGAAGACGAGGCCGCCGAAGAGCGCGGCGGCGATGACGAAGGCGCGGGCCGCAGCAGTCGCGGTCGCAAGCGCCGCCGCCGGGGAGGTGGTCGCGATCGTGACCAAGACCCGCGCGAGGAAGGCGGCGACGAAGGCACCGGGGAAGCCGCCTCCGACGAGGATGGCGACGAAGCTGACGAACCCAGCGAAGGCGGCACTGCCGAAGCATCGAAAGATGGCGAAGCGCCGCGCAAGCGCCGCCGTCGCGGTCGCCGCCGGCGTGGTGGCAAGGGCCGGAGCGAAGGCCAGTCCGATGATGGTACCGAGGCCGGCGAAGACTCCGGCGATGCCGAGGTTGGTGATAGCGAAGCTGATGAGGTCGTGGCTGAGGAAGCTCCGGCTCCAGAAGCCACCAAGCCCAAGCGTAGCCGCCGCAAGAAGGCCGAGCCTGCCGCCGAGGAACCCGTGGAGGAAGCTGCCGCTCCTGCTGCAGAAGAACCCGCCGCTGCGGAAGCCCCTGCCGAGGAAGCACCGGTGAAGCCCAAGCGCAGCCGCGCCAGGAAAGCCGCGCCCGAAGCTCCGGTCGAAGCCGAGGCACCTGAAGCCGAGGCTCCCGCCCAAGCTGCACCCGAGCCCGAAGCGGTAGCACCGGCCAAGCCCAAGCGCAGCCGCGCCAAGAAGGCCGCGCCTGTCGAAGCCGAAATGGCCACCGCCGAGCAAGGCCCCGAGGCCGAACCCGCCGAGGCCGACGGCGAACCCCGCCGCGGCTGGTGGCAGCGCACCTTCGGCGAGTAACGCACTCGCCCATAACGCACAGCAGCGCCCGTTGCCTTCCGGCAGCGGGCGTTGTCTTTTGTGCGCTGCGCTACTCCAAACCTCCCACTTGCCTTCACCCCTCCGCTCGGCCAAAAGCGTTTTATACAAACGTAGAAAATGGAGGTTTCGGGTGAAGGATTTTGCAGGCCAGCTGGCATTCATCACGGGCGGCGCTTCGGGCGCCGGCTTCGGTCAGGCGCAGGTCTTCGGTCGGCTCGGCTGCCGGATCGTGATTGCCGATGTGCGCAAGGAGGCTGTCGACAAGGCGGTCGCAGATCTCACGACCCAAGGCATCACCGTCCACGGCATCGTCCTCGATATCACCGACCGCGCGGCCTACGCGGCTGCCGCCGATGAGGTCGAACGCGTGTTCGGCTAGGCGCCGACGCTGCTGTTCAACACCGCCGGGGTCAACAGCTTCGGCCCGATCGAGCACACCACCTATGGCGATTTTGACTGGCTGATCGGGGTCAACCTCGGCGGGGTGATCAACGGCATGGTCACTTTCCTGCCGCGCATGATTGCCTCGGGCAACCCCGGCCACGTCGTCACCGTCTCCTCGCTCGGCGGGTTCATGGGAAGCGCCTTCGCCGCCCCCTATTCCGCCGCCAAGGCCGCGGTGATCAATCTGATGGAAGGCTATCGCCAGGGGCTGGAGAAATACGGCATCGGCGTCTCGGTGGTGTGCCCGGCCAACATCAAGTCGAACATCGCTGAGGCGACCAAAATCCGCCCCGCCAGTTTCGGGACAAGCGGTTACAATGCCAATGAGGACACCATCGCCTCGCTCCACTCGATCCACCGCCACGGGATGGAACCGGTCGAACTGGCAGAGCGGACCAGGGAAGGCATCGAGACCAACCAGCTCTACATCATCCCCTATCCCGAGACCAAGGAAGGGCTGGAGAAACACTTCGCCGCGATCCTCGATTCGGTGCCGGGCATCGAGAGCGATCCGGAAGGGTCGGCGCTGCGGGTGCGGGCGATTCAGGAATTGGCGGCGGATCGGGCCAAGGTGTTCAACGCCGGAGAGGAATAGGGCGGACGGCGGAGCGCTGGTTGGGCACCTGCTGCATCGGAGAGCGGCGAGTTTTGGCTTGGCTGGACAGCTCAGCCTGTCCGTCGTCAGAACATTTGGCGCAGATCGCGGCTTGGATTAGCGGAGTGCGGGCCTCGTCTGG
>CANJSX010000169.1 GCA_947477055.1 Sphingomonadaceae bacterium | reverse complement strand
TGTCCGGCGACGACCTTGGTGATCTTGTCGACGGCGTGTTCGCGGTCGCCCGGATTGATGCGTTCCGGGCTGTAGCCGAGGAAGAAGTCCTTGCCGCATTCGAAGCCCGAGCCGGCCTCGAGGATCGGGCCGCAGATTTCCTCGGTGACGCCGGGGTAGACGGTGCTTTCATAAACCACCACCGGCACGCGGCCATCGGCAATCGTGGCAGGCAACATGGTTGCCACGGTGCGGCTGGCGGCTTTGACCATACCGAGATCGGGGCGATTGGCCCCGTCGATCGGGGTTGGCACGGTGACGATGGAGAAATCGGCGGGTGGGCAGAGTTCGGGTTCGGACAGCAGCACGAGTTCGGACGCTTCCAGCCGATCGCGGTCGATCTCGTCGGTGCGATCATGGCCGGCGGCAAGCTCGTCGATCCGGCGGGTGTCGATATCGATGCCGATGGTCTGGAACTTCTTGGCCAGCGCGACCGCCAGCGGCAGGCCCACATAGCCAAGGCCGATCACGGCGACGCGTAGCAGCCCCACATCCTGCCGGGGCAAGGGGGTGGCATTCGCCGCATCGAGACTGGGATACATTCTGGTCAACAATCCGGCCTTTCCTCTGACACTAAACGCGCACCTCGCCAAAAGGTTTAGTCGCCGACACCTTATTTCGTAGTTAACACTCGGATGCTATTGGCGTTTTCCATGAATCGCTTTGCAACCATCCTCACCGTCTTTGGCACGCGGCCCGAAGCAATCGAGTTATTTCCTGTAATCAGGGCACAGGAGGGCGATGCTCGCTTCGTCTTGCGGGTCTGCGTTTCCGCGCAGCACCGGGGCATGCTCGACTCACCGCAAAAACACCCGAAATTGGACTAAGTTACAAAGAGGTCCCGCTTTGAGACAGTTGGGGGGTAGTCCTTAACGGAAGGAAACGGCTGGGGCAGCGACGCCTCAACGAAAGGCAATTTTCGTCCGGAAGCCAGCATGCCCGGCGTCACATCCCGGCGTACCACTGATACCCGCGGCCATCTTCCCAGTACCCGCCCTTGCCGCCGTAGAAGCCGTCGAGTCGCGCGGCGAGTTCGATCCGCATGACATATTTCGCCTGCTTGTAGCCGAGCTGCCGCTCGACCCGCAGCCGCAGCGGCGCACCGTGGGCTTCGGTCAGCGGAGCATCGTTCATGCGCCAGGCAAGAATGGTCTGCGGGTGGAAGGCATCGATCAGATCGATCGATTCGTAATAGGGTGTCCCGTCCAGCAGGTCGGCGCAATGGAACACGGCATAGCGCGCCTCCGGCAGCAGCCCGGCGGCGGCGAGGATGGTCGAAAGCTGCGGCCCTTGCCACTTGCCGATCGCGCTCCACCCCTCGACACAGTCGTGCCGGGTGATCTGGCTACGCTGCGGCAGCGCCTTGAGCGCATCGAGCGACAGCACCAGCGGCTGGCGGACCAGCCCGCCGACCACCAGCCGCCAATTGACGAATCCACCGGCCAGATGGCTGCGATAGCCGGGATCGGCGACCGAGGTCGAACCATTGGCGCGAAAGATCGGCGACATCTCGGCTTCGGAGAACTCCCGCGCGAGCGCGTTGCCGGTGATCAGCCGCTGGGTGTGCATGTGCAGCTGGCCGGCATCCGCCAGCAGCCCCTTGAACACCGGCCTGCCGTTAAGCCGGTCGCAGCCCGAAAGCAGCAGGCTGCCAGCACCGAGCCCGCCCGCGGTCAGCAGGCGGCGGCGGGAAAGCTGCGGGCTCGTCATGACTTTTCCTCCGGCAGACGATACCAACCGGTCAGCATCGAGCGGACCTCGTTGATCGGCCCAGCGAGCAAGACCATCGCCATATGGACCAGGAAGAACAGCACCAGCCCGGCCATGGCGATGAAATGCAGCGAACGCGCCGACTGCCTGCCGCCGAACAGGTCGATCAGCCAGGGCAGCCCTGCGTTGAGCGAGGGCGACATGGCAAGGCCGGTGAGGATCACCAGCGGCAGGAGCCCGAATAGCACCCCGCAATAGGCGATTTTTTGCAGCACATTGTATTTCAGCGCCGCGCGGCCGGTGGGAAAGCGCAACCGGGCATGCTGGGCGATGTCATGCAGGATATGCGACGGCTTCCACTCGGCGGCGGTGATATGCAGGTTGCGGCGGATATGACCGTTCCACAGCGAGCGGAGCAGGTAGCCAAGCAGCCCCAGCGCCAGCACCCAGGCGAACGCGAAGTGCCATATCCGGGCATCGGCGAGGCTGTAATAGGAGGGAATCGTGATCCAGCCCGGGAAGGCCAGCGTTTCCGGCGTGCCCAGCTCAAGCCAGGCATGATCTCGGTTGGCACCGTAATGGCCCCAGTAGAGCCGGGGGTGGGCGTTGAAGATCATCAACCCGCTCATCAGCATGATGCCCAACGTGGCGGCGTTGATCCAGTGCCACAGCCGGGTGGACAGGCGATGCCGGCGCACCAGCTCTCCGCCCCTTAGTGCCTCCACGGGGGCTTCCACCGCTATCTCAGCTTCTGGCGCAGTGGCCATCCCGCCCTCCTGACTTGATGCCGCAGACTAGCATGGTTGGCTGTTCGAGCGAATACCTCGAAGGCATGGGTTCGATGCCCGCCGACTATGCTGTCAGCCGGGCACAAACTCATAGCGATAGGCGTCCCCGTCGCGGATCACCTGGCCGGCCGAGGTCGAGCGGAAATGCGCCGGGAAGCAAGTGATGTCGCCATTCGCCGCCCGGTCGAGCACGCGCCGCCGCGTGGCGCTTGCCGCTGCAATATCCATGTCGAAGAAGAAGGGCAGGTCCGGGCGGACCAGCTGGATCGGGTGGTGCACCACGTCGCCCCAGAACAGCGCCTCCTGCCCCTGCCGCTGGGCGTGGACGGTGCAGCAGCCGGGCGAATGGCCGAAAGCCGGCTCGAGCCATACCCCATCGGCGATCTCGCGGTGCACGGTGATGTCCGCCTCCACGATCTGACCGAGCCCGGCCTCCATCACCGGAACGATCGAGTCGAGGAAGGCAGCGGCGTGGTCGCTCTCCTCCGTCGTGTCGCGGAAATGCTCGAAATCGCGCCGGCTGAAAAGATAGCGCGCGTTCGGGAAGGTCGGCACCCAGCGGCCACTGTCCAGCCGCGTGTTCCAGCCGACATGGTCGAAATGGAGATGGGTGCAGAGCACCATATCGATCTGCTCCGGCGCGATGCCGATCGCCGAAAATCCGTCGAGATAGCGCGTGTCGAGCTGGTGGACGTCCGCGATTGAGCGGTTCTTGTGGTTGCCGTCGCAGGTGTCGATCAGGATGTTGAGCCCGTCGACCTCGATCAGCCAGCTGTGCACCCCGAAGATCATCTGCGACTCTTCCGGAGTGGCGGCAAACTCCAGCGGATCGTCATGCCAGCGTTTCAGCCGCGCCAGATCGGCCGAGGTTACGCCGGGCAGGGCCACCGGCATCGGCACACCGCTATCCAGCTCGAAGATCTTGTGAATTCGCAGTTTGCCCAACTCGACCGGTCCCACACGCCTCTCCCATCCGTCCTCTAGCGCCACCCGAGAACCACCCAAGCGCACCCGATTGACCTTTTCCGCGCCCCGGTGCAAAGGCGCAAGGCCTAAGTGCGCGGGTGTAGCTCAATGGTAGAGCAGAAGCTTCCCAAGCTTACGACGAGGGTTCGATTCCCTTCACCCGCTCCACTATGCTGTCCAGCCGCGTCCGTATCTGACTGGACAAACCCTAAAAATACTCCATATTTAGCCGATAATTGGCCAATGGCATTCGTTCCCGTTCGTTCGCAGTCACCCGGTTGTGGGGTGTTCCCCGTCAGCACCTATGAGACAGGAATGCGGTATTGAGCAGAGGAGGGTTTTGGTTTCATCGTAGTGACGAAGGAACGAAGATG
>CANJSX010000168.1 GCA_947477055.1 Sphingomonadaceae bacterium | reverse complement strand
GTCCGCGTCACCGTCACCATGAAGGACGGGACCGAGCACTTCCACGAGCAGACCTACCGCTCGGGCCACTGGCGCAATCCCATGTCGGAAGAGGTCCTCAAGGCGAAGTTCCGCGATCTCGCCGGCCGCGTGCTGCTGCCCGCTGCCGTCGACGAGATCGACCGGATCATCGACAATCTTGAAAATGAAACAGCTCCTGCCGCCGCGCTCGGCAAAGCACTGCAGCAGGTTCGCTGAGATGACACTTTCACAGACCTTCGGGGAATTCGCCGCGACTTTCGCCGGCAGTGCCATGCCGGCCGAGGTGCGCGAAGCCGCGCGCTGGCACATCATCGATTCGATCGGCGTCTCGATTGCAGGCGCCAATCCCAAGGAAGAAAGCGGCAAGGCCTTCGCGGCGCTGGTGGGTGACTGGGGAGCGCCAACCGGTGCGACGCTGCTCGGGTTGGGCGCCAGCGCCCGGCCCGAGCTTGCGGCGCTGGTCAACGGCTCGCTCGCCCAGGCGCTGGAGATGGACGACAAGCATGGCTCGTCGCTGGCCCGTCCGGGCTCGACCGTCGTGCCCGCCGTGCTCGCTGCCGGCGAAGCCAGGGGTTCGACCCTGGCCGAAGCGATCGACGCCACCGTGGTCGGCTATGAAGTGATGATCCGCCTCGGCTTCGTTGGCGGTGAGCGTTTCCTCGAACGCGGCTATCACACCAGTTCGCTGCTCGGCGGCTTCGGCGTGGTCGCGGCGATGGGGCGCCTGCGCGGCGCTACGCCCGCCCATATCGCCGATGCGATGGGGATCAGCGGCACCTTCGCCTCGGGTATCCAGGAATCGACCCGCACCGGCTCGACCTCCAAGATCCTCCACGGCGGCTGGGGCGCGCATCACGGCATGCTGGCGCTGGACATCGCGCAGGCGGGGATCACCGGGCCGGACACCGTGTTCGAGGGCAAGTTCGGCTTCTTCGAAACCCACCTGACCCCGATCACCGGCCAGCTCGATTTCGCCCGCGCCGCCGATCGCCTCGGCAGCCTGTGGTATCTGCCCGATACGGCCTACAAGCCCTATCCTTGCTGCCAGCTGCTCCACGCCTTCATCGAAGCCTGCAAGCAGATCCTGCCGGAAATGGCGGCCGACGGCGTTTCGATCGACGATATCACCGCCGTCCAGTGCCAGCTTGCCGAACCCGGCCTGACGCTGGTGACCGAACCGCGCGAGCGCAAGAAGGCGCCGAGCACGCCACACGAAGCGCGCTTCAGCCTGTTCTTCGGCGTTGCTGCGGCGCTGGTCGATGGCGACGTTGGTCTCGAAACCTTCCTGCCCGAGCGGCTGGGCGACCAGCGCATCGTCAAGCTCGCGCAGAAGATCGAGGCTTCGGTGGATCCGGACTCGGACTACCCGGCGCATTGCCCGGCGCGGCTGACGGTGGAAGCCGGCGGTAAGACCTATTACAAGCACGTGCCTTACCACCCCGGCTCGGTCGAAACGGCGCTGACCCGCGCCGATGTGCTTGCCAAGTTCACCCGCAACACCCGCTGGCTGTTCGGCGACAAGGCGACCTCGATCGCCGAAGCGATGGGCTCGGTTCCGGAAGAGGCACCCCTGGCCGACCTGATCAAGCTGGTGGCATGAGCGAGGGTGCGCGCTTCGACCGGCTGTTCATCGGCGGCGAATGGGTAACGCCCCATTCGGGCGCGCATATCGCCTCGATCGATCCTTCAACCGAGGAAGTCTGGACCGAGGTGGCGACTGCCGACGCGGTCGATGTCGAGGCGGCAGTTGCTGCGGCGCGGGCTGCGGTTGAAGGCAAATGGGGCAGGGCAACTGCGCCCACCCAGCGCGGGGCGCCGATCGCGAAGCTGGCCGAACTGGTCCGCCGCGATGCCAAACAGCTCGCCGAGATCGAAAGCCGCGACAACGGCAAGCCGCTCAAGGACACGGTGGGCGAAATGGCCCGCGCGGCCGACTGGCTGAACTTCTTCGCCGGCGCTGCCGACAAGCTCAATGGCGAGCAGATCCCCTACCACCCGGACATGCTGGCCTATACAAGGCTGGAGCCGGTCGGTGTGGTCGCGGCGATCATGCCGTGGAATTCGCCGATCCTGCTCGCTTCGTGGAAGCTCGGCCCGGCGCTCGCCACCGGCAATGCGGTGATCCTCAAGCCGTCCGAATATACCCCCACCAGTATGGTCGCGCTTGCGGCGCTGGTCGAGGAGGCGGGCTTTCCGGCTGGCGCGGTCAACGTGCTGCCGGGCGGCGGCGATGTCGGCGCGCTGCTGGCAGCGGATCGCGGGGTCGACAAGGTCTCTTTCACCGGCTCGCAGGGCACCGCCACGCGGATCATGCAGGCGGGTGCCGGCAATTTGAAGCGCTGCGCTTTCGAATGTGGCGGCAAGTCGCCCTTCATCGTCTTCGCCGATGCCGACCTCGAACGCGCGCTGCGGATCGCGGTGGGCAGCGCCTTCCGTTCGACCGGGCAGAGCTGCTCGGCCGCCTCGCGCATCTTCGTCGAGCGCCCGGTCTATGAACGCTTCGCCGCCAGCCTGGCCGAACGAGCCGCGCGCATCCGCGTCGGCGCTCCGTTCGATCCGCGCACCCATATCGGCCCGCAGACCTCGCAGATGCAGCTCGACAAAACCGAGTCCTATATTGCGCTCGGGCTGGAAGCGGGGGCGGAACTGCTCGCCGGCGGCAAGCGGCCGGAAGGGCTCGAGCGCGGCTATTACATCGAGCCGACCGTCTTCGCCGGGGCGGACAACCGCTCGCGGCTGGCGCAGGAAGAGATCTTCGGGCCGGTCACCGCAGTGATGCCCTTCGACAGCGAGGAAGAGGCAATCGCGCTGGCCAACGACACCAGCTACGGCCTCGTCGGCGGCCTGTGGACCTCCGACGTCACCCGCGCCCACCGCGTCGCCGCGCGGATCGACAGCGGGCTGGTCTCGGTCAACACCTTCCGCCCGGTCCACTACATGCTGCCCTACGGCGGCTATAAGCTCAGCGGGATCGGCCGCGAAAACGGCTTCGAAGCGATGCGCGCCTTCACCGAGACCAAGACGGTAGTGGTCGATTTGACCGAGGCGATGCCGGCGGATCCGTTCGGGGATTGATCGCCTAAGCCGCCACCACCCCGCCATCAATCGAGATGATCGCTCCGGTCACGAAGCTCGATGCATCCGAGGCCAGCCACAGCACTGCGCCGGTCATTTCGTCGGGCTGGGCGATGCGTTCCATCGGCACCTTGAGCGGCGGAATCGTGCTGACCTCGGCGCGGCCGGCGCGCATCGAGTGTAGCAGTCCGGTATCGACCGGACCCGGCGCGATGGCGTTGACGCGGACGTTCTGCGGTGCCCATTCGAGCCCGGCCGAGCGGGTCAGCCCCGCCACCGCGTGCTTGCTGGCGGCATAGGGGCCGACGAAGGGCAGGCCGGTCAGCGCGGCGGTGGAGGCGAGGTTGATGATCGAACCCTTGCCCTGCGCCGCCATGTGCGGGATCTGGTATTTCATGCCGAGGAAGGCCCCGCGCACGTTGATGGCGAAGAGATTGTCGAAGGTCTCGGTCGAATAGTCCGGGAAGGCCGCACCGTCGCCGGGGATGCCGGCATTGTTCATCGCGATGTCGAGCCCGCCGAGGATTTTCACCGCTTCGGCCACCGTCGCGGCAATCTGGGGCTCCTCGCGCACATCGACCTGGAGATAGCTGACCTGCGAGCCGCTCGCCGCGGCGATTTCCGCCGCCAGGCCATCGCCCTTGGTCTGATCGAGCCCGGCCATGACGAGATGCGTGCCGGCATTGGCGAAGGCGCGCGCGCAGGCGAGGCCGATGCCCGAATCCGCGCCAATCAGCAGCACGCGCCTGCCACGGATCGAAAAGGGATCGACTGCCATTTCAACTCTCCTTCGCTGCCGGCCCGCTCCGAT
>CANJSX010000167.1 GCA_947477055.1 Sphingomonadaceae bacterium | reverse complement strand
CCCAGACCGTTGCGATCCGCATGGACCACCAGCGGATTGCGCCTGAGCATGTGCTCAAGGCGCTGCTCGAGGATAGCGAGGGCATGGCCTCCGGGCTGATCCAGCGCGCTGGCGGCAATGCGAAGATTGCTTCGGACGAGACCGACAAGGCGCTGGCCAAGGTGCCGGCCGTCTCCGGCTCGGGCGCGCAGGCGACCCCGGGGCTGGATAATGACGTAGTGCGCATTCTCGATCAGGCCGAGCAGCTCGCGAGCAAGGCGGGCGACAGTTTTGTGACGGTACAGCGCATTTTGCAGGCGCTGGCGCTGGCCACCAGTTCCACCGCCGGGCAGGCGCTCAAGGCCGCCAATGTCGATGCCAAGGCGCTGGAAACGGCGATCCAGGAGGTCACCGGCGGCCGCAGTGCTGACAGCTCCGGGGCCGAGAACGCCTACGAGGCGATGAAGAAATATGCTCGCGACCTGACCGAGGCGGCGCGCACCGGCAAGCTCGATCCGGTGATCGGCCGCGACGAGGAAATCCGCCGCACGATCCAGATTCTCGCACGCCGCACCAAGAACAACCCGGTGCTGATCGGCGAACCCGGCGTCGGCAAGACCGCGATTGCGGAAGGCCTCGCGTTGCGCATCGCCAATGGCGACGTGCCCGACAGCCTCAAGGATCGCCGCCTGATGTCGCTCGACATGGGCAGTTTGATCGCCGGCGCGAAATATCGCGGCGAGTTTGAGGAACGGCTCAAGGCGGTGCTCGACGAGGTCAAGGGCGCCGAGGGCGAGATCATCCTGTTCATCGATGAGATGCACACGCTGATCGGCGCTGGTGCGTCCGAAGGCTCGATGGACGCCTCCAACCTGCTCAAGCCGGCGCTGGCCCGGGGCGAGCTGCACTGCATCGGCGCGACCACGCTCAATGAATACCAGAAATATGTCGAAAAGGACGCGGCGCTGCAGCGGCGCTTCCAGCCGGTGTTTGTTGGCGAACCGACGGTCGAGGACTCGATCAGCATCCTGCGCGGCCTCAAGGATCGTTACGAGCTGCACCACGGGGTGCGGATCACCGATGGCGCGATTGTCGCCGCGGCGACGCTCTCCCACCGCTATATCTCGGACCGTTTCCTGCCCGACAAGGCGATCGACCTGATGGACGAGGCCGCCAGCCGCATCCGCATGGAAGTGGAGAGCAAGCCCGAGGAAATCGAGGTGCTCGACCGCCGCATCATCCAGCTCAAGATCGAGGAAATGGCGCTGGCGAAGGAGATCGACCAGGCCTCGAAGGACCGTCTCGGCGCACTGAGAGAAGAGCTGGCGAACCTCGAACAGCAGTCAGCCGAACTCACCACCCGCTGGCAGAACGAGCGCGACAAGATCGCCACCGAGGGCAAGATCAAGGAGCAGCTCGACGCCGCCCGGATCGAGCTCGAACAGGCCCAGCGTCAGGGCGATCTCGGCAAGGCGGGCGAGCTATCCTACGGCACCATCCCCGCACTCGAAAAGCAGCTGGTCGAAGCTGCCCAAGGAACAAATGGGGGCGTTTCGGAGAATGCGCTGCTGCGCGAGGAAGTCACCGCCGAGGATATCGCCTCCGTCGTCAGCAAGTGGACCGGGATTCCGGTCGACCGGATGATGGAGGGCGAGCGCGACAAGCTGCTCAAGATGGAAGAGACCATCGGCCAGCGGGTGATCGGCCAGAAAGACGCGGTTACGGCCGTGTCCAAGGCGGTGCGCCGCGCCCGTGCGGGTCTGCAGGATCCGAACCGGCCGCTCGGCAGCTTCCTGTTCCTCGGCCCCACCGGCGTCGGCAAGACCGAGCTGACCAAGGCGCTCGCCGGATTCCTGTTCGACGACGACAGCGCGATGGTCCGCATCGACATGTCGGAATTCATGGAGAAGCACTCGGTCAGCCGCCTGATCGGCGCGCCTCCGGGCTATGTCGGCTATGACGAGGGCGGCGTGCTGACCGAGGCGGTGCGGCGGCGGCCCTATCAGGTCGTGCTGTTCGACGAGGTCGAGAAGGCCCATTCGGACGTGTTCAACGTGCTGCTGCAGGTGCTCGACGACGGGCGGCTGACTGACGGGCAGGGCCGGGTGGTCGATTTCACCAACACGCTGATCATCCTCACCTCCAACCTCGGCAGCCAGTATCTCGCCAATCTCGAGGAAGGGCAGGACGTCGAAGCGGTCGAACCGCAGGTAATGGAAGTGGTGCGCGGACATTTCCGGCCCGAATTCCTCAACCGGCTTGACGAGATCATCCTGTTCCACCGCCTCGGCGTCGAGCACATGGCCCCCATCGTCGACATCCAGGTCGGCCGGGTCGCCAAGCTGCTCAAGGACCGCAAGATCGTGCTCGACCTCACCGATGCGGCGAAGCGCTGGCTGGGGCGGGTCGGCTATGATCCCGTCTACGGTGCGCGGCCATTGAAGCGCGCGGTGCAGCGCTATTTGCAGGACCCGCTGGCCGAAAAACTGCTTGCTGGGGAAATCCCGGATGGCAGCACGCTCAGCATCGACGAGGGGGATGGGGCGTTGACGATTGGGGTGGGGTAGGGTGTGTGGGTGGAAGTTTGCGGCGTGATCGGCGTCTGACTTTCAAGTTGGCGGCCTGATGGCTGCCATTCCGGACACGGGGTATTGCGGACGTTGCTGGCAGTGCTAGGACACTTCCTATGACTACGTCTGAGCCTGAAGTAGCCCTCGCACGGATGGAAATGGCAGCCGCTGCTGAAGCCATGCTTCGGGGTGCTGTGTCTTATATCGAAGGCAGCCGCATTATTTGCTCGCTCATGCATGATGCCGGAGTCGACGTCCTCGCTGAGCCTTTCGTGGCATTCGTTTCCATTTCGAGCCAAACTGAGATTGTCCCGATCGGGAAAGTGCGCGAGCAATGGAGCGCGGAAGCACGTTTGAGTCATGCGTGCGATTGGGAGCGAGCAGAACAATTTGCTCAAAAGGCGCTTGAAGCAGAATGTCGTGAGCTCGCAGCTGAGTTTTCGGGCGATAAATTTTAGTCCGCTCTCCCCAACAAACCCGTCATCCCGGGCTTGACCCGGGATCCCGCTTATCTTCCGTGCGCGCCGCGATCGATCGCAGCGCTGGATCAGGTAGCGGGACCCCGGGTCAAGCCCGGGGTGACGACGAGGGGTGAAGGAGGATTAGAGGGTCCTAGGTTCCGGCCAGCTTCCCGCCCAGCACGGTAGCGTGTGCGATCAGTTTTCGGTCGCCGCGCCGCTTGTTGCCTTCGTTGTCGAGAAACTCGAAGCTGCCGTGCAGCAGGTCGAGCACCGTGACATCGGCCGGAGCACCGGGCCGGAGCGTGCCGCGTCCGCGGAACAGCGGGAAGCAGCGGGCGGCCTGGCTGGTGACCATGGCCACCACCTGACCCAGCGGAATGCCGAGGCTGAGCGCAGCGGACATCACGGTCGGCAAGGAAACCATGCCCGTCTTGTGGCCGCTCAGCGTCCAGTCGCTCGACAAGGTATCGGGCAGGAACCCGGCCTTTACCGCCGCGTCGGCAACGTCCCAGCGCAGATGGCCGTGCGTGCCGTTGCCCCAGTCGAACAGCACGCCCCGGCGGCGCGCGGCGATCGCTTCGGGGATGATCTGACCGGTGTCGCCGGTCAGATCATGCGGGGGCGGGGCGTACATGTGGGTGACGATGTCGCCCGGCTTCAGCAGCTTGAGCAGCTCACTAAGCGGGCTGTAGGTGTCGCCGATGTGGATCATCACCGGGATGCCGAACGGCCGCGTTGCCTCTTCGGCGCGGGCCAGCACCTCGCGGTCGAACTCGCCGACGATATTGCGCGAGAGCCGGGCCTTGACCCCGACGATCCGGTCGCGATGCGCGGCGATCACCTGTTGGGCGGCGGCGACGTCGGCCAGTTCGAGCGGCGTACCCGAACCGGGCGGCGCCACGGCGCCCTT
>CANJSX010000166.1 GCA_947477055.1 Sphingomonadaceae bacterium | reverse complement strand
CCACCTTCGTCGACCGTGAAAAGGGGCGCGAACAGGGCTTGACCCAGTTCCTCGACGAGAAGACCTTTAAGCCGGGACTGGGCAACTACAAGCGCGATTGAGCAAGCGCTATTGAGCAACTGAGGGGAGAGCGGCGATGAAGCGACCGAGCGCGGCCAAGGGCGATGAACTGCGGGCCGTCGCGCCCGGGCTTTGCGACATTACCGACCGGGTGCTCTACGACGAAGTGTGGGAGCGCACCGAACTCTCAAAGCGCGATCGGACGCTGCTGACCGTTGCCTCGCTGGTCGCCGGCGGGCGGGCGGCTCAGCTGCCCAACCACATCGGACTCGCGCTCGACAATGGGGTCACCAAGGAAGAGCTGGGTGAGGCCATGCTGCACCTGGCCTTCTACGCCTCGTGGCCCGCCGCGATTCAGGCTTCGCGGATATTGCTGGAAGTGGTGCAGGCCCGTGAGGCTGCCGGGAAGAGCTGAAGCGTCAGCTCATGCCGGCACCAGCCGGACCGGCAGGTGTTTCCACCCCACCGCGGCATTGTTGATGAAGCGCTCGCCCGGCCCGGCCGGCTCGATCGCCGAAACCTTGCGGACCAGCGCGTCGATGATCGCCTCGCTCTCCATCCGCGCCAGCACTTGCCCCATGCACAAGTGAATGCCGCCGCCGAAGCCGACATTGGCGCCGGTGCGCCGCACGTCGAAGCAGTCTGGATCTTGCCAGCGCGCAGCATCGCGCCCGGCTGCAGTGAGCAGCAGCGAGATCTGGTCGCCCCGGCGGAACTGGATGCCGCCCACCTCGACATCGAGATTGGCCGTGCGCCCTTGCATCCGCGCGGGCGGATCGTAGCGCAGCATCTCGTTGACCGCGTTCTTCGCCAGCGCCGGGTCGGCGCGCATCAGCGGGTAGTTCTCCGGAAACTTGACGATCCCGCCGATGATGTTGGCGATGCCCAGAACCGTGGTGTCGAACCCGGCGGCGAGGGTGGCGCGGACGAGGAATTCCGCCTCCGCCACCGTTACGATCCCCTCATCGGCCAGCCGCAGGATCTTGTCGGCAAGGCCGCCGGGAATCACCGTCTCGCGCGTCGTATTGTGATCGACCCATGCGAAGGCCGGAGCGGCGCGTTCGAATGAGGCCTGGAAAATGGCGTTGTTCGGGCCGACGGTGTTGAACGCCGCATCGCCGAAATCGAGGATCAACTCGCGGCCTTCTTCGGGCAGGCCGAGCATGTCGGGGAAGACCTTGAGCACGAAGGCGGCGGCGATGTCGGTCACGGCATCGACCGTCCCGCGCGCCAGCGCTGCGTCGATCACCCGGTCGGCCTCCAGCGCAAATGCTGCGCGGTGCGGTGCCAAAGCCGAGGGCGAAAAGAAGCGCATCAGCGCATCGCGGGCGATGGTATGCTCGGGCGGGTCCTGCACCACGAGGATCGGCGGGACCAGCGTGAACGGATCGTAGAACGGCTTGGCGGTGGAGGTAAAGCGCCGCCAGTCGGGCAGGATCGTGCGGATCGGATCGTGCCGCATCACCGCGATACAGTCGTATTTGTCGAGCCACACCGCATCGCCGAGCTTGGCCAGCGAGGCATCGCTTTCGGGCAGCGCGGCGATCCATTCGCGGGTGAAGGGATCGGCATCGCTGCGCGGCATGGTCTCGGGCGGGGTGGTCTGGATCTCGGCGGGGGCGATCATGCCTGCGCCTCCCGGCCCGATGCTTGCGCCTCCCGGCGCTGCGCTTCTTCGGCGAAGGCGCGTTCGATGGCCCGGTGCCGTTCGCGCACATCGCCGATCATCGCCGGATGGGTGATGGCGTAGAAATCGTTACGCTTGATCGCACCCAGCGCGACTTGCGCGGCCTGGGCCGGCGGCATCCAGTCGACCACTGCCGCCTTGAATTGCACCGAATCCTCCAGCAGCACGTCCTTGAGCCCGCCGGCCAGCTCAGCCGGGCGATTGCGGGTGCTGCTGCCGAGGTCAGTCGCGACCGGGCCGGGGCAGAGCACTGTCACCCCGATCGGTTCGCCGGCCGCCGCCATCTCCAGCGCCAGCACTTCGCTGAGGCCGAGCACGCCGTATTTGGCGGTGCAATAGGTGGCGAGGCTCGGCACCGGCTTGAGCGAGGCCATCGATCCGGTGTTGAGGAAATGCCCGCCCTCGGCATTGCTGCGCAGGATCGGCAGGAATTGAGTGACGCCGTGTATCGTCCCGAGCAAGTTGACGTTCAGCATCCAGTGCCAGTCGGCCATGGTCAGCTCAGGCAGCGCCGCCATCGGGCCGATCCCGGCGTTGTTGCAGATGAGGTGTACCGTTCCGAATTCGGCCACGGCGGCAGCGGCCAGCGCCGCCACCTGATCCGAGTCAGAGACATCGGTCTGCACGCCCCTGATGCCGAGTTCGGCAGCCGCCCGCTCCAGCCGCCCGGCCTCGATATCGGCGATCATCACCTTCATGCCCTCGGCCAGCAGCGCCTCCGCCAGGGCACGTCCAATGCCCGAGGCGCCGCCGGTGACGACGGCGACCTTGCCTTCCAGTGATCCGATCATGAGTCTCAGTCTCTCCCGCTATCGCCTAACAGTTGCTTGCCTTGTGAACTTTTTCAAAGGCTTGGCGGCGGCGATCAGATCAACGCGCGAAACTCATCCAGAACGGAGCGATAGACGCGCTTCTTGAACGGGACGATCAGATCCGGGAGCAGATCGGGCTCGACCCACTGCCATTCGCAGAACTCGGCCGGGTCATGCGCGTCGAGCCTGATGTCGCTGTCTTCCCCGGTGAAACGGGCGAGCATCCAGTGCTGGCGCTGGCCGCGATAGCGACCCTTCCACAGCTTGCCGATCAGATCGTCGGGCAGATCGTAGAGCAGCTCCTCGCGGGTCTGGGCGAGCAGGGTGACGTGGTGGTCGGCCACCCCGGTCTCCTCCCACAGCTCGCGCAGCGCGGCCTCGCGCAGTTCTTCGCCGTCGTCGATCCCGCCCTGCGGCATCTGCCAGTAGACCCCGCCCTCGTCGGGCTGGCCGCGGGTATCGATCCGCTTGCCGACGAAGGTGAGCCCGGAGGAGTTGACCAGCATCACCCCGACGCAGGTGCGATAGGGCAGGTGCGCGAAATCTGCGCTCATCGACACAGAGCCAGCTTCATCGCGGCGAACATGCGTGCCACGTCATCGTTGGCGCTGGGCAGGGCCTTGCGCAGGTTGACGAAGCCGTGGATCGTCCCGGCGAACTCCATGTAGGTCACGTCGCGCCCGTTGGCGATCAGCGCGGCTGCATAGGTGCGGCCGCTGTCGCGGATCGGGTCGAGCCCGGCGGTGACGAGTACGGTCGGCGGGGTATTCGCGAGGTCGCCAAGGATCGGATAGGCACGCACCTCGTGCTCGGCCGCGCCGTAGCAGTCGAAGAACCAGTTCATCGCATAGGCATCGAGCATGAAGCCCGAACCAAAGCGCGAATAGCTCTCCATCCCGTCGAACCGGGCATGGGCGCAGGGATAGATCGGCACCTGCAGCACCACCGGCACCGCGGCGGGGCTGGCCTGCAAGTCCTGGGTCACGACGATGGCGAGGTTGCCGCCGGCACTGTCGCCCATCGGGACCAGGCCCGTGACCGTGCGGCCCAGCTCGGCCGGGCTGGTGGCAAGCCAACGTGTCGCGGCCTCTGCATCGTCGGCGGCGGCGGGGAAGGGGTGTTCCGGGGCGAGGCGATAGTCGACCGCCACCACCGGCAGGTCCATCGCCTCGGCGATGGCGGTGCAGAACTTGTGGTGGCTGTCGAGATCGCCGATCACGAAACCGCCGCCGTGGTAGAACACGATCAGCGGACCGGCCTCGCGCTCCTCGCGCGCATCGTAGAGCCGCAGCGGGATATCACCGGCCGGTCCCGGGCAAGTCAGGTCGCGGATCACCGCCAGCGGGCGCGGATCGGCTTCCATAAT
>CANJSX010000165.1 GCA_947477055.1 Sphingomonadaceae bacterium | reverse complement strand
GATCCGCGCGGGGTGGCGACCATCCGGAACGGAGCGGCGGTCTTCTGGGTGCGGCGGACATGCTCAGTCAGCTCGGCCAGTTGCTCGGCGGCAAGGCCCTTCTCGTCGGCATCGAGTTCGGTCAGGAATTGCGGCACGACATCGAGCCCCAGCCACAGCGCCAGCCGGCCCGGCGCTTCGATCCGCCCGTCGGAGCGCACTAGCAGCGGCAGGGCGGGCGATTCATCGACCATCCGCGCCAGCCGCCGCGCATTGCGCTGGGAGGTCTCGGCGCGGCGCTGTCTGGCACGCGCGGAAAGGATCGCCCAGCCGGCCACCACCGTCCAGGCGGCGAGGATCAGGCCGGCCAAAACCAGCAGGTTCGGATTGCTCGCCATCGCGTTCCAGCTATGCGCCTCAGCGCCGGATTACAATGGCCTCACGGTAGTGAACTGATGCCTATGCCCGGCGCGTTCCACTTATCTGGATGCGCCCCTTGGAACGCGCCGGGACCTGGCGGTTGCGACCCGCCACCGGATTATCTCCGGCTCACGACAATCTGTGAATTTCCGCTCTCGCCCAGCAGCTGATCCGCCGCGGCGATCAGCGGCGCACTGCCGCGCGCCTGCGCAAGGTTGCGCGCCACCTGCTTGAGCTCGCTGCAGCCGAGCCAGGGATGGCCCTGGCCATAAGTGTTGGCCATGACCACGCTGAGCCGGTCGAGCGCCCGCACCGGACCACCCGGCCGGCCCACCAACTCACGCTTGAGCTGGTCGCTCGCGGCATTGAGCTCGGTGATGTGGTTGGTGGTGAAGCGGCCATAGTCCGCCTGGAAATTGTCGGCCGTGGTGCGGCAGCGCAACCCGGTGACCATCAGCATGATATCGAGCCGGCGCAGCTTTTCCGCGCTGGACATCGCGATGGCGCCGGTTGGAAATGCCGCCAGCATCGACACAGCGGCAAGCGTTGCCGCGACCTTACCCGAAGTTCCCATTTGCAGTCTCCCTGAGGACCCGCCCGCTGAAGGGAAACTGCTCCTATTCGTTTACGACTTCTTAAAGCGGCGCAGTAAAGTGAATTTAACCATCGCCGGCGGCCCAGCGGTTGCCGTCCGCCGCGCGAGGACTATATCAGCCGCGTTGCGAGTCATTTGCAGGAAAGGACCTACCCCATGTCGATTGCAGTCGGACAGAAACTCCCGGACGTGAAGCTCATCAAGGCCACTGAAGGCGGACCCGAGGCGGTACAGTCGGCCGATTTCTTCGCCGGCAGGAAGGTCGCGCTGTTCTCTGTCCCCGGCGCTTTCACCCCGACCTGCTCGGCCAAGCACCTGCCGGGCTTCGTCAACAATGCGGCCGACCTGAAGGCCAAGGGCATCGACGAGATCGCCTGCACCGCGGTCAACGATCCCTTCGTCATGGGCGCCTGGTGCAAGGCCTCGGGTTCGGCCGATGTGACCATGCTGGCCGATGGCAATGGCGATTTCGCCAGCGCGCTCGGACTGACCATGGACGGCTCCGGCTTCGGCCTCGGCCAGCGCGGCCAGCGTTTCTCGATGGTGGTCAATGATGGCGTGGTCGAAACGCTCAACGTCGAAGCCCCCGGCGCATTTGAAGTGAGCAGCGCCGACTATATGCTGGGCCAGCTCTAAGCCTCAAGCGGACTCGCGCAGGTGGTGCCGCGCGCACCATCTGCGTAGTTCCCCCTAGCCTGCTGTTGGCGCAGCGTTTGCCGTGATCGTGCTTGGTTGGCACGATGACACTCGCCGCCAATCACGCAGGTATTCCCCACCGCCGCAATGCGGCGCGCGTCCGCCTGCGCATCCCGGCGGACTTCCTCACGCTCGACGGCCATCGCAAGTGCTGGCTCGAGGACCTCTCGTCCAGCGGCGCGCGGCTGCGGATCGAACCGCCCCCGGCCAAGGGCGCATCGGGCTTTCTCAACTTCTGCGGCACGGAGACCTTCGGCACCGTCGTGTGGGCCTGGGAAAAGACATGCGGCATGGCCTTCGACGAAGAACTGCCGCATGACACCGTGGTCGCGCTGCGGCGCATGGCCGACGATATCCCGGACTTCGAGCGCCTCCGCCACACTCAGGCGATCCGCGACTGGGTCGAGGGTCGCGGTCGGATCATCGTCAGCGGCTGATCTCCCCAGCGCAATTTCTCTCCCCAAACTGGCCGAACCCTGCCATGGCGCCCGGGCAACGGGAGTCTGTGCAATGGCCGGTGACGACGAGGACTATGGCTATGACGAGGACAGCGGCGAATGGCTGCCGGCCGGTGAACTCGCTGCCAAACAGGCGGGCGAGGACACCATCGAAGTGCGCGATGCGGTCGGCAATCTGCTCGCCGACGGGGATTCGGTCACTCTGATCAAGGACCTCGAGGTCAAGGGCGCAGGCCAGACGCTCAAGCGCGGCACGCTGATCCCCTCGATCCGGCTTACGGGCGATGCCCAGGAAATCGACTGCCGCTACCCCGGGATCAAGGGACTGGTGCTGCGCGCGGAATTCGTGCGCAAGCGTTAAGTGGCGATTTCATGCCGCTGGCGCCCTCGTTCCGGCGTATGATGCCATCGGGCAACCTGCCCACCCGAAAGGAACTATCATGGCCAAGGGCCAGATGAAATCGAGCCGCGAAACCCGCAAGCCTAAGGCGGCCAAGCCGCCCAAGACCAACGCCTCGCAGCCCAGCCAGAAGCCGGGCGGGATCGCCGGCCTCGAGCATATGAAGCGCTGACGACCGCCTGCCGATGCCCGGGCCACGCATACTCGTCGACGCCGATGCCTGCCCGGTCAAGGAAGAGATCTACAAGGTCGCCTTCCGCCGCGAGGTCCCGGTGGCGGTGGTCAGCAATATGCGGCTGCGAGTGCCCGAGCATCCGCTGATCGAGCGGATCGTGGTCTCCGACGCCTTCGACGCGGCGGATGACTGGATCGCGGAAGCCGCCGGCCCGCTCAGTGTAGCGGTCACCGCCGACATCCTGCTGGCCGACCGCTGCCTGAAGGCCGGCGCCACGGTCCTCGGCCCCACCGGCAAACCCTTCACTCCCGCCTCGATCGGCGGCGCCATCGCCACCCGCGCGATCATGGCCGACCTGCGCGCCGGGGGCGACATAATCGGCGGCCCGGCCCCCTTCGCCAAAGCGGACCGCTCGCGGTTTCTGCAAGCGCTGGACGAGGCGCTGGTGCGGCTGGGGCGCTAGCCGAAGTGCTGGCGGAACCAGTCGGCCAGTTCGTCTTCCGAGAGTTCGCCGGCGGCGAGCCGTTCTACCGTCCTGATGGCATCGAGTTCATCGAACGCCAGTTCACGCCCGTTGAGATCAAGGAACAAATTGGCGACGACCCAGCCGGAGCGCTTGCTTCCGTCGACAAAGGGATGGTTACGGACGATCCCGAAGGCATAGGCTGCGGCCAGCATCGCGAAATCGTCCTCGCCATACTCCCAGCGGTTGCGCGGCCGCGCCAGGGCGGAATCTAGCCCACCCGCATCGCGCACCCCTGCGGCGCCGCCATGTTCGGCAAGCTGGCGATCATGGACCGCCAGCTCGACCTTTTCCTTCACCCAGACGGGCTCGAAGCGGATCGAAGCCCCCTCTCCTTCAGGGGAGGGGGTTGAGGGTGGGGGCAAGCTCAACGGAAGATCAATGGTGCTCGCGGTCCCCTGCCCCAATATAGAGTTCCCGTCCGCCTTCGTTGTAAACGCGGCTCATCTCGGCCATGCCGGCCTCGGCTTCCTCCGCCGCCACGAACGTCTCCACCCCGGCGTTCTTCTTCGCCGCAAACTCGCGCACTTCGGCGCTGATCTTCATCGAGCAGAACTTCGGCCCGCACATGGAGCAGAAGTGCGCGGTCTTGGCGCCTTCGGCCGGGAGGGTCTGGTCGTGGTATTGCTCGGCCGTGTCGGGATCGAGCGAGAGGTTGAACTGGTCGCGCCAGCGGAATTCAAAGCG
>CANJSX010000164.1 GCA_947477055.1 Sphingomonadaceae bacterium | reverse complement strand
TTGCACAATCGCGACGAAATCTCGCGCCTTGGGTTGCGTATTGGCGATCGGATTGTGCTTCAGCGCGCTGGCGACGTGATCCCGCAGGTGGTTGCTAATTTAAGCAGATCTGTGGATTTGCCGCCCTACGCCTTTCCCGACCGCTGCCCCGAATGCGGCAGCGAGGCCGTCGCAGAAGAGGGCGAGGTCGATGTGCGCTGCACCGGCGGGCTGATCTGCCCGGCGCAGCGGACCGAGCGGCTCAAGCATTTCGTCAGCCGCGGCGCGCTCGATATCGAGGGCTTGGGCGAGAAGACCATCGACGAGTTCTTCGGGCTAGGCTGGCTCGAAAGTCCGGCCGACATCTTCCGCTTGAAGCAGCGCCGCAGCGAGATCCTCACTCGCGAGGGGTGGAAGGACAAGTCTGTGGACAACCTGTTGACAGCGATCGAGGCCAAGCGCGCGCCGGACGCTGCGCGACTGCTGTTCGGGCTGGGCATCCGCCATGTCGGCGCGGTGACGGCGCGCGATCTGCTCAAGCGGTTTGCGACCTTCCCGGCGCTGCGCGAAGTGGCAGTTGCCGCCAGTTCCTCCCCGTTCCGGGGAGGAAGCCCTCGCCGAACTCACCTCGATCGACGGCATCGGCCCCGCCGTGGTCGAGGCGCTCGGCGATTTCTTCCACGAACTGCACAATGTCGCAGTGTGGGAGGACCTGCTCTCCGAAGTCACCCCGCCGCCCTATGTGGTCGAAACCAAGGACAGTCCCGTCGTGGGCAAGATCGTGGTCTTCACCGGCGCGCTCGAGACGATGAGCCGCGACGAAGCCAAGGCCCAGGCCGAACGCCTCGGCGCGCGCTCCGCCGGCTCGGTCTCGGCCAAGACCGACCTGGTGGTTGCCGGCCCGGGCGCGGGCAGCAAGCTCAAGAAGGCGCAGGAACTGGGGATCGAAGTGATCGACGAGGCCGCCTGGGCGGAGATCGTCAAGGCGGCGGGCTAGAGAAGCCCCTCCCCGGCCCATATCGGCACAGCTTACCAGCGCTTCGCCCAGTCCGGCAGTTGCCCCGGCCGGCTCGCCCGCACCTGCACATTGCCGCGCTTGCGCAGCCATAGGATTGACCAGTCACCATTTACCAGCCGCGCGGCCAGGCGCAGCCCGGCGCGGCGGCAGGCGGCGCGGACCTGGGCTTCCTGCGTCTCAAGCAGCCCCGCCAGCAGCAGCTGCCCGCCCGGCACCAGCGCGCGGGCGAAATCGGGGGCGAGGCTGATCAGCGGCCCGGCGAGGATATTGGCGATCAGCAGGTCGTAAGGCCCGCGTGCGGCGAGCAGCGGATGGTCCATCCCATCCGCCACCAGCATGGTCAGCTCGCCCTGCCGCGCGCCCATCGCCACGCCGTTCAGCGCGGCATTGTCCTCGACCACGCCGACGCAAACCCGGTCGATATCGCTCGCGGTCGCCAACGCGCGCGGCCACAGGTCCAGCGCGGCGAAGGCGAGCAGGCCGGTGCCAGTGCCGATATCGGCGCAATTGCGCACCACTACGCCCTGCCGCTTCATCGCATCGAGCATGGTCAGGCAGCCCTCGGTGGTGGCGTGCTGGCCGGTGCCGAAAGCCTGGCTGGCGGGGATGCAGAAGTCCCTGATCCCGGGCGCATTGAGCGGTGAGTGCTCGGGAGTGTGGACGTGAAAACGCCCGGCGCGGATCGGTTCGAGCCCGCTTTGCGAAAGCGTCAGCCAGTCAAGCTCGGGCAACTGTTCGACTTCGAGCTTCGGCGCCTTGCCGGAAAACAGCGCGGTGATCATGGCGCGGTCGGCGCGGGTCGGCTGGTGGGTCAGCCAAGTCTCGAGTCGCCAGTCCTCGGGCCGGTGCTCGGCGATCTCGCTGCCAGACAGCACTACTTCGGGGTCCCAGTCCAGCGCATCCTCATGCGCGATCAGCGCCGCCTCGATGATCGGGCGGGGGGCGTGAACGGTGATCTTCCAGCTTTCGGCCATGGCTGCGCCATAGGGGCAGGCCGCGCGCTCGCCAAGCGGGGACAAGCACCCGCTTGCGCACCGTCTTGCAAGGCGGTCCGAATTGGCTAAGGGGGAGGGCACGCGCGGGGGCAACCTCGCCTCCATTCTAGGGGAACTCTGGCCATGGCCCAAGCCGGCACCGGTGGACGCAACCGTCCGCTCTCACCGCATCTGCAGATCTGGCGCTGGGGTCCGGCGATGGCCGTCTCGATCCTGCACCGCGTCTCGGGCAGTGGCCTCGCAGTGGTCGGCCTCGGGCTGCTGCTGTGCTGGCTTGGTGCGCTGGCTGGCGGGGCGGAAACCTACACCGCCTTTACCCGCCAGGCGCAGACATGGTGGGGGCTGATCATCCTGGCAGGTGTCAGCTGGTCATTCTTCAATCACATGGCCTCGGGCATCCGCCACTTCGTGCTGGATATCGGGGCGGGCTTCGAACTGGTCGCGAATGCGCGCTGGTCGCTGCTGACGCCGCTGATCGGCATTCTGCTCACCGTCGCCTTCTGGGCGGCGATGCTGAAGCTCTGAGGGAGACGGGACATGGGTAACGGAACCTCGATCGGCCGCGTTCGCGCGCTGGGCTCAGCGCATAGCGGGACGCATCACTGGCTGCTGCAGCGCTTCACCGCGATCGGCAATCTCGTGCTGGTGGTCTGGCTTTGCATCTCGCTGATCCTGCTGCCGAACCTGGCATACGAGGCGGTGCACGAATGGCTCGCCCGGCCGGTGCCGGCGACCGCGATGGCGCTGCTGGTGATCTCGACCTTCTGGCATGCCCGGCTCGGCCTGCAGGTGGTGGTCGAAGACTATGTCCACGAGCCCGCCAACAAGTTCGCCTGCGTCGCGGTACTTAACCTCGTCGCCATTGCCGGGGCCGGTTTCGGCCTCTTCTGCGTTGTCCGTATCGCGCTCGGAGGCGCCCTGTAATGTCCGCTCCCGCTTACAAGATCATCGACCACACCTATGACACGGTGGTTGTCGGCGCTGGCGGCTCGGGCCTGCGCGCCACCATGGGCAGCGCCGAGGCCGGGCTGAAGACCGCCTGCATCACCAAGGTCTTCCCCACCCGCAGCCACACCGTGGCGGCGCAGGGCGGGATTGCCGCAAGTCTCAAGAACAACACGCCCGATCACTGGACCTGGCACATGTTCGATACCGTCAAAGGGTCGGACTGGCTCGGCGATCAGGACGCGATCGAATACATGGTGCGCGAGGCGCCCGCAGCGGTTTACGAGCTGGAACACGCCGGCGTGCCCTTCAGCCGCAATGCCGATGGCACGATCTACCAGCGCCCCTTCGGTGGCCACATGCAGAACATGGGCGAAGGCCCGCCGGTGCAGCGCACCTGCGCCGCGGCTGACCGCACCGGCCACGCCATGCTCCATGCGCTCTACCAGCAGAGCCTGAAGTATGCGGCGGACTTCTTCATCGAATATTTCGCGATCGACCTGATCATGGATGGCGGAAAGTGTGTCGGCGTGATCGCGCTGTGCATGGATGACGGAACGATCCACCGCTTCCGCGCCAAGGCCGTGGTGCTGGCGACCGGCGGCTATGGCCGCTGCTACTACACCGCGACCTCGGCCCACACCTGCACCGGCGATGGCGGCGGGATGGTGCTGCGCGCAGGCCTGCCGCTGCAGGACATGGAATTCGTCCAGTTCCACCCCACCGGGATCTACGGCGCCGGCGTACTGATCACCGAAGGCGCGCGCGGCGAGGGCGGCTACCTCACCAACTCCGAAGGTGAGCGCTTCATGGAGCGCTATGCCCCTTCCGCGAAGGATCTCGCCAGCCGCGACGTTGTTTCCCGCTCGATGGCGCTGGAAATCCGCGAGGGGCGGGGCGTCGGTCCGAACAAGGACCACATCTTCCTCCACCTCGATCACATCGCGCCCGATGTGCTGGCCCAGCGCCTGCCCGGGATCACCGAAAGCGGCAAGATCTTCGCCGGCGTCGATCTCACCCGCCAGCCGCTCCCGG
>CANJSX010000163.1 GCA_947477055.1 Sphingomonadaceae bacterium | reverse complement strand
GAACCGCCCGACCGTGCCCTTCACCCTCGCGCGCGTACTCGCCACCAACCCCTTCCTGCGCGCCGATGACCCGGTGCTGCAGGCGAAGTGGGGCGGTGGGGGTACGGTGGCGACCTTCGCGGCGCTGCGGGAGGCGAAGAACAGCTACTGAAGCCCCAGTTCCTCCCCAAGCTTGCCTCGGGGAGGGGGACCGCACCCGAAGGGCGGGGTGGAGGGGCAGGGCCCTACATCGCAATACCCCTCCACCATGCTGCTGCGCGCCATGGTCCCCCTCCCCGAGCAAGCTCGGGGAGAAAATTCCACGCAACAAAAAACCCCCGCCGAAGCGGGGGCTTTTCGAATTCAGCCGTCGCTGAAAACTCTAAATCAGAGGCCGGAGATCGCCGCGTCTACCAGCGCCTTATCGGCGGCGGCGGTGTGCCGTTCGGCGATCAGGCTGCGCGCGGCAGTGGTGGCGGCTTCGGCTGCCCGGGCCTGAAGCTCGGCAATCGCACCGCGCTCGGCGGCGGATATCTTGTCCTGCGCCATCTTCTCGCGGCGAGCGATCAGCGCGGTAGTGTCGACCTCGGCCTTGGCGATGATCGCGTCGGCTTCGTGGCGGGCGTGCCCGATCATCGCTGCGGCTTCCTGTTCCGCGCCGGCGATCTTGTCGGCATATTCCTTGCGCAGCGCTTCGGCATCGGCGCGCAGCGCCTTGGCCTCGTCGAGCTGCTTGCGGATCTCGGCGATGGAACCGTCGAGCCCGGAGGTGAGTTTGCCCACCACGCCGATCTTGAGTGCGATACCGATCAGCACCGCCATCGAGAGCGCCACCCACATGCCCGGGGTCATGAAGCCGAAGGTCATCGGTTCGACGCGGTGCTCGGCGCCGTGTTCGGCAGCGGCGGCGGCGAGGAGGAGAAGATCAGCCATTGAGCGCCTCCTTCACGGCCGCACCGGCGGCCTTGGCGTCGACCGTGATGCCGGCGAGCCGCGAGACGATGCTGCTGGCGGCATCGGCAGCCACCGCGTCGATCTCGGCCAATGCACTAGTGCGGGCCTTGGCGATGCGTGCGTCAGCCTCGGCCAGCCGCGCGTCGATCGCGCTACCGGCCTTGACGAGGCGGGCCTCGCTGGCCGTGGCGGCATCGGCCTTGGCCGCGGCGATCACCGCCAGAGCTTCGGCGCGCTGGGCATTAGCCTGGACCCGCCATGCCTCTTCCTGCTCGTCGGCAGCCTTGCGGGCAGCCTCGGCGGCGGCCAGATCGGCGGCGATCTGCTGATCGCGCGCCTCGACCGTCGCCATCACCTTGGGCACCATGCCCCGGCCGACGACGAAGAAGATGATGCCGAAGAACGCCAGCATCCAGAAGATCTGGCTGGCGTAGGTTTCGGACAACTGCGCGATTTGAGGCATCGGAAGTTCCGTCGATTGCCCGGACGGGCCGCTCCCCGGAGGGAAGCGCCCGCGCCGGTCAGGTCATCAAGTTCGTGTCAGGCGACGAAGATCAGGATCATCGCGACGACGAACGAGAGCAGGCCGAGAAGTTCGGCGGCGGCGAAGCCGATGAACAGGCGGCCCTGCTGGCCATCAGCCGCACCCGGATTGCGCAGCGCGCTTTCCAGGAACGAACCGAAGACGTTGCCCACGCCGATGGCGGCCATGCCGGCGCCGATCGCTGCGAGACCAGCACCAATCAGCTTTGCGCTTGCAGGTTCCATGTCAAAACTCCTTTAGAAAATTCGTTGGGTTGAAGAGGGTAATCAATGAAGATTTTCGGCGTCGTTGAGATAGAGCGAGGTCAACAGCGCGAAGACATAGGCCTGGATGCCCGCGACCAGCAGCTCGAGCGCGCAGATCGCAACCATCAGGATGAAGCTGGGAACGCCGACGATCGAGCCCCACAGCGGCCCCGAATTGACGCTGCCGATCACGAAGCTCGACAGCACTTCGAGCAGCACGTGGCCAGCCATCATCGCCACGAACAGTCGCAGCGCGAGGCTGAAGGGGCGCACCAGGAACGAGATCAGTTCGATGAACGGGATCAGCCACATCAGCCACAGCGGGGTGCCATGCGGCACGAACAGACTGAAGAAATGCAGCCCGTGGCGCTTGAAACCGACGATCAGGACGATCGCGAACGAAAGGATCGCCAGCACCCCGGTGACGGAGAAATGGCTGGTCGGGGTGAAGGGATGAACGCCCAGCAGCATCAAGGGCAACAGCCCGAGCAGGTTGGCGAACAGAATGAACATGAACAGCGAGAAGATGTAGGGCACATACTTCTTGCCAGCCGGGCCGATATTGGCGGCGAGCAGATTGTCGATGAAGCCAGTGAAGCCTTCGACCGCCATCTGCCAGCGACCGGGCACCAGCTGGCGCTTCAGCCCGCCCTGCACGAACACCAGCAGTACCACGGTGGTGATGGCCATCCACAGCGCGGAATTGGTGAAGGCGATATTGTAGCCTGCGATTGACCAGTGATCGGTGCCGAACAACGGCTCGATCGAGAACTGGTGCATCGGATCGACTTTGGCCTGTTCGGCTGCCACGCGTCCTGCCTCTTCGACTTCTCTACATGCGAAGCAGCGCCCGTTATTCGGGGCGCTGCGCCGACATCCTGATGATGCTTCTGAAGGCGACGATGATTCCGAGGAACATCACCACCAACAGGCCCCAGTGCGAGGTTCCGGCAAAATGGTCAATGACCCAGCCAATGAACGCCCCGCCGCCAATTCCCCCGATCAGTTCGGCCAGGACCCGGTTGCCCATGCGATAATTCGCATCTGCCGCCGCGCCCGCGACCGGCCGGTTGCGCTGCTCTTCTTGCTCGCGTGCGGCCTTGAGCCGCGCTTCGAGCGCGTCAAGCCGCGCATCTTCGCCGATAGGTTCTCGTGCGGGCGGCTCGTCGTTCATGCCTACTTCCTTTACGGGAAAATCGGGCACTGGCAACGGCTACCCGCCGAGGGCGCCGCCCCCTTAGGCGGGGGGGTATCGCGAGTCAACGGGGGGATTGCTGCGGCGCGGGATATCCCCCGCGCCCACAACGTCAGGGGCAGCGGCTGTCGCGCAGCGGCGCCGAGGCGGTGCGGGTCTGCCAGCTGCCGTCGGGCGCCTGATACTTCTCGCCCGGCAGGGTCTGGGTGATCAGGCGGCAGCCCGAGGTGAAGGCATATTCCTCCACCGTCGCGCCGGCAGCCTGGGCGCGCTCGGAATAGACCGCGCGGCGCTTGATGTTGAGATCATCGACCATGCGGCGCAGGTCTGCCGTGGCGGCGCCGATCAGGCCAAGGTAGCCATCGTACTTTTCACCGATCTGGCCAGCGCTGCGCGCGGCGGCATAGGCCGGGTCGCGCTGCGCCCAGGCGGCACCGGCACCGGTCAGCACCAGCGCGGCCACACCAGCGGCGATCAATTTACGGTTGAGGTTCGAAAGGCGAGCCATGGGAGAAACTCCGAAAAATCAAAAAATGTCGGAATGCTTGTCGATCGTCTGTGCCGCGTCACCGACGAGGCGATAGACCACTTCCTGCTTGATGTTGATATTGAGCTCGATGACGATCGGCTTGTCCGGCGCATTGACCGACATACAACCCGCGCACGCCATCGCTCCCACGATCAGCATCATTCCGGCGCGAACGGCGCGCCTGCCGGACCTTGGCTCCATCTGCGTTGTCCCCTGCATGGGCAGGCTTGTCGCAAGCCTGGCGCTTCCGGTCACGCTGCGCATCATAGAGCTTTCTCGCTTGCTGGGGGCTGAATGGGCGGTTGCGGGGCAGTAAGCGGCTTGCCATCAGCCCCGACGATGCCAAGCAGCCGCGGATCGGGCACGAAGTCGGGATCGTAAAGCGAGCGGACCGAGTTCACCAGCTTGAAGAAGGGCGCGCGGATTGTCCGTCGTCAGAACATTTGGCGCAGATCGCGGCTTGGATTAGCGGAGTGCGAGCCTCGTCTGGGGGTTGATGTTAGGCTGCGAGCTTGCGGTGTTGCAAGCGTCGATGCTCGATGGTCTGTCGCTTG
>CANJSX010000162.1 GCA_947477055.1 Sphingomonadaceae bacterium | reverse complement strand
GGGCGACCCGGCGGCACTTCTCGGCGGAAGACAAGATCCGGATCGTGCTCGATGGCCTGCGCGGCGAGGACAGCATTGCCGAGCTGTGCCGCAAGGAAGGCATCGCCCAGAGCCTGTATTACACCTGGTCGAAGGAGTTCATGGAAGCCGGTAAGCGCCGCCTGGCGGGGGATACCGCCCGTGCAGCCACGACCGACGAAGTGAAGGATCTGCGCCGCGAGGCCAGCGCCCTGAAGGAGTGCGTTGCCGACCTGACACTCGAGAACCGCCTGCTTAAAAAAAGCATGATCGCGGATGGGGGCGACCAAGAATGAGGTATCCTGGATCCGAGAAGCTCGAGATCATCAGGATCGTCTAGCAGTCCCACCTACCAGCGCGCAAGACGCTGGAGCAACTGGGCGTCCCGCGCCGGACCTTCTGCCGCTGGTATGACCGCTACCTCGAGGGCGGCCCCGAAGCGCTGGAGGATCGGCCATCGGCACCGAGCCGGGTGTGGAACCGCATCCCGGCCGATATCCATGACCAGATCATCGAACTGGCGCTGGATCAGTCCGAGCTGTCGCCCTGGGAGCTGGCCGTGCGGTTCACCGACGAGCAGCGCTACTTCGTGTCGGAAGCCACTGTTTATCGCCTATTGAAGGCCCATGACCTGATTACCAGCCCGGCCTATGTCGTGATAAAGGCGGCGGATCGCTTCCACACCCAGACCACGCGTCCGAACGAGATGTGCCAGACTGACTTCACCTACTTCAAGATCATCGGGTGGGGCTGGATGTATCTGTCGACCGTGTTGGATGACTTCTCGCGCTACATCATCGCCTGGAAGCTGTGCAGCACGATGCGGGCCGAGGATGTTACCGATACGCTGGATCTTGCGCTGGTTGCCTCGGGTTGTGCGTCGGCCAACGTGCATCACAAACCGCGCCTGCTGTCGGACAATGGACCCTGCTACATCGCCGGCGAGCTGGCCGAATGGCTGGGTGACCGGCGCATGAAACATGTGCGTGGCGCGCCCGCATCAAACGCATGACCATCGAACATCGACGCTTGCAACACCGCAAGATCGCCGCATAAACATCAACCCAAAGATGAGGCCGACACTCCGCTAATCAAACCCGTCAACTGTCTCAAATAATCTGACGACTAACAGTTCATGCTGCGGAGCTTGGGCTTTCAAAATTCTGCGTTTGCGGATAGGCGGCTGCGATGACAAAGATCACCCCGGTTATCCTGTGCGGCGGCAGCGGGACGCGGCTGTGGCCGCGCAGCCGGGCGGCCAAGCCCAAGCCGTTCCTGCCGCTGGTCGGCACGCAGACCCTGTTCGAAGCGACCATTGCCCGCTGCGCCGACCCGGCGCAGTTCGCGGTTCCCGTGGTCGTGACCGGCGCGGCGCATCTGGCGCATGTCGAGGCGCAACTGGGTGGGGGCGAGGCCGCGGTGATCGTCGAGCCCTCGGCCCGCAACACAGCAGCCGCGATCGCCCTGGCGGCGGGCCGGCTCGATCCGGATGCGATCATGCTGGTTTGCCCGAGCGATCACCACATCGGTGACGAGGAAGCGTTCCGGAGGGCCGCTGCCTCCGCCGCAGAGCTCGCCAGCGAGGGCTGGCTGGTCGCCTTCGGAATCGAGGCGAAGACGGCGGAAACGGGCTTTGGATACCTCAAGCGCGGCGAAGCCGTTGGCGCCGGCGGCTACCGGGTCGCCCAGTTCGTCGAGAAGCCGTCGCTGGACAAGGCCGAGGTCTTTCTCGCCCAGGGCAGCTGTGCCTGGAACGGCGGTATCTTTGCCTTCCGCGCGCGGGATTTCCTGCGCGAGCTGGAGAGTTATCGGCCCGACATTGCCGGCGCCGTCCGCACTGCGATTGCCTCCGGACGCGAGGATGGACAGCGCTTCCACCCCGATGCCACAGCCTTCGACACGATCGAGGGGCAGTCGGTCGACTATGCGGTGATGGAGCGCACGGCGCGGGCGGCGATGGTCCCGGCCGACATGGTCTGGTCCGACATCGGCAACTGGCACGCGCTGCTCGCGGCGCGGGTCTGCGACGGTCTCGGCAATTCGGTCAATGGCCAGGCCGAACTGGTCGATTGCCGCAACGTTCTGGTCGAAAGCGATGGTCCGCGGGTGTCCGTGATTGGTCTCTCCGACGTCATAGTGGTGGTCGATGGCGATGACGTGCTAGTCACTTCGGTTGCCGGCGCGCAGTTGGTAGGCAAGCTGAAGGGGGCCTCGAACCAGTGAATCGCCTCTTGCCATCCCGGCAGGTGGCAAAGCCGTGGGGGCGAGTGAGCCTGCCTGCGCCGTTCAGCCAGCCGGCAGACGGCCAGCGCGTCGGGGAAATCTGGTTCGAGCCGCCCGCCGAAATGCCGGAACTGCTGGTGAAATATATCTTCACCGACGAGCGCCTGTCGGTCCAGGTCCATCCCGGCGATGTTGACGTGCAGTCCGCCGGTGCTGGTCCGCGCGGCAAGGAGGAATGCTGGCTGGTCATTTCGGCCGAGCTGGGGGCGGTGCTTGGCATCGGCTTCGATGAGGCGATCGATGCCGGCCAGCTCAAGGCCGCTGCGCTCAGCGGGGAGATCGTCGACATGCTGACCTGGCATCCGGTGCAGTCCGGCGACTTTTTCTATATTCCTGCTGGCACAGTGCATGCGATCGGCGGGGGCATCAGCCTGATCGAAGTCCAGCAGAACAGCGATCTGACCTACCGCCTCTATGACTATGGTCGCCCGCGCGAACTGCACCTGGAGCAAGGTGTGGCGGTGGCCAAAGGCACGCCTTATGACGCAGCATGGCGCAAGCGTGCGGCGATCGGCGAGGCGGTCAGGATGGTCGAAGGACCGCATTTCCGGCTAGACCAGCTGGCCGGCCCGCCAAACGCGGCGACATTTGCACGATATGGGGATCGGCCGGTGCTGGTCGTGACGCGAAGCGGGTCGGTGGCGGTTGGCGGAGTGCCGGTGGCGCCGGGCGCCTGCGGGCTGTTTGCATCGCTGGCCGAACTGGTGCTCGGTCCCGACGCTTGCTGTCTCGTGGCGCAGTCCTGCGCGGCTACTGGCCGCCCAGGGTAACTGCTTAATTCACAATCATTTTGGTGCGAATGGCGCAACTTGCTCTTGCCAAGCTTTGGCAAATATGATGTGGCGCTCAATCATATCTTTGGTTGCGGTGGTGCAGTTGAGGTTTAATTACCGTTTACTGGTTATGTTGCGAACGCTTGTTATTGGGGTTTCCGGCGTTGTGTCGGCATAACGACCGGTGATGTTCAAGGTGAACGACTTGAAAGATCTGCTGCTCAAATCCGAATCGTTTGACTGGAAATCGGTCGTCGCGCGCGGCCGCGAAGTCATTCGCATCGAGGCCGAGGCGCTGGCCGAGCTCGAATCCGGGCTCAATGGCGATTTCGTCGCCGCCTGTGAGGCGATCTATGCCACTGGGCGTCAGCTTGTGGTCACCGGCATGGGCAAGTCCGGCCATATCGGCCGCAAGATCGCCGCGACCTTCGCGGCGACGGGCACGCCGTCGGTGTTCATTCATCCGGCGGAAGCCGTGCATGGCGATCTTGGCATACTGGTCCAGGGCGATGTGTTGCTGGTCTTCTCGAACTCGGGCAACACCGAAGAGCTGCGGGCGATCCTGAATTATGCCCGCGATCTGGAGATCAAGATCATCGGCGTCACCGCCCAGGGTGCTTCGCTGCTGATGGAACGCGCCGATATCGGCATCCGCCTGCCCAAGCTTCGCGAAGCCTGCGCCGCCAACGTCGCGCCGACCACTTCGACCACGCTGCAGCTCGCGCTGGGCGATGCGCTGGCAATGGCGGTGATGGACATGCGCGGCGTTACGAAGAACAGCCTGCGCGCACTGCATCCCGGTGGCCGGATCGGCCTGCAAATGACTCCGATCCGTGAGCTCATGCATGGCGCGGACCGGCTCCCGCTGGTCAGCCAGGATGCGGGGATGTCGGAGGTGATCTCGACCATGACGTCCGGCCGCTTCGGCGTC
>CANJSX010000161.1 GCA_947477055.1 Sphingomonadaceae bacterium | reverse complement strand
TGGATCAGGCTTTCGCCCATTGTCCAATATTCCCCACTGCTGCCTCCCGTAGGAGTCTGGGCCGTGTCTCAGTCCCAGTGTGGCTGATCATCCTCTCAGACCAGCTAAGGATCGTCGCCTTGGTGAGCCATTACCTCACCAACAAGCTAATCCTACGCGGGCTCATCCTTTGCCGATAAATCTTTGGTCTTGCGACATCATCCGGTATTAGCAGTCATTTCTAACTGTTGTTCCGAAGCAAAGGGCAGATTCCCACGCGTTACGCACCCGTGCGCCACTAACCACTCAACCGAAGCTGGGGGTTCGTTCGACTTGCATGTGTTAGGCATGCCGCCAGCGTTCGTTCTGAGCCAGGATCAAACTCTCAAGTTTGTGTCCCATTCAGACCAGCACGGACCGAAGTCCGCTAGCTGACATAAATGAATTTAAGGAGCCATTAACTGCACTTAATTCAAACGTATGGTTACGTAAGGACATGTACAGGTAACGACTTAATTAACCGGTATCCGGAGCCTTAAAGCCCCCGGACCGGGCGCCGTCGCCCACATGTCCCTTCATCTAAAACCGACAATGTCAAAGAGCCACCGACAAATTTAGGCGGACACCCAACGTGCCCCGATTTTATCTACCGGGGGACTGGTGTCCGTTAATTGTGGCGACCGAAGCGTTTCTGCCGTTTTCGCGGCGTCTCCGTTTCGGTGAACGGGCCTCTAAGGGGGGCGGTTGATTCGGTCAACGAATTTTTTCAATTTTATTTCAGTGCCCAACAAAACTACTTAATTTCATTATCTTAAATCGCACTCGGTGACGGTCCGTCATTCGACCCAACCGGATCGCGCAACCCCCGCTTAACCATTCCACCCCGCCAACGCGGGCCCGGACACCGTTTCTTTACTCGCGCGTGTTAATGGCGGGATCGGTTCAAACTACGGCAAACCGGAGAAAAGCGGCGCGCATGCACTCCCCGGCGATCACTGTCGCGATGAGCGTCTACAATGCCGAGTGCTTCTTGGTCGAAGCGATCGGTGGCGTTCTGGCGCAGAGCTTCGGCGATTTTGAGTTCTTGATCCTCGATGACGGATCGACCGACGCGACCGCCCGCATCATCCGCGACCATGCCGCCAGCGATCCGCGCATCCGCCCGATCATCCGCGAGAACCGGGGCCTGATCGCCAGCCTCAACCAGCTGCTGGCCGAAGCCCGCGCGCCACTGGTAGCACGCATGGATGCCGACGACGTCTGCCTGCCGGGACGCTTTGCGCGGCAGATCGCCTTCCTCGCCGGCCGGCCCGATCACGGCGTTGTCGGCAGCTGGTGCGACGACATCGACGAAAACGGCGACCCCTATCAGATCAACGCCCCCCCACCCCGACAGCCATTAGGGATTTCTCGAAGCGATCGAGCAGGGCTGGACGCTGCTGGCCCATCCGGCGGTGATGTACCGCCGCGAGCTGGTGCTATCGGTCGACGGCTATCATGCCGCGTTCAAGCACTGCGAGGATCTCGACCTGTGGCTGCGGCTCGCGACACGGACCCGCATCGCCAACATTCCCGAGAAGCTGATCCGCTACCGGCACTATGCCGATCAGGTTTCCAGCCGCCATGCCACCGAGCAACAGATCGGCGCGGCCGTCGCAAAGATCGCCTATCGCGAACGCCTCGCGGGGCGGCCCGACCCGACCGAAGCCCAGAACAGCCTGCCACCCATCGACGAATTGGAGGCGCTGTTCGGACGCGAGGGGATCGCCCGCGAGGTGCGTTCGCGCGTCGCCCCGGGGCTGCTCTATTCGAAAGCCGGCCTGCGCGATGAAGGCTTCGACCTGGTGGTCCGTCACCTCCGTGAGGGCGGTGCCCGCGACGGCATGTGGCGCACGGTCGCTCGGCTGGTCCGCTTCGGCGAACCGGCCCGCGCCGCACGGCTCGCCGCCACGCTGGCACTGGCGCTGGTCTGATGACCACCCCGGCAAACGCAACGGAAGACGGCGGGCGCGAACCTGCGACGATGAGCGTGCGCGGCGCCGCCGTGTGGGCGATGGCCGGGCAATATCTCTCCTTCGCGATCCAGTTCCTCACCTCGGTGATCATCTCGCGCTTCTTCCTGACCCCGGCCGAGGTCGGATTGTTCTCAGTCGCGCTGGCCGCAGCACTGATCGCCTCCGTGCTGCAGGACTTCGGCCTCTCCCGCTACGTCGCCGGACTGCCGCGGATCGGACCGAAGGACATCGCCCGCTGCAGTTCGGTGGCGCTGGCCTTCTCCTTCGTCGTCGCCGGGATCATCGCCGCTGCGGCCTGGCCAATGGCGCAGGCCTATCACGAGCCGGCCATGGCGCCGATCCTGCTGATTATCGCCGCCAGTTATCTGTTCATTCCCTTCGCCGTGGTGCCGATGGCGCTGCTCGGACGGACCATGTCGTTCAAGGGGCACTTCACCATCAATGTCGGCGGCGCGGTGCCGCAGGGCGTGGTCGCGCTGGCGCTGGCGGCGGCGGGTTTCTCGGCCTTTGCGCTGGCCTGGGCGACGCTGGCCAACGGCGCGGCGCGCGGGATCATCGCACAGTTGCTGCGCCCCGCCCTGCCCTGGCCGCTGCGCTTCGGAGGCATACGGCCAATCGTCCACACCGGCTCGCGCCTGACCACGCTGTACGGGATCGGCGCGCTCGGTTCGCGCACGCCCGACATGGTGGTGGGTAAAATCCTTGGCCTGCTTGCAGTCGGCCTCTACAGCCGCGCGGCGAGCCTCTCCGACCAGTTCCGCATGCTCATATCGGGCGCAATCGGCAGCGTCTTCTACCCCGCCTTCGCCCGCATCCGCGACCGGGGCGAGCCGCTGGGTCCGGCCTACCTAAGGGTCTGCGCAGGCTATTCGGCGGTGGTCTGGCCGGGCATGGCCGGCCTCGCGCTGGCCGCCGAACCGATCGTGCGGATCCTTTACGGCGAGGTCTGGAGCGGTGTGGCCCCATTGCTCACCATGATCGGACTGACCGAGATCATGCTCGTTGCCCTCCCGCTGCATGTCGATTTGCCGATCCTGCTCGGCCGCGCCAGCCGACTGCTGGTGTTCAGCGCGATCGACACCTCGCTCTCGATCCTCCTGCTGATCGCCGGGTGCCAATGGGGCGCGGAGGGTGCAGCCGCCTCGCGACTGGCCTACGGCGCGGCCTGGTTCCTGCTCTATGCGCGGTTCCTGCATGGACTAGTGCAGTTCGACGTCCGCCGGCTCGCCGCGATCTATGCCCGCAGCCTGGCGGTGACGCTGGCGGCGATCGCACCCCTCGCCGCGACCTATCTGTTCTGGGCACCCCCGGCGGAGATCGGCCTTCTGGAGCTGTTTGCCGCCACGCTGGCCGGCGGCATCGCCTGGCTGCTGACGCTTGCGCTACTGCGCCATCCCGCGTTCGGCGATCTGATCGGACTGGCCGCCCATCTGCCGCTGGCCCACCGCATTCCCGCACTGGCGGCCATGCGGAACTAGGCGTCTCTCGACGAACCGCGCTTCCGGGCCGCTCGATATGTTTGGTACCGCGCACGAGCCATGGTAGAACGCGGCGATCCGGGTCTCGAACACCGGACGGGAGAATTGCCATGAGCATTTCGGCACCCATGATCGTCCTGGCGCTCGCTAGCGCCTTATTGCCCGAAACCCACGCCGCCGCATCCAGCGCGCCGGAGGCCGGACAGACCGACGTGGTCTTCACTCGTGATGACTGGCACCAACGGATGACCGTGCCGGTGACGGTGATCGGCCAGGGACCGTTTCACTTCCTGATCGATACCGGCTCGCAGAACACCGTGATCAGCTCGGCGCTCGCCGCGCAGATCGGGGTCAAGGCCAGTAGCACCGCAATGATGGTCAGCATCACCGGGCGCGAGCGGGTGGAAACTACCGAGCTCAGCGAAATCTCCCTCGGCAAGCGTTCCTTCACCGATCTGCTGGTGCCGCTGCTCGAGGAACAATACATCGGCGCTTCAGGAATTGTCGGGCTGGACAGCCTGCAAGGCCAGCGCGTGCT
>CANJSX010000160.1 GCA_947477055.1 Sphingomonadaceae bacterium | reverse complement strand
TTGCAGGGCGTGAAGATCAACGACAAGCACATCGAGGTGATCGTTCGCCAGATGCTGCAGAAGGTCGAGATCGCCGATGGCGGCGATACCGTGCTGCTGGCCGGCGAACAGGTCGATCGCGAGGAAATGGACGAGTACAACGCCAAGCTTACCGCAGGGCAGGCCCCGGCAGTGGGCAAGCCGGTACTGCTCGGCATCACCAAGGCCTCGCTGCAGACGCGTTCGTTCATCTCGGCGGCCTCCTTCCAGGAGACCACCCGCGTGCTCACCCAGGCCGCGGTCGAAGGCAAGCGCGACAGCCTGATCGGGCTCAAGGAGAACGTCATCGTCGGCCGTCTCATCCCGGCCGGTACCGGCGCTGGCATGAACCGGATGCGCGTTGCCGCCTCCAGCCGCGATGCCGCGCTGCGCGCCTCCTACCGTAAGCTCCAGGAATCGCTCATCGCCCCCGCGACTGCGGCCGAAGAGCATGCCGCCGAGCTGGCGCAGGGCCCCGAAGCGGCGATCGGTGACGATCCGCTCGCGGCAGTCGAGGGCGAAACCCACGGCACCGACGCCGATGCCGGCGATTACCTGATCAAGGGCGACGAGGCCGAATAAGCCTCGCCGCTACCTGAGGGTGAAGAAATGAAGGCCCCGCCGGATCGCTCCGGCGGGGCTTTTCGCATCAGGGCGCGCGCAATGCCGGGACAGCCGCGCCGGCGTCTTCCGGGGCGATGCCGGGTGCGGGAGCAGCGGCGATCAGCTCGAGCCCGCGCATCACCCGACCCGCGCGCTGCACCGCGCGCACGAGCCGGGGATAGACCCCGCAGCGGCACAGATTGGGCACCGCCGCCTTCACATCCTCGTCCCTGGGATCGGCATTGCGGGCGAGTAGCGCGGCGGCGGCGATAGCGATGCCGGGGGTGCAGAAGCCGCACTGGATCGCCTGCTCGGCCACCAGCGCCTGCTGCACCGGATGCGAACGATCGCGCGAGAGTCCCTCGATCGTGGTCACGCTGCGCCCCTCGGCCTCGGCCAGCGAGATCAGGCAAGAACGTAGCGCCGCTCCATCGACCAGCACCATGCAGGCGCCGCAATCGCCCGTGCCGCAGCCATATTTGGTGCCGGTCAGATTGGCGCCATCACGCAGCGCCCAGAGCAGCGGCACTTGCGGGTCCATGCGGAACTCGACCGGGCGGTCGTTGACGGTCAGGCTGGGCATGGTGCTAGCGGATTAATCGCGCCACGAGCGGTCGATCTTGTCGATCTTGCGCACCATCGCCGCGAAATCGAGCGCGCCGGTCTGCATCCCCGGCAGCAGCAATTCCGCCGCATCGCGCTGATGCACCTTCACCACCTCGTCGGGGATTGTGATCGCCTTGCCCATCGACATGGTCGCCAGCTGCACCTCGCAGGCGCGCTGCAGCACGAAATAGGTGAAGAACATCTCCGGCAGGCTCGGCGCCATCACCACCGGGCCGTGATTCTTCAGCATCAGCACGCGCTTTTCGGCAAGGTTCCTGAGCAGCCGCTCGCCCTCTTCCTCGCGCACGGTAATGCCCTCAAAGTCGTGGTAGCCAAGGTGACCCATGAAGAAGGATGAATAGAAATTGGTCGATTGCAGCCCGCCTTCCAGCGCGCAGACCGCCATCGTCTCGACCGTGTGGGTGTGGCAGATCGCATGGGCCCAATCGAGGTGGCGGTGGAAATAGCCGTGCTGGACGAACCCGGCCCGGTTCACGGGATAGGCGCTGCCATCGAGCTTGTTGCCGTTGATGTCGATCTTAACGAGGTTGGAGGCGCAGACCTCGGAATAATGCAGCCCGAAGGGATTGATCAGGAAGGCGTTATCCTCGCCCGGCACCCGCAGCGAGATGTGATTGTAGATGCCCTCGGTCCAGCCGTAATAATCGAAGATGCGATAGCACGCGGCCAGCTCCTGCCGCGCTTCCCATTCCGCGTCGCTGCATTCGATATTGCGGTGCATGGCTTGCCTCTCTCCAATACTCGGATGTGAACCCTTCTACCCCACCACACCCGCCGCCGCCAGCACCGCCAGCGTCAGCACATCGGGCGCGAGCGCGGTCATCGGGGCGATCTGTACCGGCTTTTCCATCCCGATCAGCATCGGGCCGATGGGGGCGTTGCCGGCCAGTTCGCGCAGCAGCTTGGCCGAGATATTGGCCGACTGCAGCCCGGGCATCACCAGTACATTGGCCGGCGCCGAAAGGCGCGAGAAGGGGTAGTTCTTCATCACCGTGGGGTTGAGCGCGGCATCGGGGGCGATGTCGCCTTCATATTCGAAGCCGCTCTCGCCCTCCGCATCGAGCAGCGCCACTGCACCGCGGATATTGTCGAGCCAGCGCCCGGAGGGATTGCCGAAGGTGGAGTAAGAGAGGAACGCCACGCGCGGCTCATGCCCCAGCCGCCGGGCGACACCGGCGGTCTCGCGGGCGATATGGGCCAGTTCCACCGCGTCGGGCCGTTCGTTCACGGTCGTATCGGCGAGGAACACGGTGTAGTTCTTGCCGATCATCAGGTGGATGCCGAAGGGCACCTTGCCCTCGGCCGGATCGAGTACCTGGCGGATTTCGCGGATCGACTGGGCGAAGGGCCGGGTCAGCCCGGTGATCATGGCATCGCCGACCCCCAGCTTGAGCAGCAGCGAGGCAAAGGCATTGCGGTCCTGGTTGACCATCCGGCGCACATCGCGCTCCAGGAAGCCGCGGCGCTGCAGGCGCTGGTAGAGGAATTCGACCATCGCCTCGACATGTTCGGAGTTGGTCGAATTGTGGATCTCGTAGCTGTCCGGATCTGACACGCCGAGCTCGACCAGCTTGTCGCGCACCGCCTGGGTGCGGCCGACCAGCACCGGCGTGCCATAGCCGAAATCACGAAACTGGATCGCGGCGCGCAGGGCCACTTCCACTTCGGCTTCGGCGAAGATCACGCGCTTGGGGTTGGTCTTAGCCTGGGCATAGGTGTTGAGCAGCACCGAGGTCGTCGGATTGAGCCGCGCCTTGAGGCTGAGGCGATAGGCCTCGAAATCCTCGATCGGCAGCTGGGCGACGCCGGTCTCCATCGCCGCCTTGGCGACGGCGGAGGAGACGACTTCCATCAGCCGGGGATCGAACGGGGCGGGGATGATGTAGTCCAGCCCGAACTGGTGGTTGGTGCCATAGGCGGCGGCCACTTCCTCGGGCACCTGCGCGCGCGCCAGCTCGGCGATGGCGCGGGCGGCGGCGATCTTCATTTCCTCGTTGATCGCGGTCGCCCGCACATCCAGTGCACCGCGGAAGATGAAGGGGAAGCCGAGGACGTTGTTGACCTGGTTGGGATAGTCCGAGCGGCCGGTGGCGACGATGCAATCGGGCCGGGCGGCCTTGGCCTCGGGCGGGGTGATCTCGGGATCGGGATTGGCCATGGCGAAGATGATCGGCCGGTCGGCCATGGTCTTGACCATCTCCTGCGTCAGCGCACCTTTGACCGACAGGCCGAGAAAGATGTCCGAGCCTTTAACGGCATCGGCCAATGTCCGCGCCGGGGTATCGATCGCATGGGCCGACTTGAACTGGTCGCCCCCCTCGCGCCCGCGCCAGATTACGCCCTTGGAATCGCACATGATCACGTTTTCATGGCGCACGCCCATCGACTTGATCAGGCTGGTGCAGGCAATTGCCGCCGCGCCCGCGCCGTTGACCACGATCTTGACATCCTCGAGCTTGCGGTCGGTGAGAAAGCAGGCGTTGAGCAGGCCGGCGGCCGAGATAATCGCGGTGCCGTGCTGGTCGTCATGCATCACCGGGATCTTCATGCGCTCCTTCAGCGCCTGTTCGATCTGGAAGCACTCGGGGGCCTTGATGTCCTCAAGGTTGATGCCGCCGAAGGTGGGCTCCATCAGTGCCACGGCCTCGATGAAGGCCAACGGATCTTCGGTGTCGAGCTCGATGTCGATCGAATCGACGTCGGCAAAGCGCTTGAACAGCACCGCCTTGCCTTCCATCACCGGCTTGGAGGCGAGCGCACCGAGATTGCCCATGCCGAGGATCGCCGTGCCG
>CANJSX010000159.1 GCA_947477055.1 Sphingomonadaceae bacterium | reverse complement strand
TGCACCAGGCGGTGGAAGCCAAGGAAGGCGTGCGGATCGAGCCCGAGAACCAGACCATGGCCTCGATCACCTTCCAGAACTTCTTCCGCATGTATCCCAAGCTCTCCGGCATGACCGGCACCGCGGCGACCGAGGCGGCCGAATTCTTCGACATCTATAAGATGAACGTCGTCACCATTCCCACCAACGTGTCGGTGCTGCGGATCGACGAGGAAGACGAGTTCTACAAGAACACCACCGACAAGTTCGGCGCCATCGCCACGCTGATCGCCGACAAGAGCAAAGCTGGGCAGCCGGTGCTGGTCGGCACGGTCTCGATCGAGAAGTCCGAACTGCTCTCGGAATTCCTCACCACGCTCGGCGTAAAGCACAATGTCCTCAACGCCCGCTTCCACGAGATGGAAGCGCACATCGTTGCGCAGGCCGGCCGGCTCGGCGCGGTGACCATCGCCACCAACATGGCCGGTCGCGGCACCGACATCCAGCTGGGCGGCAATGTCGAATTCCGCATCGACGACGAGCTGAAGGATGTGCCCGAAGGGGCGCAGCGCGATGCCTCGATCGCCGCGATCAAGGCCGAAGTCGCTGCCGACCGGGACCGCGTGCTCGCCTCTGGCGGCCTCTGCGTGATCGGGACCGAACGGCACGAAAGCCGCCGCATCGACAACCAGCTGCGCGGCCGCTCGGGCCGCCAGGGCGATCCCGGCATGTCGAAGTTCTACCTCTGCCTCGAAGACGATCTGCTGCGCATCTTCGGACCCGACACGCTGTTCTCGCGGATGATGAACAACAACCTCGCCGATGGCGAGGCGATTGGCTCGAAGTGGCTCTCCAAAGCGATCGAGACCGCGCAGAAGAAGGTCGAAGCGCGCAACTACGATATCCGCAAGCAGGTCGTCGAATATGATGACGTGATGAACGACCAGCGCAAGGTGATCTACGAGCAGCGCGCCGACATCATGGATGCCGAGACAGTCGACGATGTCGTGCTCGACATGCGCCGCGATACGGTCAACGCAATGGTCGGGGATGCCTGCCCGCCGGGGGCCTATCCCGAACAGTGGAACGTCGAACAGCTCAAGGCGCGCACCTTCGAAGTCATCGGGGTCGCGCCGCCGATCGATGACTGGATTGCCGAGGACGGGATCGAGCCGGACATTATCGAACAGCGTCTTTCCGATCTCGCCGATGCGCATATGGCAGCCAAGATCAGTGGGGATTCGGAGATCTGGCGTCAGATCGAGAAGCAGATCCTGCTCGAGCGGCTGGACCACTACTGGAAGGAGCACCTCGCCACGCTCGACGCGCTGCGCCAGGTCGTGTTCCTGCGCGCCTATGCGCAGAAGCAGCCGATCAACGAATACAAGCAGGAAGCCTTCGGCCTGTTCGAACGCATGCTCGAAACCATCCGCGAGGACGTGACGCGGATCCTCTGCAACAGCGAGCTGAAGATGCCCGATCCGATGCAGCTGCCCGATCTGCCCGATTTCCTGACCAGCAGCGACACCCCGCTGCCAGGCCTCAATCCGGGCGGCTTCATCACCTCGTCGCTCCCGGTCCGCCCTGCGGGCGGCGATCCCTATGCCGATATGAACCTCTCGCGCAACGCATTGTGCCCCTGCGGTTCGGGGCAGAAGTACAAGCATTGCCACGGCGCGGCGACGTAAGGCGATCAGACCGTGCCCAACTGGCTGCCCTTCGGTTTCTTCGGCACGGCGCTACTCTACGCCTCGGTCGGCTTCGGCGGGGGATCAACCTATTCGGCGCTGCTCGCGCTGGCCGGCACCGCATTCACCGTGCTGCCGATCATCTCGCTGGCCTGCAACATCGTGGTGGTGAGCGGCAGCACGGTCCGCTTCAGCCTGGCCCGTGAGGTGCCTTGGAAGGGCGCGCTGCTGCTCTCGCTGGTGGCGGCGCCGATGGCGTTCCTCGGCGGGCTGACCCCGGTCAAGGAAAAGACCTTTCTGCTGCTGCTCGGAGCCAGCCTGATCCTGGCGGGGCTTGCGCTGCTGCTGCCGCGCAAGGAGCAGCAGGGCGAGCCTTCCCGCTATGTGCGGCTGATGCCGCTCGCTGCCGCACCATTGGGCTACCTCGCCGGGCTGGTCGGGATTGGCGGGGGCATCTTCCTCGCCCCGCTACTGCATTTCACCCGCTGGGGCAGCGCGCGCCGGATCGCAGCGACAACCAGCCTGTTCATCCTGATCAACTCGGCCACCGGACTGGTCGGGCAGCTGGTCAAGTCGGGCGCAGGACGCTTCGGCGAGGGGTTGTCCGGGGGGTGGGTGCTACTGCTCGCGGTGATCGTCGGCGGCCAGCTTGGCACGCTGCTGGCGCTGCGCATCCTGCCCGAGCGGGTGATCCGCTGGCTCACTGCTGCACTGACAATCTGGGCCGGCACCAATCTCCTGCTCAAGTAGACCAATCTCGCGCTCAAGCGGGGTTGCTTAACTTGCGAAGCGAATGATGCGGACTCTCCAAACATTGGAGAGAGCCGACATGAGCGCATTGCCCGCCACCGTTAACGATCGCAGCGTCTGGGACGTCTGGCTATCGGCCTATCACATGCCGGTGGTGACCGTTGCCGACGAGGTCGGGACCTTCAAGGCGCTGTCGGCCAAGGCGATGACCTCGGAGGAACTGGCGGCTGAAATCGGCGTCGATGCCCGCGCGCGCCTGAACGGATTCGGGATCAGGCTGGCAGCTTCTGTTCAGTTTTGTCACCGGGAATATGAATGATGTAACCGCGATGCGGCTAGCCGCGCAGGGCGGTGGAGGCGAGCTGGCGGGTTACGGGATAACCGGCGTCGTCCGGGATGGTCAGCCATTCTTCGCCGTCGATCGTTACGCGCCGGGGCGTGATCGTGCGGATCGGCGTGGCCCGGGCGTGATCGCGCGCGTCGGCAAAGGAACTGAAGGTCGCCAGACGCTCGAGATTGCGGCGGGTCGGGAAGATCACCTTGAGCGCGCCGCTGTCGGCCATCGCCAGGGCCTCGCGCGCGCTGGTCCAGAACAGCCGGGCGCTTTCGGTCAGGTCGGCGGCGAGCTCGACCGCGCCGGTGCCGAGATCGGCGAGGTAGAAGCGCGTATCGAACGCGCGTTCGCGTGGCGGCAGCCAGCGGGCGAAGGGCACCAGCTGCTCGGGCGCCAGCGTCCAGCCGAAGCGCGCGAGAACCGGAGCGATGGCGCCTTCATTCGCGAGGACATGGCGAGCCTCGATGGCAGCTTGCGCCGAGACCTTGTGCGCCAGCCCCATCGCCAGCCCGGTTTCCTCCAGTGTCTCGCGGATCGCAGCAATCCGCGATGCCAGTTCGTCGAGTTCTTCCCCGGGAGCCAGGCGCTTCGCGAGCTCGAGATCGGCCGGATCGACCCTGCCGCCGGGGAAAACCGCCGCTCCACCGGCGAAGCGCATTTGCTCGGTCCGCTGCAGCATGAGCAGTTCCGGCTCCGGCCCCGATCCGCGCCGAAAGATTACAACAGTGGCTGCCGGGATAACCGTGTTTGTTGAGCGGGATTCAGTTGAATGGGGCATGGTGGGATTATGGGCTTCGTATTGGTTTTGGCAAGGCGAGCAGCTGTGAAGACGCGTCGGAAAATCTTACAAAGGACCTTGGACATGCGTTAACCTTGAAAGATCAACTCATTGATAAAAAGCATATTATTGCAATTGGCACGATGCATGCTTTTACCTGAATACCCCCAAGCAGTCTCTAATAGAGGCGGGGCCACCCAAGTCTCCGTGGCCCCGCCTCCCCGAGAACATCCCCCCATCACCAAGCAATCCAGCGCATGGCCTGAGGGCTATTCTGTAACGGTTTCTTAGCCATTCGTTGAAACCTACCCGTTTACAAATCGGCGTTAGAACGTGCGTCGGGCAGCGCAAGACTTGCGCGCCGGGTGGGGAAATCGGTTTGGCATTTCGGACCAAAAGCCGTGCTGATACTCGAAAGCATCGGCTGTTGGGGCCGATTGCCTTGATGACGTTCGGCGGCCTCTCGGCGCTTGTCTTCCTGGCCATGTTCCTGGTCCATCGCTTTGACGAAACCGC
>CANJSX010000158.1 GCA_947477055.1 Sphingomonadaceae bacterium | reverse complement strand
CTCGACCAGCCGCCACAGCAGCTCGATCTGCCGCTCGGTCAGCGCCGTGCCGAGCGGGGCGACGGCATCGGCGATCCCCGCCGCAGCCAGCGCGATCACATCCATATAGCCTTCAACCACCACGATCCGGCCTGATTGCCGCGAGGCCGGGCCGGCGCGGTGGAGGTTGTAAAGCGTGCGCCCCTTATCGAACAGCGGGGTGTCGGGCGAGTTGAGGTACTTCGGCGCGTCCTTCTTCTCGGCATCGAGAATTCGGCCACCGAAGGCAATTACCCGGCCGCGCGCATCCTCGATCGGAAGCATAAGTCGGCCACGGAAGCGGTCGTAGGGCTCCTTCTCGTCGACCAGGATGCGCAGGCCGGCCTCGACCAGCATCTCCTCGGGGAAGCGCCCCAGCGCTACCTTGAGCGACTGCCGCCCCTCTGGCGCATAGCCGAAGCCGAAGCGCTGGAGTGTATGCGCATCGAACCCGCGGGTGGCGAGATAGGTGCGGGCTTTCGTCCCCTCGTCGCTCGCCAGTCGCTCGACGAACCAGTCTTGCGCGGCCTTCATCACGTCGTGCAGCGTGTCGCGCTTTTCGGCCTCGCGCGCAGCCCGGGGATCGGGGGCGGGAACTTCCATCCCGGCCTCACCGGCCAGCTCCTTGACTGCATCCATGAACGACAACCCGCGCTGGTCGGTCATCCAGCGGATCACGTCGCCATGCGCACCGCAGCCGAAGCAGTGGTAGAACCCCTTCATGTCGTTGACGGTGAAGCTGGGGCTCTTCTCGTTGTGGAACGGGCAGCAGGCCTTGAACTCATGCCCCGCCTTCACCAGCCGCGTGGTCCGTGAAATGACGCCAGACAGCGTCACCCGGGCGCGCAGTTCGTCAAGGAAGGCGGGAGAGAGCGACATCAGGACTTCTCGCCGCGCAGCTGGCGAGCCCACAAACTCCCCTCCCGCTTGCGGGAGGGGCTGGGGGAGGGCATGTTATCCAACGTCTGCCCGATCACGACCAAAACCCCTTCGATATTGTACAGCACTTCGGAATTCCAGAACCGGAACACACGATAGCCCTGCGCCTGCAGGAAGCGAGTCCGGCGCTCATCATACTCCACATTGGTGGCGTGTTGGCCACCGTCGAGTTCGATCACCAGCCGCATTTCACGAGATACGAAGTCACAGATGAACTGGCCGACCGGAAACTGGCGATTAAAAAGGACTCCACGCATCTTGCGAGCGCTGAGGTGAGGCCAGAGTTTGCGCTCGGCTTCGGTAGCATTGGTGCGTAGCTCGCGAGATCGCCGGGTCGGGCGGGTGTAGCCCTTGTCGTTTTCGTGAAACCAGTCCTCGTCCAACACGCCCTCCCCCAACCCCTCCCGCAAGCGGGAGGGGAGATTGTGGACAAATCAGGCCAGGGCCGATTTGACGAGTCCTGACGCCTTGCCCATGTCCAGCTGCGTCCCGTGCCGGGCTTTCAGCTCGGCGACCATCCGGCCCATGTCCTTCATGCCTGACGCGCCCAACTCGGCCTTGATTGCGTCAATCGCTGCCTTGACCTCGTCCTCGGCCATCAGGCTGGGCATGAATTCCTCGATCACGGCGAGTTCGGCCTGCTCGATATCGGCCAGATCCTGCCGCCCGCTCTGTTCATACAGCGTAATCGATTCGCGGCGCTGCTTGGCCATCTTCTGGAGCACGTCGACCACCAGCACATCGTCTTCGGGCACGGCCGAAGCGGTGCGCAGTTCGATGTCCTTGTCCTTGAGCTTGGCCAGGATCAGGCGGACGGCGGCGAGGCGAGGCTTGTCGCCCGCCTTCATGGCGGTGACTTGCGCGGCCTTGAGCGAATCGCGGATCATTGTGGATGCTTTCGTGATGAATTCGGATGCGGCTGGGGAAAGCTGCCACCTAGCCCAAAGATTCCACCTTTCATAGGTTGACCAAGGGGGGGGAGGGGTCTAGCGGGCGGGACTTAGCACCATCGCTGGAAAACTGTTACGGAGCGCCCCTTCATGGCCGACGCCGCCACTTCGCTTGCGCCACAACCTGCGGGTGCAACCGGAGTCCTCGTTCTGGCTGATGGACACGTCGCATGGGGCAAGGGCTTCGGCGCCACGGGCAGCGCGGTGGGCGAGGTTTGCTTCAACACCGCGATGACCGGCTATGAGGAGGTGATGACCGATCCCTCCTACGCCGCGCAGATCGTCACCTTCACTTTCCCGCATATCGGCAACGTCGGCGTCAACGACGAAGACCTCGAAAGCCATGTCGATGGCGCGGTCGGCTGTGTGGTGCGCGAAGAGGTGACCGAGCCTGCGAACTTCCGCTCCGAAGGCGGCTTTGGCGAGTGGCTGGCAGCCAAGGGCAAGATCGGCCTCGCCGCGCTCGATACCCGCGCGCTGACCCGCCGCATCCGCCTCTCCGGCGCGCCCAACGCGGTGATCGCGCACGCGCCCGACGGCAAGTTCGACATTCCCGCACTGCTCAAGCGCGCGCAGGATTGGCCGGGGCTGGAAGGCATGGACCTCGCCCGCGCGGTCAGCCGCAGCGCCAATGAGGAATGGGAAGGCGGCATCTGGACGCTGGGCAAGGGCTATGCCCGCAGCCCGCACAGCCCGCGCCCGCATGTGGTGGCGATGGATTTCGGCGCCAAGGACAACATCTTCCGCAGCCTGGTGAAAGCTGGCGCGCAGGTGACCATCGTCCCCGCGCAGACCACGCTCGATGCGGTGCTGGCGCTGAAGCCCGATGGCGTGTTCCTCTCCAACGGCCCGGGCGATCCCGCCGCAACCGGGGCCTATGCCGTGCCGGTGATCCAGGGCCTGCTCGAGCGCGACGTGCCGATTTTCGGTATCTGCCTCGGCCACCAGATGCTCGGCCTCGCCGCCGGGGCCAAGACCGCCAAGATGCACCAGGGCCACCGCGGCGCGAACCATCCGGTCAAGCGGCTGGAAGACGGCGTGGTCGAGATCACCTCGATGAACCACGGCTTCGCGGTGGACAATGCCTCGCTGCCCGAGGGCGTGGTGGAAACCCATGTCTCGCTGTTCGACGGCTCGAACTGCGGCATCGCGATCAAGGGCAAGAAGGCCTTCGGGGTGCAGTATCATCCGGAGGCATCGCCGGGGCCGATGGACTCGTTCTATCTGTTCGAGCGGTTTGTGGGGATGTTGGGGTGAAGCTCTACGAAATCATCACGCTGGTTGCGATCCTCGTTGGCCCGGTTCTCGCGGTGCTGGTGCAGTTGCGGGCCGAAAGCCGAAAGCAGACGCGGGATCAGCAGACTATTACGATGAGGATGCTCGCTTCGACGCGTCACCTTCCAGCAGACCCGGCTTATTCGACGACGATCAATATGATTCCGATTGATTTCAATCGTGTGCCTAAGGTCATGGAGGCACATAAGGCATACATCGAACTGATCAATGTCAGGCCTACTTCTGAAAACCAAGCGCGCCACGATGAGCAACACATCACGAAGCAAACTAAGCTGCTTTTCGCGATGACTCAGCATCCGGGATACAACCTGCCTGAAACGGACATTCAAACGACTGCCTATGCCGCTGGTGGATTTATCGAACGGGATAATCTGATGCTGAATGCATGGGGAGCGTGGCCCAGGATCGCAGACGCACTTGAAAAGCAAACAGAATGGGTTGCGTCTCAACAAACTGATGAAGAGAAATAATGCCCAAACGCACTGACATCTCCTCGATCCTCGTCATCGGCGCTGGCCCGATCATCATCGGCCAGGCCTGCGAGTTCGACTATTCCGGCACGCAGGCGATCAAGGCGTTGAAGGAGGAGGGCTATCGCGTCGTCCTCGTCAATTCCAACCCGGCGACGATCATGACCGATCCCGAGTTCGCCGACGCCACCTATATCGAGCCGATCACCACCGAAGTGGTCGCGCGGATCATCGAGAAGGAGCGGCCTGACGCCGTCCTCCCGACTATGGGCGGGCAGACCGCGCTGAACACCGCGCTGGCGCTGTTCAACGATGGCACGCTGGAGAAGTACGGCGTCAAGATGATCGGCGCCGATGCCGATGCGATCGACAAGGCCGAGGATCGCCAGCGCTTCCGCGAGGCG
>CANJSX010000157.1 GCA_947477055.1 Sphingomonadaceae bacterium | reverse complement strand
GGGCCGGCCAGTCCGGCAGTTGTGGTGCGAATCCGCACTGGAGTGGGCCAACAATCTCGAAAGCGTGCCCGGAATGGATAGGCAGGGCTGACGGCTTCGCCTATAGCGCCGCCCATGTCCTCGATCCGCCCCTGGCGCGATATCGCGCGCCGCCAGTCCCGCCAGATCATGGTCGGCAATGTTCCCGTCGGTGGCGATGCCCCGATCACGGTGCAGACCATGACCAACACGCTCACCTCCGACGCGAAGGCGACGATCGACCAGATCCGCCGCTGCGAGGAGGCTGGGGCCGATCTGATCCGCGTTTCCTGCCCGGACGAAGCCTCGACCGCCGCTTTGCGCGAGATTGTCCGGGCCGCGACCGTCCCGCTGATCGCCGACATCCACTTCCACTACAAACGCGCGCTTGAGGCCGCAGACGCTGGCGCCGCCTGCCTGCGGATCAATCCCGGCAACATCGGCAGCAATGAACGCGTTGCCGAAGTGGTCCGCGCCGCCAAGGCCAATGGCTGCGCGATCCGCATCGGGGTCAACGCCGGCAGCCTCGAGAAGGACCTGCTGGAGAAATACGGCGAGCCTTGCCCCGAAGCGCTGGTCGAAAGCGCGCTCGATCACATCAAGCTGCTGCAGGATCACGATTTCCACGAATACAAGGTGGCAGTGAAGGCCAGCGACGTGTTCCTCGCGGTCGCGGCCTATATGCAGCTCGCCGACGCAGTCGATTGCCCGCTGCATCTCGGCATTACCGAGGCTGGCGGACTGATCGGCGGCACGGTCAAGTCGAGCATCGGCATCGGCAACATGCTCTGGGCCGGGATCGGCGACACCATCCGCGTCTCGCTTTCGGCCGAGCCGGAAGAAGAGGTGCGGGTCGGTTACGAGATCCTCAAGTCGCTGGGCCTGCGCACAAGGGGCGTGCGGATCGTCTCCTGCCCGAGCTGCGCCAGGCAGGGATTCGACGTGATCCGCACGGTCGAAAAGCTCGAACTGGCGCTCCAGCACATCCGCACCCCGATGAGCCTCTCGGTGCTCGGCTGCGTCGTCAACGGCCCCGGCGAAGCGCGCGAAACCGACATCGGCATCACCGGCGGCGGCAACGGCAAGCACATGGTCTATCTCTCGGGCGTGACCGATCACCATGTCCAAGACGACGCGATGATCGCCCATATCGTCACGCTGGTAGAGGCCAAGGCGGCCGAAATCGACGCCGGCCGGGTGGTCAGCATGGACACGCTGCACGGCAAGGCGGCGTGACCCGCGCGATCCGCTCCGCCACCCAATCCGACCTCCCGCTGATCGCCGCGCTGATCCGCGAGTTGGCGGAGTATGAGCGGCTGGCGGATGAGGTGCGCTTCGATGAAGTTCAGCTCGGCGAACACCTGTTCGGCGCCCGCCCGATGGCTGAGGTGATGATCGGCGAGGTTGACGGCGCGGCGCAGGGTTTCGCCTTGTTCTTCCACAATTTCTCGACCTTTGAGGGCAAGCCCGGGATTTATCTCGAAGACCTGTTCGTGCGGCCGGAGGCACGCGGTGCCGGGCTGGGCAAGGCGCTGCTGGCGCAGCTCTCCGCGCTGGCGGTGGAACGCGGCTGCGCGCGGCTCGAATGGGCGGTGCTGGACTGGAACGAACCCGCGATCGGTTTCTACCGCAGCCTCGGTGCACGGCCGATGGGTGAGTGGACGGTGATGCGGCTGGATGGCGCTGCCCTGGCACGGCTCGGCGCGGATCAACGCGAATCTGCCGATTTTTGATGACGACTCGGTAAGAATTGGGTTATCCACAGCTGCTATGACGGGCGCCATGAACCGGAGATCGATCCTCAAGGGCGGGATTGCGGCTGGAGCAGCACTAGTGCTGCCCGCCCGCGCCGTTGCCCAGCCCGATCCTCTGGTCCCCGATCCGCTGGTCAACGCATTCGACCAGGCATTCCCCGGTCGCGCCGCGCCGACAGTGCCGGCCGAAGAGGTCATCCCCGCCGGTCCTCCGCCCTTTACCGGCAACAGCCCGGCCTATGAAAAGCGGGTGTTCGAAATTGCCGCGCGCGAGCGTGATCGCGCGGGTGCGGCGCTGTGGCGCAACGACATTGTCGGCGTGGCCGATTTTGCCCGCCCCTCGGCCTATCCGCGCCTGCATTTTGCCAATCTCGAAGCCGGCACGCTGCGCTCGTTCTATGTCGCCCATGGTCGCGGCTCGGATCTGGAGCATGACGGCTGGCTCAAGAATTTCTCGAACGTCAACGGCTCCGAAGCGACCTCGCGCGGCGGCTATCTCACCTGCGAGTGGTATAACGGCAAATACGGCACCTCGATCCGGCTCGAAGGACTGGATCGCGACAATTCCAATGCGCTCGAACGCGCGATCGTGATCCATCCCGCTTGGTATGCAGCGCCTAACGTTGTCGCCCGGCAGGGCAAGCTCGGCCGCAGCGAGGGCTGCTTTGCCATGGCGCCGGAACAGTTCAGCGAAGCGCTGTGGCATCTCTCGGGCGGGCGCCTGCTCTACGCCGACCGCATCGGCGACGTCTGAGCCGGCGGTTCAGTCCGCCTGCTCCTCGGCCCGCATCGCCAGCGCCGCGAGGCTCTCCGCTTCGATAATGATCGCATCGTCCGCCGAACCTTCGGGCAGGCTCTCGCGGCCGATCATCGTCAGCACCGGCACGGCGAGCGGGCTGACCCGGTCGAGCAGCACGTGGTCGATCTGCCGCGCCGCGCTATCGAGCACGGCGGCGATCCGGGCGACATCGGTCAGCCGGGTCTTGGCATCGTTCCAGGCCGCCTCGATCAACAGGTGATCGGGCTCATAACGGCGCAGCACATCGTAGATCAGGTCGGTCGAGAAGGTGACCTGCCGCCCGGTCTTGCGTTTCCCCGGATGCTGGCGTTCGACCAGCCCTGAAATCACCGCCGCCTCGCGGAAAGCGCGGCGCAGGAGGTAGCTGTCCTGCACCCATTCGATGAATTCGTGGGACAGGATTTCGGGCGAGAGCAGTTCGGCGGGATCGGTTACAGGCCACATTCCCCACACCGCCAGCGCATAATCATTGGCGACGAAGCCAAGCGGCTGCAGCCCGCGCTCCTCCATCCGCCGGGTGATCAGCATGCCGAGCGACTGATGTGCGTTCCAGCCCTCGAAGGGATAGAACACGGTATAGTGCCGCCCCTCATGCGGGAAACTTTCGACCAGCAGGCGGCCGGGGCCGGGCAGGTGCGAGCGCCAGTCCTGTACCTCCAGCCACTCGCGGACATCGTCGGGGAAGCGCGCCCAGCCGGTGCGATCTGAGAGCATCGCCCGGACCCGCACGGCGAGGTGCGTGGTCAGCGGCATACGCGCGCCCATGTAGCTGGGGATCGTGCCCGAGCGCTTGGCCGCGCGGACCTGGATGGTCTGTTCGCGGAGGCCCTCCACCTCGAGGTCGAGCCCGGCGAAGCGGAAGGAGTCGCCCGAGCGGAGCGAGGCGCCGAAGGCTTCCTCGACCTTACCGAGCGAGCGACCGTTGCGGAAAGCGACCTCGAGCATCTCGGAATCGACGATGATCCCGGCATTGATGCGGTGCCGCGCGGCGTATTCGGGGTGAGTCAGCCGCCAGAGTCCGTCGCGGCCAAGGGTGATGCGGCGGAAGCGGTCATAGGCCTTGAGCGCGTAGCCGCCGGTCGCAACGAAATCGAGCACGCGGCCCCAGGTCGCCGCATCTATCCAGCCATAAGGCGCGGCGCCTTGCACTTCGGCGTGGAGCGCTGCGGCGCTGAACGGGCCGGCGCAGGCGCAGGCCATGACGTGCTGGGCCAGCACATCGAGCGAGCCGGGGCGCAGCGCCTCGCCGTCGCGCTTGCCCTCGGCCACCGCGTCTTGCGCCGCCATCGCCTCAAGGAACTCGAAGCGGTTGCCCGGCACCAGCAGCGCCTGGCTTGGGCAGTCGAGCCGGTGATTGGCGCGCCCGACGCGCAGGAGCAGGCGCGAGGAGCCCTTGGGAGCGCCCATCTGCACCACCAGGTCGATATCGCCCCAGTCCACGCCCAGGTCGAGGCTGGCGGTGCACACCAGCGCGCGCAATTCCCCGCGCGCCATTGCAGCTTCCACCTTGCGCCGACCCTCGACCGAG
>CANJSX010000156.1 GCA_947477055.1 Sphingomonadaceae bacterium | reverse complement strand
GGTGAATGCCACCGTGACCTTCTCGGTCGCGAGCAGCGCGCAGTATTGCTCGACCAGATTGGCGCGGGTTTCGGAGAGGATGCGGACGAAATCCTCCTCGTCCAGCGCCTTGAGTTCGACCCGGATCGGCAGGCGGCCCTGCAGTTCGGGCAGCATGTCGCTGGGCTTGGCGACATGGAACGCGCCGCTGGCGATGAACAGCACATGGTCGGTCTTCATCGGGCCGTATTTGGTGGCGACCGTGGTGCCTTCTATGAGCGGCAGAAGGTCACGCTGCACCCCCTCACGCGATACCGAGCCGCCTCGCACGTCGCTCACCGCAATCTTGTCGATCTCGTCGATGAAGACGATGCCGTTGGTCTCGGCATTGGCCAGCGCAACCCGGGCGACATCGTCCTGGTCCATGCGCTTCTCGGCTTCCTCGTCGACCAGCTTGTCCCAGGCCTCGGGCACCTTGAGCTTGCGGCGCTTGTGGTTCTGCTTGCCGAAGGCCTTGCCCATCATGTCGGAGAGATTGATCATCCCGACGTTGCCGCCCATGCCCGGCATCTCGAAGGGCATCTGCGGCGCGTCTTCCACCTCGATCTCGACCTCGACCTCGTTCATCGCATTCTCGACGATCCGCTGACGGAAGCTCTCGCGGGTCGCTTCGGAGGCGTTCTCTCCGGCCAGCGCCTTGAGCAGCCGGTCCATCGCCGCCTTGCTCGCTGCCTCGCGCACCGCCTCGCGGCGGCGGTCCTTCTCGAGCCGGATCGCTTCCTCGACCAGATCGCGCGCGATCTGTTCGACATCGCGGCCGACATAGCCGACCTCGGTGAACTTGGTCGCCTCGACCTTGACGAAGGGGGCATCGACCAGCTTGGCCAGCCGCCGGCTGATCTCGGTCTTGCCGCAGCCGGTCGGCCCGATCATCAGGATGTTCTTGGGGGTCACCTCGTCGCGCAGCTCAGGGCTGAGCCGCTGCCGCCGCCAGCGATTACGCAGCGCCACCGCGACCGCGCGTTTCGCGTCATGCTGGCCGATGATGTGCTCATCAAGCGCGGCGACGATCGCCTTGGGAGTGAGGTTATCGTTCATTTCATTCCTTCTCCCCTCCCGCTTGCGGGAGGGGGCGGGGGAGGGTTTGTTGAGGCAGGTTCGGGAACACGCCCTCCCCTAGCCCCTCCCGCAAGCGGGAGGGGAATTTGTGGCGCTACGCAATTTCTTCAAGGGTCACCCGGTCGTTGGTGAAGACGCAGACTTCCGCCGCCACCGCCATGGCGCGGCGGGCGATCTTTTCAGGATCGTCCTCATAATCGTCGAGCGCCTTGGCGGCGGCCAGCGCATAATTCCCGCCCGATCCGATCGCCGCGATTCCGCCTTCAGGCTCCAGCACGTCGCCATTGCCGGTGAGGATCAGCATCACCTCGGCATCGGCGACGATCATCAGCGCTTCGAGATTGCGCAGATACTTGTCGGTGCGCCAGTCCTTGGCCAGCTCAACCGCAGCGCGCATCAGCTGGCCGCGGTGCTGCTCGAGCTTCTTCTCCAGTCGCTCGAACAGGGTAAAGGCATCCGCCGTGGCCCCTGCGAACCCGGCGATCACCGTGCCCCTGCCATCCTTGTCAACGGCGCTGATCCGCCGGACCTTGCGGGCATTAGGCTTCATCACCGTGTTGCCCATGGAAACCTGCCCGTCACCGGCGATGACGGTGCGGCCGTTCTTCTTGACGCCGATGATGGTGGTGCCGTGCCACTGGACCAGGCCGTGGCTGTCGCTGTGATTGCTCATACCCCGGCATATGGCGGTGCATATGCCGGGGTTCAAGGCATGATCAATCGATGGAGACGGTCACCGCGCGGCGGTTCTTTGACCAGGCCTCTTCATCCGAGCCCAGCGCGACCGGGCGTTCCTTGCCGTAGCTGACAATGGTGATCCGGCTGGCGTCGACGCCAAGGCTGACGAGATAGTTCTTGGCCGCATTGGCGCGGCGTTCGCCCAGCGCGAGGTTGTATTCGCGGGTGCCGCGCTCGTCGGCATGCCCCTCGATCGTCGCGCGCTTGGCCGGGTACTTCATCAACCACTGTGCCTGCGCGGTCAGCGCCGAGGCATCGGAGCTGTCGACGTTATAGCGGTCGGTATCGAAATAGACCGTGTCCTGCCCCATCAACTGGGCGACGAAATCGGCCTGGCTGCCCGCCGCAGGCCCGCTCGGCATGGTGCCGGGGGTGGTATCGGTGGTGGTCGCCACCGCGCCGCCGGGATCGGGCGGAAGCTGCGCTGGCGGCTTCTTGGAACAGGCGCCGAGCGCGGCGCTGGCCGCGATGGCAAGGATCATCGTGCCGATGCTGGTCCGGGTGGTCATCGCATTCTCCTTCGCAGTTCAGGATGTGGCTATTCACCCTATCCTGTCAATTTCCTTAAGGTCGGATCGGCCCCCAGGCCGGGTCCGAACCATCTACCGGGGTCGGCAGGCGGCGTTCGTTGCGCCCGGTCAGGTCGACCTGCCAGATCCCGGCCTTGCCCGATCCGCGCGCAGTGCGGAAGAACTGGATGACGCGGCCGTTGGGCGCCCAACTCGGTGCCTCATCTTGCCAGCTGTCGGTCAGGTAGCGCATCGATCCGCCCGTGGGGTTCATCACTGCGATGCGGAAATTGCCGGCGATATGCGTAAAGGCGATCTGATCGCCGCGCGGGCTCCATTCCGGCGTGGCGGAGCGCCCGCCGAAGAAGCTGACGCGCTGCTGGCCCGAGCCATCGACATTCATCACATAGACCTGCTGGCTGCCCGAACGGTCGCTTTCGAAAACGATCTTGCTGCCGTCGGGCGAGAAGGAGCCGCCAATGTCGATCCCCGGGCTGTCGGTCAGCTTCTGCGCAGTGCCGCCAGCCGCCGGGATCTTGTAGATGTCGGTATTGCCGCCGATCGCCATCGAATAGAGCACCCACTTGCCATCAGGCGACCAGCGCGGGGCAAAGGTTGCGTTGGTTGACTGCACCAGCAACCGCTGGCTGTTGCGCTCGATATCGTAGACATAGATGCGCGGGCTGCCGTTGAGGTAAGACAGGTACATGATCGAGCCGTAGTCCGGCGAGAAGCGCGGGGTCAGCGCGGTGGCCTGGCCGGTGGTGATGAAGCGGTGGTTGGCCCCATCCGAATCCATCACCGCGAGCCGCTTCATCCGGTGATCCTTGGGCCCGGTCTCGGCGATATAGGCGATGCGGCTGTCGAAGAACGGGCTCTCGCCCGAGAGCCGCGCGTAGATCACATCGGCGCATTTATGCGCGGCGCGGCGCCAGTCAGCCGGCGGGACGACCCAGCCGGCCTTGGCCAGCTGCTGCTTCAGTGCGACGTCGTAGAGATAGCAGCCGACGGTCAGGTTGCCATCGCCGGTGGCGCGAACATAGCCCTGCACCAGCATTTCAGCGCTGCGGCCCGACCAGACCCCGAACTCGGGTGCCTGCACCTGCTCGAAGGCCGGGCGCGGGAGCGCGTCGGGACCGACCGGCTTGAACAGCCCGTTGTTCTTGAGATCGGCGGTGATGACCTGCGCGACCGCGATGCCGGTGGCGGCGGTCGAGCCGGCGCTCGTCTGCGTCGGCACATTCGCGTCCGTGGCGAAGGCCGGGATGGCGATGCCGAGGTCCTGCCAGTCGCTCTCGTCGGAAACCTCGCCGGAAAGGCCGGCTTCCTCGGCCGGCTGCGAAGCCTGTGGAACGGGGGCCGGAGCCTGCTGGGCAAGTGCCGGCGCGGCTAGCAGTACGAGGGGCAAAATCAGGCGAAGTTTCATTGCGAGAGTCTCTTGTCGAAGCGGAATTCAGCGATGCGCTTCCACGCATTGTAGTATTCGGCGGGGAGCTGAAACGGAGCGGCCAGCTGTACCGCACGGATCGCCTGTTCGACGTGGCGCTGGGCCTGCGGGCGGTTGGCGTCGTTGATCCCCTTCTGCCGGACCAGGCGCGGGGCACTGGCGAGCGAACCATCGGGATTGAGTGACCAGGTGAGGTAAGTGATCAGTCTGTCGGCATCGGCGCCTTGCGGCGCGGCCCAGCGCGGCTTGAGCTGCCGCGAGATCGCTCCGGACAGAGCTGAGCGCACTGCCGGGCCAATTGCCGCAGCCGGCGGG
>CANJSX010000155.1 GCA_947477055.1 Sphingomonadaceae bacterium | reverse complement strand
TAGTTCGATGTCGGTGATCTGACCGGCCGGAACACCGGCGTAAGTCACCGTCGAACCCTTCGAGAGCCCGTCGACCGATTGCTTGAAGAAGATGTCGTAGGTGTCCTGCCGGCCCTCGCTCAGCCGGGCGACCCAGATGATCACGCCAGCCAGCACCGCGATCAGCACCAGCGTGATGGCGCCCACCCAGACATGATTGGCCCGTGTTTCCATCGCCCCGGCTTATGCCTTCCCCTGTGCAGAAATGTCCATGGCCTTGGCGCGGTCCTGCGACGCCGCCGCCGCGCGGCCGCGCGGGCCGTTGAAATATTCCTGGATCCACGGGTGATCGGTCGCGATCAGTTCCTCGATCGTGCCCACTGCGATCACCCGCTGGTCGGCGATCACCGCCACGCGGTCGCAGATTTCGTGCAACGTATCGAGGTCGTGCGTGATCAGGAACACGGTCAGGCCGAGGGTTTCCTGCAGCTCCAGCGTCAGCGCATCGAAGGCAGCAGCGCCAATCGGATCGAGCCCGGCGGTCGGCTCATCAAGAAACAGCAGCTCGGGATCGAGCGCGAGGGCACGGGCCAGCCCGGCGCGCTTGCGCATCCCACCGGACAACTCGGAGGGATATTTCGCCGCTGCGTCCTCGGGCAGGCCGGAAAGCTTGACCTTGTAGAGCGCGATCTCGTGGCGCAGCTGATCGGTGATCTCGGGATAGAACTCACGCAGCGGCACTTCGACATTCTCGGCGACGGTCAGCGTGGAAAACAGCGCGCCGCCCTGGAACAGCACGCCCCAGCGGCTGCGAACGTCGATGCCGGATTGCGCCCGATCCGGATGTGTCATCGAATGGCCAAGGACCTCGATGCTCCCCTCCTGCGGATGCTGCAGCCCGATGATCGAGCGCATCAGCACCGACTTGCCGCTGCCCGAGCCGCCAACCACGCCGAGGATCTCGCCCTTGCGGACCGTCAGCGAGAGGTCTTCATGGATCACGTGATCGCCGAAGCGGTTCGTGATTCCTTCGATCACGATCGGGAACTCGCTGCTCATCCCCAGCCGATCTCGGTAAAGAACACCGCGAAGAAGGCATCGAGGACGATCACCATGAAGATCGCCTGGACCACTGCTGTGGTGGTGCGAAGCCCCACTTCCTCGGCATTCCCCGACACCTGCATGCCCTGATAGCAGCCCGATATCGCCACGATAAAGCCGAACACCGGCCCCTTGACGAGACCGACCCAGAGATCGTGAAGCGGGACGACTTCCTGGATGCGCATCAGGAAGGTGAAGAAGGGAATACCGAGCGTGAAGGCCGAAACGAAGGCACCCCCGACGATCGCCATCAGCGACGCGTAGAAGCCCAGCAACAGCATCATGAAGGTGCAGGCGAGCACGCGCGGAATGACCAGTGCCTCCATCGGCGAGACTCCGATCGTGCGCATCGCGTCGATCTCTTCGGTCAGCTTCATCGTCCCGATCTGCGCTGCAAATGCGCTGCCAGAACGGCCCGCGACCATGATCGCGGTCATCAGCACGCCCAGCTCGCGAAAACTGATCCGCCCGGTCAGATTGACCGTCAGCATCTCGGCGCCGAACTGCTGGAGTTGCACCGCCCCCTGCTGGGCGATGACGATGCCGACCAGAAAGCTCATCAGCCCGATGATGCCGAGCGAGGTCACGCCAATCAGTTCGGCCTGGCGAACGAGCGCGTTGAGCCGGAACCGGCGTGGGTTGCAGAGCAGCTGCCAGTAGGCGATCAGCATCTCGCCGAGGAACGCCAGCAGCTTGACCGATCCGTCGCGCCAATCGATGACCCGGTCGCCGACCACGGTGGCGACCCATTCGGGCAGGGGTGGATGCTGCTTGGAAACGGCGCCGGTCCCGCTTGATTCGCTGACGGCACCAATCAACCGCTGCGCCTCCTCGCTCTGGCCGACTACGCTAGCACCGTGATCGCGGATCAGTCGCCAGGCAATCCACGCGCCGACCGTATCGAGATCGGATACGCCCGACATGTCGATTCGCTGAATCGGCCCTTCGAGCGCACGCAGTTCGGTGTCGAGCGTGCCGAGCGTCGAGACCAGCCACACGCCGGACAAACGCAGCACGCGGGCGCCCTTGCCGTCATCGTCCAGCGCGTATGAGGCCCCATCTCGCATTGCCCCGCCGACATGGGCGAAAATCGCGGCCCCGGCAAGGCGCAGCGGCCTTGCACCGCCGCCCCCTCGCTGGCAAAGGCCGCCTGCAATGACAGAAGCAACGCTCGACAAGACTTTCGACCCCGCCGCGATCGAGGCGAAGTGGTATGCCCATTGGGAAGCCAATGGGTTGTTCCGCCCGCACCGCCCGGATGCGGCGCCCTTCACCATCGTCAACCCGCCGCCCAACGTCACCGGCAGCCTGCACATCGGCCATGCGCTGGACAATACGCTGCAGGACATCGTGGTCCGCTATGAGCGGCTGCGCGGCAAGGATGCGCTGTGGGTGGTCGGCACCGATCACGCCGGCATCGCCACCCAGATGGTGGTCGAGCGTCAGCTAGAGGCTAAGCAAGACAAGCGCAGCAACTACACCCGCGAGGCCTTCATCGAGAAGGTCTGGGAATGGAAGGCCGAAAGCGGCGGGACGATTACCGGCCAGCTGCGGCGGCTGGGCTGCTCGATGGACTGGTCACGTGAGCAGTTCACCATGGACCCGCACTTCACCCGCGCGGTGGTGAAGGTCTTCGTCGATCTCTACAATGAGGGCCTGATCTACCGCGACAAGCGGCTGGTGAACTGGGACCCCAAGCTCAAGACCGCGATTTCCGACCTCGAGGTGGAAACCCGCGAGATGAAGGGCGGGTTCTGGCACTTCAAATATCCGCTGGCTGACGGGGTGAAGCGCGACGACGGGCTCGACTACATTGAGGTCGCCACGACGCGGCCCGAGACGATGCTGGCCGATATGACCGTGGCGGTGAATGCCGACGATCCGCGCTATCAGTGCGTGATCGGCAAGGAGATCGTCCAGCCGATCACCGGGCGGCGCTTCAGGATCGTGGCCGACGAGCATGCCGATCCGGAGCTTGGCTCGGGCGCGGTGAAGATCACCCCGGGGCATGATTTCAACGATTTCGAAGTGGGCAAGCGCGCCGGGATCAAGCCGGCCCACATGCTCAACATGTTCGATGCCGAAGCACAGGTGGTGCAGACTTCGGACGGGCTGATCCCCGCCAAGTACCTCGGCCAGGATCGCTTCGTCGTGCGCGAGATGATCGTTGCCGACATGAAGGCGGCGGGCATGCTGATCCCGCATGTCACCAAGGACAAGGACGGCGAGCCGGTTGAGGCAGATGCCGAACCGCGCAAGATCCAGACCCCCTTCGGCGACCGCGGCGGAGTGGTGATCGAGCCCTGGCTGACCGACCAGTGGTATGTGAACGCCGAAGTCCTCGCCCAGCCCGCGATTGCTGCGGTGAAGAGCGGCGCGATCGAGATCGTGCCGAAGACGTGGGAGAAGACCTTCTTCAACTGGATGGAGAACATCCAGCCGTGGTGTGTTTCGCGCCAGTTGTGGTGGGGGCATCGGATTCCGGCGTGGTATGGGCCTGAAAAGGATATTCATGGCGCCGTCAGCGTCGGTCGGGAAGCCGGTGAAGTCGTCGCCAAGTATACCAACGCTCAAGTTTTTGTCGGCGAAACCGAAGCTGAAGTGAAGGCGCAAGCCGAGGCATACTATGGACCGGGAAAGTCAATTAGGTTCTCGGACAAGGTCCGATTGCCGGTGATCGACAGCATTTATATCACCCGCGACCAAGACGTCCTCGACACCTGGTTCTCCTCCGCGCTCTGGCCCTTCGCCACGCTCGGCTGGCCTGACGAAGATGCGGCGCTGGTCAAGCGCCACTACCCCAACGACCTGCTCATCTCCGGCTTCGACATCCTGTTCTTCTGGGACGCCCGTATGGCGATGCAGGGCATTCATTTCATGAAGGACGTGCCGTGGAAGCGGCTCTACCTGCATGGGCTGGTGCGCGCCACCGATGGGCAGAAGATGTCCAAGTCCAAGGGCAATGTGGTCGATCCGCTCGGCCTGATCGACAAATACGGCGCTGATGCGCTGCGCTTCTTCATGGCCGCGATGGAAAGCCAGGGCCGCGACGTGAAGATG
>CANJSX010000154.1 GCA_947477055.1 Sphingomonadaceae bacterium | reverse complement strand
GCCGTGGCCGAGAGCGGTCAGGAAGTGCGGCTGGTGGTGCGCGATGCTGCTAACGAGACGCGCGCGCGCGCGCTGGTTAGCGGTGCGGTGCGGCTGGAGCGGCGGCGCTATGGCGATGTCTGGCTGCGCGACACCGGTCCGCGGGTGCTGTGCGATGGCCGCGGCGGCCGGCTGGCGCAGCGCTTCGGCTTCAACGGCTGGGGCGGCAAATATGTGATGGACGGGGACGAGGAGATCGGCGCCGAGCTCGCCGGCTCTGCCGAGCTGGACATCCGCACGGGTGACTGGGTTATCGAGGGCGGCGCGCTCGATTGCGATGGCGCCGGACTGGTCGCGACCACCGAGCAGTGCCTGCTCAACCCCAACCGCAACCCGGCACTGACCCGCGCTGAGATCGAAGCACGGCTAGCCCGCGATCTCGGCCTGACCCGCGTGCTGTGGCTCGGCGACGGGCTGATCAACGACCACACCGACGGGCATGTCGACAACCTCGCCCGCTTCGTCGCCCCCGGTGTGCTCGCCCTGCCGCGCACGACCGGGGGCGACGATCCCAATGCGGCAATCTATGCCGATGCCAAGGCGCGGGCCGAGACCTTCGGGCTGACAGTGCGCGAGGTGCCCTCGCCCGGCACGGTCGAGCGGGAAGGCCGGATCGAGCCAGCCAGCTACATGAACTTCGTCATCACCTCCAAGCTGGTGGTGGTGCCGACTTACGGCACGAAGCACGATGGCGAAGGGGTAGCCGCGATTGCCGCACTCTTCCCGGATCGCGCCACGGTCGGCATTCTCGCCGACGCCGTGCTGGCCGGCGGGGGCAGCTTCCACTGCGCCAGCCAGCAGATGCCGGCGGTTTAACGCTTCGCTAACCGGGCAGGCGCATCATGCCGCCATGGCTCGAATTCTTGCCCTCGCCTCCCGTCGGCCTGCCAAGCTGCTCAGTTCAGCGCTGGTGCTCGGCTGCGCGCTGGTCGTGATCCTCGCGCGCAGTCCGCTGCCGTTTCTATAAGAGCTTGAGCAGGGCGCCCAGCGCCGCCGCGCCCAACACACTGCCGACAAAGATCCGCCAGGCCCGGTTCGAGACCTTGCCGAAGGCCTTGTGTCCCAGCCAGTTGCCAAGCAGGATCGCCGGATAGAGGGTGATCGCCAACAGCGGCTCGCGCACGGTTGCAACGCTCAGCGCCACCGCCGACACCACCCCGGCACAGGACGTGGCGAAAAACACCAGCAGCATCGATCCGCGCGCCACCCTCGGCTCGATCCGGCGACCGAGGTAGTAAGGTACGACGGGCGGCCCCGGCATCCCGGCAAAACCCGTCAGGATGCCGCTGGCGGTGCCGGTCGCGGCCGTGGCCAGCCAGCCGGGGTGCCGCTCATGCCGCTGCGGCAGCAGCACCGCACCGAAAGCCGCGAGCGCCACCAGCGCGATCAGCAGCCGCGCGATTGCAGGATCGGTCGCCCATAGCGCCATCACCCCGAACGGCGTCGCGCAGACGGCCAGCAGCGCGATGAACTTCGCGGTCGGTTCGGCATAGGCGAGCGAGCGGTGGATATCGGTCATCCCGATCAGCACGCCCAGCACATTGGCCGTCACCACCGCTTCGGGCGGAGGGATCGCCAGCGCCAGCACCGGCACCAGCAGGATCGCCATGCCGAAGCCGGCGAGGCCACGGATGAAGGCCGCCGCCAGCGCCGCCGCCAGCGCGACGGCGATTTGTTCCGGCGTCAGGCCGAGCATTTAATTCCTCCCCGGCACGGGGAGGGGGACCATGCAAAGCATGGTGGAGGGGGCGGGCCGAAGGGCGCACCCTTTCGAGTGGAGTACTGGGCCGATGGCCCCCTCCACCACCTACGGCGGTCCCCCTCCCCGTGCCGGGGAGGAATTGGGGTGCCTGAGCCCAACCTACCGCAAATCCGGCGGAGTCGCTTCGGCCTTGAGCAGCGCGATGGCTTCGGCGAGCGGCATGACCTTCTGGTGCTCCGCGCCCAGCGTCCTCAGCGCGACCGTCCCCTCCTCGGCCTCGCGCTTGCCGACGACCAGCAGCTGCGGGACTTTCTGGAGCGAGTGTTCGCGCACCTTGTAGTTGATCTTCTCGTTCCTGAGGTCGGTTTCGACGCGGATCCCGGCGGCGGTTAGTTGACGAAACACATCCTCGGCGTAGGCATCCGCGTCCGAGACGATCGTCGAGACGACGGCCTGAACCGGCGCCAGCCAGACCGGCAAACGACCTGCGAAATGTTCTATAATAATCCCGATAAACCTCTCATAAGAACCGAAAATTGCCCGATGCAACATCACCGGTCGATGCCGCGCGCCATCCTCGCCCACGTAGCTCGCGTCGAGCCGCTCGGGCAGCACCCGGTCGGACTGGATCGTGCCGACCTGCCAGGTCCGCCCGATCGCGTCGGTCAGGTGCCATTCGAGCTTGGGGGCATAGAAGGCGCCCTCGCCCGGCAATTCCTCCCAGCCGTATTCCTCTGTCGCCAAACCGGCGCGGACCACCGCAGCGCGCAGCTCGGCCTCGGCCTGGTCCCACATTTCCTCGGTGCCGAAGCGGTTTTCGGGGCGCAGCGCCAGCTTGATCGAATAGCTGAAGCCGAAATCCCTGTAGACCCGGTCGGCCAGCGCGCAGAACGCCCGCACCTCTTCGACGATCTGGTCCTCGCGGCAGAAGATATGCGCATCATCCTGGGTGAACTGGCGCACCCGCATCAGCCCGTGGAGCGCGCCATGCGGCTCGTTGCGGTGGCAGCAGCCGTTCTCGTAAAGCCGCAGCGGCAGATCGCGATAGCTCTTGATGCCCTGGCGGAAGATCAGCACATGCGCCGGGCAATTCATCGGCTTGAGCGCCATCCAGTCCGCCTCGCCCGAGATCACGGGACCCTCATCCTCGGTGTTCGGCACCTCGTCGGGGATCACGAACATGTTCTCGCGATACTTGCCCCAGTGGCCGGATTTCTCCCACTGATGCGCGTCCATCACCTGCGGGGTCTTGACCTCGCGGTAGCCCGCCCCGTCGATCGCGCGGCGCATATAGGCCTCCAGCTCGCGCCAGATGCGGTAGCCCTTGGGATGCCAGAACACCGAGCCATGCGCCTCCTGCTGGAGGTGGAACAGGTCCATCTCCGCGCCAAGCCGCCGGTGATCGCGCTTGGCGGCCTCTTCCAGCCGGGTCAGATGCGCCTCGAGCTGCTTCTTGTTGAGCCAGCCGGTGCCGTAGATCCGGCTGAGCATCGCGTTCTTCTGGTCGCCGCGCCAATAGGCGCCCGAAACCCGCGTGAGCTTGAAGGCGGCGGGATCGAGCTTGCCGGTCGAGGGCAGATGCGGCCCGCGGCACATGTCGAGCCAGTCGTCACCCGACCAGTAGACCGTCAGATCCTCGTCGCCCGGCAGTTCGGCGGCCCATTCGGCCTTGAAGCTCTCGCCCTGCTGCTTCCAGCGGCTGATCAGCTGCTCGCGGCTCCAGACCTCGCGGCGCAGCACCTTGTCGGCAGCGATGATCTTGCGCATCTCGGCCTCGATTCCCGGCAGGTCCTCCTCGGTGAAGGGGTGCCCGGCCCGGGCAAAGTCATAGTAAAAGCCATCGTCGGTCGACGGGCCGAAGGTGATCTGCGTGCCGGGGAACAGCGCCTGCACCGCCTCGGCCAGCACATGGGCATAGTCATGCCGCGCCAGCTCGAGCGCCTCGGCCTCGTCGCGCGAGGTGACCAGCGCCAGCTGCGCATCGCCGGTGAACGGACGGGAAAGGTCCACCAGCTCGCCATCCACCCGCGCCGCCAGTGCCGCCTTGGCCAGCCCCGGGCCGATCGCCGCAGCGACGTCCGCCGGGGTCGAGCCCAAGGCCATCTCGCGCACAGAACCATCGGGCAGGCTGATCTTCAACATTTCGGACATCGCGTAAACTCTCTCGCTCTCGGCGGCGCCATGGCACAGGACCGCGCGCGCCGGAAGGGGCGGCGTCATGCTGCGTGGGGCAAACCGGGAGGAGACGCCGTCCACCCGGCGACCGGGCGGCGAAGCGTCAGCGCGTCAAGCGCGCAAACCGCTCCACCCCCGGTCGCCCGGGGTAGTGGTAGTTGTGGAGATGGTGGTGCGGCGGTTCATGGGGCGGGTGATAGCGGGGAATGGTTGAGGAGTCACTGCT
>CANJSX010000153.1 GCA_947477055.1 Sphingomonadaceae bacterium | reverse complement strand
GCGATGGAAAGCCAGGGCCGCGACGTGAAGATGGATGAGAAGCGGGTCGAGGGCTACCGCAACTTCGCTACCAAGCTGTGGAACGCGGCGCGCTTCTGCCAGTCGAACGAGATCGGCGCCTCGAAGTCCCTCGCCGCTCCCGCCGCCACATCGGCGGTCAACAAGTGGATCATCGGCGAAGTCGTCGACTGCCTCGCCGAGCTTGACAAGGCCATGGCCGAGCTGCGCTTCGACGCCGCCGCCAACGCCATCTACCACTTCGTCTGGGATACCTTCTGCGACTGGTATATCGAACTGGTCAAAGGCTCGTTCGATGCCGAGACCAAGGAAGTCGCCGCCTGGGTGCTCGACCAGATCCTGGTCATGCTCCACCCCTTCATGCCCTTCGTGACCGAAGAGCTGTGGAGCAAGCTGGTCCACCGCCCGAACACGCCGCTGATCACCGAAAAGTGGCCCGAGCCGGGCGCGGCGGTTGACCCCGAGGCGAAGCGCGAGGTGGAGTGGCTGATCGGGTTGATCGGCAATCTGCGCACCGCCAAGAACGAACTCGGCATTGCACCCGGCGCGAAGCTGGACGCCTATTTGCCCACTCCCTCACCCACAACGCGCGGGATCATCGAGCGCAATCCCGGTGCGGTCGAGCGGCTGGCGCGGCTCAAGGGCATCCGTTTCGAAGCTGCTCCTGCCGGGGCGGCAATGCAGATCGGCGCGGGGGATGCGAATATCATCGTGCCGCTCGAAGGCGTGATCGACATCGCCTCCGAAAAGGCCCGGCTGGCCAAGGCGCTCGAAGTCTCGGCCAAGGAAGCCAAGTCGCTCGAAGGCCGGCTGTCCAATCCGTCCTTCGTCGAGAAAGCCAAGCCCGAGGCAGTCGACAAGGCGCGGGCCGATCACGCGATGCACGCCGCCGAGGCTGAGCGGCTGGCGGCGGCGCTGGCGCGGTTGGGGTGATGGTTGGCGTAACCTCCTCCCCCTCGATGGGGGAGGGATACGCAGGCTTGCGAGCTTGCTCGCTAGCCGTAGTTGGGTGGGGGTGCGCTCTCGCCCGCTCACAAGTTCACCCCCATCCAGCTTCGACTAGACACCTGCGGCGCCAAGTCTTCGCATCCTTCCCCCATCGAGGGGGAAGGAGAGCGGTATGCTAACCCTCGCCACCACCACCCCCGGCGAGCCCGAGATCTTCGCCTCACTGCAGGGCGAAGGCGCATCGGCCGGGCGGCCCTGCACCTTCGTGCGCCTCTCGCGCTGCAACCTTGCCTGCCGCTGGTGCGACACCGCCTACACCTGGCGCTTCACCGGCGACAACCGCCCGCATGTCGATGCCGCCACCTTCGATCGCGCCACCAATCAGGTGACGCTGGACGAGGCCGACGTGGCGGCACGCATCACCGCGCTGGGGCAGGAGCGGCTCGTGGTCACAGGGGGCGAACCGCTGCTGCAAGGCCCCGCGCTGGCCCGTATGCTGCAAATGCTGCAGGGCATCCGGGTCGAGATCGAGACCAACGGGACGGTCATGCCGGTGCCCGCGCTTGAGCCGCTGGTGGCGCAGTATAACGTCAGTCCGAAGCTTAGCCACAGCGGCAATCCCGCTGATCTGGCGCTGATTCCCGCCATGCTTGAACACTGGTCAAACGAACCTAAAGCCAACTTTAAGTATGTTGTTGCGACGCCCGAAGACGTCGCGGAAGTGCTCGCGCTGCGCGATTCCCATGCCATCCCGCCCGAGCGGATCTGGCTGATGCCCGAAGGCCGTGACAGCGAGACGATCCGCGCGCGCATGGTCTGGATCGGAAATATCTGCGCGCAGCACGGCTTCAATCTCTCCGACCGCTTGCACATTCACCTGTGGGGCGACACTAGGGGGACGTGAGCGATACCGGGCAGGATACCGGCGCCCCGGCCCGTCCGGCGATGCGCGGCGACCTTACCCAAGGCCCGATCCTGCGTACGCTATTCATTTTCTCGATTCCCCTGCTCGCCTCCAACGTGCTGCAAACGATCAACGGCTCGGTCAACGCGATCTGGGTCGGGCGACTGCTGGGAGAGAAAGCCCTAGCGGCGACCACCAATGCCAACGGCGTGGTCTTCATGCTGATGGCCGGCGTCTTCGGCCTCGGCATGGCGACCATGGTGCGGGTCGGCCAGCACTTCGGCGCGCGCAACCTGATCGCGGCGCGGCGCACCTTTGGCGCGGGCATGGGCTTCTGCCTGGCCTATGCCTCCTTGTTCGGGATTGCCGGCTGGTTCTTCACCCCGCGCCTGCTCCAGCTGCTTGCCGTGCCGGATGCCAGCGCCGAGATGGCGCTGACTTACCTGCGCGTCACTTTCGTCACCCTGCCGCTCGGCGCGCTGGCAATGCTGCTGACCACCGGCATGCGCGCGGTGGGTGAAGCGCGGCTGCCGTTTTTCGCCATCCTGCTGGTGGTGGTGCTCGATGTGATTCTGAACCCGCTGCTGATCCTGGGCTTCGGTCCGGTGCCTGCGCTGGGCATCGCCGGCTCCGCCCTCTCGACCGCACTAGCCAATCTCGCGGGTCTGCTGCTGCAGATCTTCATAGTCTACCGCAAGGATCTGGTGATCCGCCTTCGTGGGGCCGAATTCGGCTGGATCGTGCCGAGCAGCAAGGAAGCCGGCTTCATTCTCTCCAAAGGCGTGCCGATGTTCGCGCAGGGCGTACTGTTCTCCTCGGCGCAACTGACGATGATCGGCCTGGTCAACCGCGAGGGGATCGACACCACCGCTGCCTTCGGCGCGATGAGCCAGCTGTGGAATTTCCTGCAAATGCCCGCGCTGGCGATCGGCGCGGCAGTCAGCGCGATGGCCGCGCAGAACATCGGTGCGGGCAATCACGGCCGGGTCGATCAGGTGACTCGCGCCGGAATGATCGCCAATGTCACCATGACCGGGACGATGGCGATCCTGCTGATGATCTTCTCCTACCCGCTGATCGCGCTGTTTCTCGGCCATGCCAGCTCGGCTGTGCCGATCGCGCATCATATGCAGCTGATCGTGACCTGGACCTTCGTGCTGATGGGCGCATCGATGATCCTCAGCGGAACGATGCGCGCATATGGTGTTGTGCTAATACCGATGCTGCTGCAGGTAATCGTGCTCTACCCGATCCGCCTCGGCTTCTATTTCGTGGCCTATCCATACCTCGGCGCAGATGCGCTGTGGTGGGCCTTCCCGGTCGCAAGCCTGTGCGCGATGCTGCTGTGGGGAACCTATTACCTCAAGGGCAATTGGCGCCGGATGCGCGACCGGGCCTACAAGCAGTAGCGATCCGCTTCAGCCCGGCTCACCTCAGCCCGGAGTCGCTTCATCGGTGGGAAGTTGGACCAGGTCGAGGTCCTCCGGCATGATCCAGCCGTTGATGTAGTTGGCGTAATAGAGCCCGAACAGCACCAGCGCGAGTAGGGTCGCCCGCTTGGCGATGTTGCCAGGGCGGAAATTGGCCGGGGCGCTGTCGGCCTGGCCAAGCACCTTGGGGATGCCCTCCTCGTCGTGAGTCCTCACGCCGAAGGGCAGCACCAGAAAGGCGCTCATCACCCAGAACAGGGCGTAGATGGCAAGAATCGAGGTCCACTTCATCGCCTCAACCCTCCATCAGCATGACCTGTACCTGCGGCTTCTTGCCCGACCAGCGCTGCACCGCGCGGCGAGCAGCGAGGCGTGCGGCTTCGCTCACCGCAGCGGCGTCGTGCCGGGCCCCGCCCTTGAGTTTGGCCATGGCCGCCAGCACATCCTCGACCGCTTCGGCGGTGAAATCGTCGTAATCCTCGGTCAGCGGCAGGCCGATGCCCGAAACCTTGACCTGCCCCTTCGCGCCGATCACCACGGTGACCAGCCCGTTATGCGCGAGCCTGCGGCGCATCACCATGGCCTCGCCGTCCGCCGGCGAAATAATATCGCCGTCGAGCACCAGTCGCCCGGCGCGCACTTCGCCAAATTTGCCTGCCTTGCCGGGAGCAAGACGGACCAGATCGCCGTTCTTCTGCACCACCGCATGGCCGATGCCGCATTCGCGCCCGAACCGCGCCTGCTCGCGGATGTGGCGAATCTCGCCATGCACTGGCATCAGCACCTCGGGCCTGATCCAGCCGTACAGCGCCTTGAGCTCCGGCTTCCCGGGATGCCCCGAAACATGGATGGGCGCCTGCCGGTCGGTCACGATCAGCACGCCCTTTTCCGCCAGCCGGTTCTGGATCCGGCCGATCGCCACTTCATTGCCG
>CANJSX010000152.1 GCA_947477055.1 Sphingomonadaceae bacterium | reverse complement strand
GATCGCGCGGGTCGTGGGGCTCTATCCCGAGACCTTCGCGGGCGTCTGCATGCTGCCGCAATCGCCCGAGGCGGACATGGCTTCCTCGATCGCCGAGCTGGAACGCTGCGTGACCGAGCTGGGCTTCATCGGCTGCAACCTCAATCCCGATCCCAGCGGCGGCAAGTTCAGCCACCCGCCGCTGACCGACAAATACTGGTATCCGTTCTACGAGAAGATGTGCGAGCTTGACGTGCCGGCGATGATCCACGTCTCGGGCAGCTGCAACCCGGCGATGCACGCCACCGGCGCCTATTACATCGCCGCCGATACCATCGCCTTCATGCAGCTGATCGAGGGTAATCTCTTCGCCGATTTCCCGACGCTGCGCTTCATCATCCCTCACGGCGGCGGCGCGGTGCCCTATCACTGGGGGCGCTACCGGGGCCTGGCCGACATGCTCAAGCAGCCGAGCCTCGACACCCATCTCATGAACAATGTGTTCTTCGATACCTGCGTCTATCACCAGCCGGGGATCAACCTGCTGGCCGATGTGATCGAGAACAAGAACATCCTGTTCGGCAGCGAGATGGTCGGCGCGGTGCGCGGGATCGACCCGACCACCGGGCATTATTTCGACGATACCAAGCGCTATGTCGATGCGCTGGATATCCCGGATGCCGAGCGCAGCGCGATCTTTGAAGGCAACGCCCGCCGGATCTTCCCGCGGCTCGACGCCAAGCTCAAGGCGCGTGGGCTGTGAATGCGCCAAATTTGACAGTGCGCGCCACCGGCTTTGCGCCCTGCGGCAAGGCCTCGCGCTATGTCCAGCAGTTGGTCAACCACTGGGGCCACAAGATGGCCACCACATGGGCCGCCAATGATGCCGGCGGCCCAGGTGACGGCCACGCCGAGTTTCCCTTCTCCGAGGATACCCTCGCCGCAATGGACACTTCAGACGGCGGTATCACCATCACCCTCACCACGCCCGATGCGGAAGACAATGTCCGCATGCGCGGGGTGATCGAACGTCACCTCGACCGCTTCGCCTTCCGCGAGGCCCCGCTTTCCTACGAATGGACCGAAAAATGAGCGACGACCCCAAGGATATCGACGTTCACGAATATCTCGCCGCGTTTGACGACATTCCCGGCACCAGGGTGTTCACCGCCAAGCGCGCGCGGCAGGGCTATCACCTCAACCAGTTCGCGATGAGCCTGATGCAGGCCGAAAACCGCGAACGCTTCAAGGCCAACGAGCGCGCCTATCTTGACGAATGGCCGATTACCGAGGCGGCCAAGCTGGCCGTTCTCGCGCGCGACTACAACGCGATGATCGACGAAGGTGGCAACGTCTATTTCCTCTCCAAGCTGTTCTCGACCGACGGCAAGAGCTTCCAGTTTGCCGCCGGTTCGATGACCGGGATGAGCCAGGAAGAATATGCGCAAATGATGATAAACGGTGGCCGCTCGCCTGAAGGTGTCCGCTCGATCAAGGCCAATCGCGCCGCCGCAGGCGCCGCTGACAGCAAGGGAAGCTACTGACATGGCACGCGTAACCGCTGGGCTCACCTCCAGCCACATTCCCGCGCTCGGCGCGGCGATCCAGACCGGCACCTCGCGCAATGAATACTGGGGTCCGGTGTTCGATGGCTATGACTGGGTCAAGGAATACGAAAAGACCGCCAAGCCCGACGTGGTGATCCTGGTCTACAACGACCACGCCTCGGCCTTTGACATGAACATCATCCCGACCTTCGCGATCGGCTGCGCCGAGCGCTTCAAGCCGGCCGACGAGGGCTGGGGTCCGCGCCCGGTGCCCGACGTGATCGGCCATCCGGACCTCGCCTGGCACATCGCCCAGTGCCTGATCCTGGAAGAATTCGACATGACCATCATGAACCAGATGGATGTCGACCACGGCTGCACCGTGCCGCTCTCGATGATCTTCGGCGAGCCGGGCGAGTGGCCCTGCAAGGTGATCCCGCTGCCGGTCAACGTCGTTACCTATCCGCCGCCGTCGGGCAACCGCTGCTACAAGCTCGGCCAAGCGATCCGCCGCGCGGTTGAAAGCTTCCCCGAGGATCTCAACGTCCAGGTCTGGGGCACCGGCGGCATGAGCCACCAGCTTCAGGGCCCGCGCGCCGGTCTGATCAACCGCGATTTCGACGAGAAGTTCATCGAAGCGCTGATCAACGATCCCGAAACGCTGCGCCACATGCCGCATATTGAATATCTGCGCGAGGCCGGCAGCGAAGGCATCGAGCTGGTGATGTGGCTGATCATGCGTGGCGCGCTCGGGCCGAAGGTCAAGGAGCTCTATCGTTTCTACCACATCCCCGCCTCGAACACGGCGCTGGGAGTGCTTGCGCTGGAGCCGGCGGGCTGACAGTCTGCCGGCCAACAGCAATAACCGGGAAGGATCGCCGCATGCCCCCATCAGCTGCCCTGCTCGAGGCCCTGTCTCGCCTCGAAGCGGCTCGCACCTACATGGTGAACCTGCGGAAAAACCGTCCGGACAGCTGGAAGCGGGACTATGCCACGGGGCGGCTAGAGCTGCAGCAATGCATCGCCACCGCGCTGTCGCTGGTCGATGGCTGGCTGCGGAACGCGGGCGATCCGGCGACCTATGCGCGCTTTACCGAACTGGCAGGCAAGGCGCAGAGCGGCCTCAGCATGCATCAGGCGCGCTGGCCCGTGCTGATCATCGATCACGACAATGCCGAGTACAACGCGTCGTTGGCCGCAGTTAACGCGGGCTTCGATGCGGTCATGGATTTCGTCCGTACCACCCTGAAACGCAACTGAGCCTGCCTGGGCAGGCTTAGCCCGATCTGGAGTATCCGATGCGTATTGCCCTTATCGGTGCCGGCGCCTTTGGCGAGAAGCACCTTGATGGACTGAAGAATATCGACGGGGTCGAGATCACCTCGGTCATCTCGCGCCGGGCTGATCAGGCCGCTGCGGTGGCCGCGAAATACGGCGCGAAGCATTCGGGCACCGAGCTGGAGGAAGCCCTGGAACGCGACGATGTCGACGCTGTAATCCTCTGCACGCCGACCCAGATGCACGCCGCGCAGGCGATTGCCTGCATGGACGCGGGCAAGCATGTGCAGGTCGAAATCCCGCTGGCCGACAGCTGGGCCGGCGCTCAGGCGGTGCTCGCCAAGAGCCAGGAAACCGGCCTGACCTGCATGGTCGGCCACACCCGCCGGTTCAATCCCAGCCACCAGTGGGTGCGCCACAAGATCGACGCGGGCGAGTTCAACATCCTCGCCATGGACGTCGAAACCTTCTTCTTCCGCCGCACCAACATGAACGCCAAGGGCGAAGCGCGCAGCTGGACCGACCATTTGCTGTGGCATCATGCCGCGCATACGATCGACCTGTTCCAGTACATGTCGGGATCGAATGTGATTGCCGCCAATGTGCTGCAGGGACCGAAGCATCCGGCGCTAGGCATTGCGATGGACATGTCGATCCAGCTCAAGACCGCGTCGGGCCAGATCTGCACGCTGGCGCTGTCGTTCAACAACGACGGGCCGCTCGGCACCTTCTTCCGCTACATCGGCGATACCGGCACCTACCTCGCCCGCTACGATGACCTTTTTAACGGCAAGGAAGAGCCGATCGACGTCAGCAAGGTCGCGGTCAGCATGAACGGGATCGAACTGCAGGACCGCGAATTCGTAGCCGCAATCCGCGAAGGGCGCGAACCAAATTCCTCGATTGCCTCGGTGCTCGATTGCTACCGCGTGATCGGCGAACTCGCCGCCAGCCTCGAGGCGCAGGATGGCTGGTCCTGAGCTGACTCGCCCGCTGGCCGGGCGCGAGGTCTGCCCGGTCGGGCTGGGCTGCATGGGCCTCAGCCACGCCTACGGCATCGCGCCGCGTCCTGAAGATGCGGCGAAGCTGCTGCTGCGTGCGCTCGACCTCGGCTACAACCACATCGACACCGCCCGGCTCTATGGCGCGGGCAAGAACGAGACCCTGATCGGCGAGACGCTGAAGCATCGCCGGCACGAGTTCCACCTGTCGTCCAAGACCGGGATCATCATCGACGGTGAGGCGCGCCGGACCGATTGCCGGCCGGAACGGATCGTCGAGGAAGTCGAGACCAGCCTGCGCTTGCTGCAGACCGACCATGTCGACCTCTACTACCTCCACCGCAGGGACTTCTCGGTGCCGGTCGAGGACTCGGTCGGTGCGCTGAAGCGGATGGTCGAGGCCGGCAAGATCGGGGCAATCGGGCTTTCGGAAATGAGCGCGGAGTCCCTGCGCTAGGCCCATGCGGT
>CANJSX010000151.1 GCA_947477055.1 Sphingomonadaceae bacterium | reverse complement strand
TCTTGTCCTCGGCGGAATAATGCTTGCGCGTCGCGCGGCGAATGTCCTGCACCACCCGTTCACCGGGAGATTTTTGGGCAGAGGGTTTTGGTCTCATCTTCGTTCCTTCGTCACTACGATGAAACCAAAACCCTCCTCTGCTCAATACAGCATTCCTGTCTCATAGGTGCTGACGGGGAACAATTCATCGGCCTCGACGAAACCGGCTATGGCAGCCTTGTTTCGACGATCGATCTGGTCATGGCAATAGTCGCCATCGGCATCGGTTCGCTGCTTACCGCACGGATTGGCCCGCGGCGCGGCGCGATTGTCGTGCTCCTGTCCTTCGCGGCGCTCTACAGCTTTATCGCGCTGGGCAAGGATCTATGGACGACATTCGCCATATTCGCCTGCGTCTACGCGACCTCGTCAGTGCTCACTGTCCTGATGAGCGTCTGCACCAATCCCCTGCGGATGCAATTGTGTGACAAGCGGGTCTCGGCAACCCAGTTCACCATCTACAACTCCATGGCCAACCTGCCGGTTTCGCTTGGCGCGACGCTGTTTGCGATTGTCGGCGGCGTCGATCAGCTGGCGCAAACCATGCTGTGCGCGATTTCCTTGATGGTGGTGGGATCGATTGCCTACGCCGTACTCAAGATGCCCTCCGAGCGCAGCGAAACCCTGTCGATGGAAGAGTTCGAGGAAGGCCTGGCGCCGCGCGCGCAGTAAGGCCTTCCCTTCGCTCTCAGATGTGCAGTGCCCGGCCATAGGCCGCGAGGACGCTTTCGTGCATCATCTCACTCAGCGTCGGATGCGGGAAGACTGTGGCCATGAGTTCCGCCTCGGTCGTCTCCAGCGTCTTGCCGACGACATAGCCCTGAATCAATTCGGTCACTTCCGCGCCGATCATATGCGCGCCGAGCAGTTCGCCAGTCTTGGCATCGAACACGGTCTTCACGAAGCCCTCGGCCTCACCCAGCGCAATCGCCTTGCCGTTGCCAATGAAGGGGAAAGTCCCCGCCTTGACCGTGTATCCGGCCTCCTTGGCCTTGGCCTCGGTCAGCCCGACGCTGGCGATCTGCGGGTGGCAATAGGTGCAGCCCGGGATGTTGCGACGGTCCATCGCGTGGGGGTGGACCTCCTTGTTGCCGAGTTCCTTGGCGATGCTCTCCGCAGCGATCACGCCTTCGTGGCTGGCCTTGTGCGCCAGCCAGGGGCCGGGAGTGACATCGCCGATCGCCCATACGCCCTTCACATTGGTGCGGCCATAATCGTCGATCGCGATGATCCCCCGCTCGGCCTTCACGCCCAGCGTCTCCAAGCCGATATTCTCGGTGTTGGGAGCGATGCCGACCGCGACGATCACATGGCTGAAGTCCGAAGTGGTGACCTTGCCGTCCTTGTCCTTGATCGCCGCCCTGATGCCCGTGGCGGTCACGTCGATCTTCTCGACCCCGGCCTTGGTCAGGATGTTCATGCCCTGCTTCTTCAGCGCCTTTTCGAGGAAGGCGGAGACATCGGCATCCTCGACCGGCACGACGCGGTCCATCATTTCGACGACCGTCACCTCGGCGCCCATGTCGTTGTAGAAGCTGGCGAACTCGATCCCGATCGCGCCGGAGCCGATCACCAGCAGCTTTGACGGCATTTTTTTGGGAGTCATCGCGTGGCGATAGGTCCACACGCGGTTGCCGTCGGCCGGGGCAAACGGCAGATCGCGCGCGCGGGCGCCGGTGGCGATGATGATATGCTTGGCGGCGAATGTTTCCACGCCCTTCTCGCCAGTGACTTCGAGCTTTCCCGCGCCCTTGAGCGCCCCGGTGCCCATATGCACCGTGATCTTGTTCTTCTTCATCAGATGCGTGACGCCCTGATTGAGCTGCTTGGCCACCCCGCGCGAACGCTTGACAACGGCCTCCAGATCGGCGCTGATCCCCTGCGCGACGAGGCCATAATCCTTGGCGTGCTGCATGTAGTGAAAGATCTCGGCCGAACGCAGCAGGGCCTTGGTCGGAATGCAGCCCCAGTTGAGGCAGATCCCGCCAAGTAGCTCGCGCTCGACGATCGCTACCTTCAGCCCGAGCTGACTCGCCCGGATCGCCGCGACATAGCCGCCCGGACCGGAACCAAGGACGATGAGGTCATACTGTTCAGCCACGTGCTGCTACTCCTGAATTACCGCGCGGGGTTTCCCCGCATCGTCGACCGCGACAAAGGTGAAATTGGCTTCGGTGACCTTGTAGGCCTGCTCTTCATGCCGGGGGCGACGCCAGGCCTCGGTGGCGATCAGCATCGACGTGCGCCCGACTTTGGTCAGATGGCCATAGACCGAAACCTCATCGCCCACCTTGACCGGGAGCAGGAACTGAACCCCGTCCATTGCTACCGTCACGGCCCGACCCCGCGAATGGCGGGCGGCGATCAGCCCCGCTCCCATGTCCATCAGGCTGAGCAGCCAACCACCGAAAATGTCGCCATAGGCATTGGCATCCGCCGGCATGGCGGTGACGCGGATTACTGGCTCCGATGCTGGAGCGTCCATGTCAGGTCACCAGCTCCGTCGAGCTTCCGTACAACTCCTCGAACGCCTGCTTCAGCCAAGCCCCGTCCTCAGACATTCGCCGTTCCCACATATTTGATGTTCCTGGTCGTCCAGGTCGGAACTCCCGTTCCGAAAAAATCGCGATCATCGGTCCAGATCGCTCCGCCATGTTCGATGGCTGCGGCAAGTATGGGCCAATCCCTTGTGTTCTTGTAATGGATACGCGCCTTGGCTGCGGCTTCTTGGCTACGGTATGTCGGAGCTTCATAAAGCTCCATCGAGGAAATAATTCCGGCAACCTCATCCTCCGAATCACGTTCGGAAATTTTGAAGACATGGTGCAGAACACGCCTCGCCTCGCGCGCCTGTGCGTCGGTGGTCGCCAGCACCACGCCCCGCGCCAACAGATCATCGACATTGAACGCGGCTTTGCCCACGGAACAGCGCACAAGAATGTTGGCATCAACGAAAAGTAGGTTCGCCAAACATTTCCCCCTCTTCGTCCATGCCCTGATCCGACAGGAGATCAGCCCAATCGGGTGTCTCTGCCTGCCAGCGGCGACGAAACGCAATCCGGTCTTCCAGCCACTTTGCGCGATCAGCAGTCGGCTTGATGATGGTTACCGGCGTATACTCGCCAACTACCTTGCCGTTCTTTGTGACGACAACCGAACGGTTGCCATTGACGACCTCGCTAAGCCGTCCCTTGAATTCCCGTACACCGATATGCATGGCCAATCTCCGTGACTACAATTGTGGTCACAAAAAGGGGATTTGTCAAGCCAGCATCCCCAGCGGCTTTTCCACGAACTCGCGGAAAGCGGCCATCAGTTGCGCCCCATCCGCCCCGTCGATCGCGCGATGGTCGAAGCTGCCGGTGGCGCACATCGCGGTGACCACGCCGAGCGCGCCGTCTGCCATTACCCAGGGGCGCTTTTCGCCCGCGCCGATCGCCATGATCATGCCCTGCGGCGGGTTGATCACGGCCTCGAACTGCTTGATTCCCATCATCCCCATGTTGGAGAGGCTGGCGGTACCGCCCTGGAATTCGTGGGGCTGGAGCTTGCCTTCCTTGGCCTTGGCGGCGAGTGCGGACATCTCGCTCGAGATGCGGGCCACGCCCTTGCCGGCGGCGTCAGTGATGATCGGGGTGATCAGCCCGGCGGGAATGCTTACCGCCACCGAGACGTCGGCCCGAGAGTACTGTCGCATCACGTCGCCGGCGAAGGCGACGTTGCACTTGGGCACCGCGACCAGCGCCAGACCAAGCGCTTTGATCAGCATGTCGTTGACCGACAGCTTGACCCCGCGTGAGCTGAGCGCGTCGTTCAGCTCGGCCCGCAGCTTGAGCAGCGCATCGAGCCGCACATCGACGGTGAGGTAGATATGCGGAACCTGCTGCTTCGATTCCGTGAGGCGCTGGGCGATGATCTTGCGGATATTGGTTAGCGGCACGTCCTCGAAGGGGATGCCGTAATCGGGAATGGCAGTGGTGAGCGGCACAGGGGCTGCTGCCGGAGCGGCAACGGGCGCAGCTGCACCCGGCTTGGCGCCTTCGACATCGGCCCGGACAATCCGGCCGTTGGGACCGCTACCCTTAACCGACTTGAGATCGACACCCTTGTCGGCCGCGATCCGCTTGGCCAGCGGCGAGGCGATGACCCGGTCACCTTTCGCAGCCAATGCTGCGGCCGGAGCTGCAACAGGAGCGGGTGCCGGAGCAACCGGCGCGGTTGCGGCAGGCTTGGCAGGCTCAACCTTCGCGGCCGGTGCAGGAGCCGGT
>CANJSX010000150.1 GCA_947477055.1 Sphingomonadaceae bacterium | reverse complement strand
GCGCTCGCCGCCTTTGCGCTGTCATACGGGATTGCACCAGCCCTGCTCGGGCTTGGCGAGCCAATCGAGATGTTGATTTATGGCTTGGGCTTGGCGGCCATGGCGCTGATCGTGGTCTGGCAGCATCGCGCCAACATCGCTCGGTTGCTAGCCGGAACCGAACCGCGAATCGGTCAGAAGGGCTGATGAATCCCCTTTCCCAGACGGAGGCCTTCGCCCGGATCCGCCTGCTGCGCTCCCCCAATATCGGCCCGGTCAGCTTTCGCCAGTTGCTCGCCCGCTTCACCACCGCTGAAGCCGCGCTGGCGGCGCTGCCCGATCTCGCCGGGCGCGGGGGAGCGCGCTACCGCCCCGCCGCCGAAGCGCGGGTGGCAGATGAGATCGCCGCCGTGAAGCGCAGCGGCGTACGCTACCTGTTCCACGATTCGCCCGACTGTCCCGCGCTGCTGGCACAGGCCGGAGACGCGCCCCCGATCCTGACCGCCCGGGGCGACAGCGCCATCGCCGCGCGTCCCTGCGATGCCATCGTCGGCGCGCGCAACGCTTCGGCGGCGGCGGTCAAACTTGCCCGGCAGTTCGCCTCTGTCTTGTCCGAGGCCGGCTTCGCGGTGGTGTCGGGACTGGCTCGGGGCATCGACGGTGCCGCTCATGGCGCGTCGGTGGGCGGGGCGGGCGGTACTATCGGCGTGATCGCCAGCGGCATCGACATTACCTATCCGCCCGAACATACCGCGCTGCAGGAAAAGGTCGCGACGCGCGGCCTGCTGCTGGCCGAATAGCCGCCCGGCACCGAGCCGCTGGCGCGCCACTTCCCCTCGCGAAACCGCATCATCGCCGGATTGGCGGCAGGCACACTGGTGGTCGAGGCCGCGCCCAAGTCCGGCTCGCTGATCACCGCGCGGCTGGCCGGGGACTATGGGCGCGAGGTCATGGCCGTCCCGGGCTCTCCGCTCGAACCGCGCTCGCAGGGCTGCAACCAGCTGATCCGCGAAGGCGCGGTGCTGGTGCAATCGGCGGAGGATGTGATCGAACTGCTGAGCAGCTTTGACGGCACCCCGCGCTCCAGCTTCCGTGAGGCTGCGGGCTCGTGGTCAGGCCCGGACGAACTCGCTGATGAACCGGCCGATATCGCCGGACTGCTGACGCTGGCCCCGGTCGGCGTGGACGAGCTGATCCGCCAATCGGGCGAAGCGGCCCCGGCCGTGCAGTTCGCCCTGCTGGAGCTGGAACTGGCCGGGCGACTGGTGCGGCATGCCGGCGGGCGTGTGAGTTTGGTGGGGTAAATGCTTGTTTGATTGATGGTTTTGAATGGGCATACCACATCGCGATATTTTGGGGCGAGACAAGGGGGCAACGAAGGCGACTGACGGGATCAAACTGGGAATGGGAGAAATCATCTCCGGAGCATTTGCAGCCGTATCGGCGCGCCGGGTGCCATTCGCGGCATTCGTCGTTGGGATGAGCATTGTTGCGACACTGCTCGACCAGTCGCCCAATGGCGGTTTCGGCGTCGAGGCGATTTTGGCCTTCGTTGCGGACTATGTACTGCTGCGACACCTGTTGGCGGCTGAAGGCATGGCCGGAAACCGTTTCTTTGGCAGCGGCCTGGTTTCCTTTTTTGGCGCGGGCCTGCTTGGTGCGCTCGGCATGATCGTGGGATTCATCTTTTTGGTCATACCGGGACTGATTCTGATGGCGCGCTGGTCGATCTCGTCGGGGCTAGTCATCGCCGAGGATTCCACAGCATCAGAATCCCTGTCGCGCAGCTGGGACCTGACGAGGGCCTCGCAATGGTCCATCGTCGGCGTCTATTTTGTCGGCGGCCTTGTCCTGATCACGATCCTAGGTGCAGTTGGCGGTGGTCTAGCTTTTTACGAGGCGCCCACTGACGAAGCAGCGTTGCCAATCGGCTTGAGCTTCGGTGTCAACCTCGCCGCCCAAGAGATCAGCGCTTTGGGCACGGCGGTTGCGCTTTTCCTGACCAAACGCCTCACAGGCGCAACGGGGCAGCTCGACTCGATATTTTCCTAACCTCTTGACGCGCCCTTCGCTAGTCCCCCACCCTCGCGTGTACGTATACGCGTAAGGAAAGCTTTTCGGATTCATGCAGCTAGTCATCGTAGAATCGCCGGCCAAGGCCAAGACCATCGAGAAGTATCTGGGCAAGGACTACAAGGTCCTCGCCTCCTACGGCCATGTCCGTGACCTGCCGCCGAAGGACGGGTCGGTCCGGCCGGACGAGGACTTCGCCATGGACTGGGAGCTTTATGGCGACAAGGCGCGGCAGGTGAAGGCGATCACCGATGCGGCCAAGACGGCCGACCGCCTGATCCTCGCTACCGACCCTGATCGGGAGGGCGAGGCGATCAGCTGGCATGTCCGCGAGCTGCTGGCCAAGCGCAAGGCGCTGCCCAAGGACGTGCAGCGCGTGACCTTCAACGCGATCACCAAGCAGACCGTGACCGAGGCGATGCTCCACCCGCGCGAGCTCGACCAAGATCTGATCGATGCCTATCTCGCCCGCCGCGCGCTGGATTACCTGTTCGGCTTCACTCTCTCGCCGGTGCTGTGGCGCAAGCTGCCCGGTGCGAAGAGCGCTGGCCGGGTCCAGTCGGTCGCGCTGCGGCTGATCGTTCAGCGCGAGCGCGAGATCGAGGTGTTCCGCCCGCAGGAATACTGGTCGGTGATCGCGCAGCTCGAGCATCTCGGCACGCAGTTTTCCGCCAGGCTGGTCAAGTTCGACGGGGCCAAGCTCGACAAGCTGACGCTGGGCGATGCGGGCAGTGCCGCGTTAGCCAAGGCCGCAGTCGAGGGCGCGATTTTCCGGGTCGAGGAGGTCGATACGCGGCCGAACCGCCGCAATCCCTATCCGCCCTTCACCACCTCGACCCTGCAGATGGAGGCTTCGCGCAAGCTGGGCTTCTCCGCCAGCCACACCATGCGGGTGGCGCAGAACCTCTACGAGGCCGGTGCGATCACCTATATGCGCACCGACGGCGTGCAGATGGACCCGAGTGCAATCTCGGCGGCGCGGGTGGCGATCTCGGAGCGTTACAGCAATGGGCATTACCTGCCCGAGAAGCCCCGGCATTACGAAACCAAGGCCAAGAACGCGCAGGAAGCGCATGAGGCGATCCGACCGACCGATTTTGGCGCTGACCGCTATGGCAGCGGTGATGAGGCGCGGCTTTACGAGCTGGTGTGGAAGCGCGCTATCGCCAGCCAGATGGCCTCAGCGCTAATCGAGCGCACCAGCGTCACCCTGCGCGACGCCACCGGCAAGCACGAGCTGCGTGCCACCGGACAGGTGGTCAAGTTCCCCGGCTTCCTGGCGGTCTATGACGAGACGCTCGACCAGAAGCCCGGCGAGGAGGAGGAGGACAGCAGCCTGTTGCCCGTGATGAATGCGGGCGATACTCCGGCCAAGCGCGCGGTCGAGGCGAGCCAGCATTTCACTCAGCCGCTGCCACGCTATTCCGAAGCGACGCTGGTCAAGCGGCTTGAGGAACTGGGGATTGGCCGGCCTTCCACCTACGCCGCGACGATCCAGGTGCTGAAGGACCGCAACTATGCTCGCACGGAAAAGAACCGCTTCTTTGCAGAGGAATCCGGGCGGCTCCTGACAGCCTTTCTCGAACGCTTCTTCCCCCGTTACGTCGGCTATGATTTCACCGCAGGCATGGAAGACGAGCTCGACGAGGTTTCGGGCGGGCGGGCTGAATGGAAGGGCGTGCTCGAAGCCTTCTGGAAGGACTTCAAGCCCAAGAGCGACGAGGTAATGGAGAAGAAGCCCTCGGAGGTGGCCGAGGCGCTCGACGAATTCCTCTCCGACTATCTGTTCCCGCCGACCGAAGATGGCGCCGATCCGCGCAAATGTCCGGCATGCGAGGCGGGCCGCTTGTCGCTGCGCGGCGGGCGCTTCGGGGCATTTGTCGCCTGCTCGAACTATCCCGAGTGCAAATTCACCCGCAAATTCGCGCAGCCCGGCGGCAATGGCGGCAGCGGTGATGATGGCGAGCTGGGCAAGCATCCCGAGAGCGGCGAGCCGATCACCCGCAAGGTCGGGCGCTTCGGCCCCTATGTCCAGCTCGGCGAGGGCAAGGAAGCCAAGCGCAGCTCGATCCCCAAGGACATCGGCGAACTTTCACTCGACTGGGCGGTCAAGCTGCTGGAGCTGCCGCGCACCATCGGCCCGCATCCGGAGAGTGGCAACCCGATCACCGCCAGCCTCGGTCGCTATGGGCCGTATCTCGCGCATGACGGAAAATACGCCAAGCTACGCTCCACCGCGGAGATTTTCGAAACGGGGATGAACGCGGCGGTAGCGAAGTTGGCCGATGCCGCCAATGGCAACGGGCGGGGCGAACGCAAGGCGGTCG
>CANJSX010000149.1 GCA_947477055.1 Sphingomonadaceae bacterium | reverse complement strand
TGTCTTCCTGGCCATGTTCCTGGTCCATCGCTTTGACGAAACCGCATCGCTGCGCGAATTGGGGATGGTCGATCAGGGTTTCGCCCGACAGATCAAGGAACTCGACGAAGCGATCGTACCCCAGACCGACTGGGACGACGCGGTTAAATATCTTGATAACAGCTTCGATGTGACCTGGGCCGACCGGAATTTCGGTTCGTATCAATATACCTTCAACGGCTCGACGCGCAGCTTCATACTCGATGCCAATGGCGGTGTGGTTTATGCCTCGGTCGATGGCAAGCGATCCGGAATCGCTGTATTTGACAAGTTTTCCGTGGGCGTCCGGCACCTGATCCGCTCGGTCCGCCAGGCAGAAATGCGGCGTCCGCCGCTCAAGGTGAAACCAGAAAGTGTCGAGATCATCACCCCGCCGATTCAGGCCAATGGCCTCATTCGCGCCGACGGGCAGCTGTTCATCACGATCGGCACGTTGATCGAGCCGGTTTTAGGCAAATCCATGCCCAAGGGGCCGAGGGCGCCGATTGCGATCACCGCCATCCCGATCGACAATGCCATGCTGGCGTCGTTTGCCGGGCGCTATCTGGTCGATAATCTCGAACTGCTCGGCATCGCCGCGAAGGCCGATGACAAGGATGTGGTGTCGTTGCGGGGGCCGGATGACAAGGAAGTCGCCGCGCTGGCCTGGACCCCGCGACGGCCGGGTTCGGCAGTGCTCGACGCACTGATGCCGACCATGATCCCGGTGCTGCTGCTGCTCGGCTTTGCCGCATGGTCGATCTTGCGCCGCAGCGGTATCATCATCAGCGAACTGATCGCCAGCGAGGGCCGGGCGCGCCATCTCGCCTATCACGATATGCTGACCAGGCTCCCCAATCGCGCCATGTTGTTCGATCGGCTCACTGCGCTGCTGACCGAGGTCGGGCCCGATAAAGGCGCGCTGGCGGTGATGTGCGTCGATCTCGATCGCTTCAAGGATGTGAACGACACGATGGGCCACGGCGCGGGCGATGCCTTGATCGAAGCCGTGGCGGAGCGCCTGCGCGCGGTCTGCGGCGAAGGCGCGAACATCGCCCGGCTTGGCGGTGACGAATTCGTGGTACTCCAGCCGGCCGATGATCAGGACCAGCTGGCTGCGCTGGCCAACCGTATCCTTTCTGCGATCGGCGGACCGGTCGACAGCGAGTTTGGTCCGATCGAGATTGGTTGCTCGATCGGTGTTGCGGTGGTCGATCGCGCCGGGGTGGAAGCAAGCCAGGCGCTGCGCTGGGCCGACCTTGCGCTCTATCGCTCGAAACAGACCGGCCGGCGCTGCGTGACTTTCTTCGAGCCGGAAATGGACGCCGCATTGAGCGTGCGCCGCCTGCTCGAAGTCGACATGCGCGCCGCGCTAACCGACGGCTCGCTCGACATGGCATATCAGCCGCAGGTCAATCGCTTTGACGAGATCGTGGCGGTCGAAGCGCTGCTGCGCTGGAACCACCCGCTGCGTGGTAGCATCGCGCCCGATTCCTTCGTCCCGATCGCCGAGGAATGCGGGCTGATCCTGCTGCTGGGCGAGTTCGTGCTGCGCCGGGTGTTCGAAGAGACCCGCGAATGGACGCGCATCCGGGTGGCGATCAACGTCTCACCGTTGCAGATGCACTCGCCGGGCTTTGCGCCGCTGCTGATGCGGCTCGCCGCGAGCGCCGGGGTCGATCCGACAAACTACGAACTGGAACTCACCGAAACCGCGCTGCTGGGCGACGATCCGGTGACGCGTGGGAATTTCGATGCGCTCAAGCGCTTCGGCTTCTCGATCGCACTGGACGATTTCGGCACCGGCTATTCAAGCCTCAGCCTGCTGCAACGCTTCCCGGTCAGCAAGATCAAGATCGACCGCTCGTTCATCGCCTGCCTGGGCGATGGCGAGGGCGCCGACGCACTGGTCGGGGCGGTGGTCAAGCTGGCCAAGGCGTTCAAGCTCAGCGTTATCGGCGAAGGCGTCGAGACCGAGGCCCAGCGCCAGCGGCTGATCGAATGCGGCTGTTATGAGTTCCAAGGCTTCCTGTGCGGCAAGCCGATGTCGGCCGCCGCGATCATCGAACGCTATGAAGCGACGCCGGAGCGGCGCAGCGCGATCAGGCGGCGGGCGTAAGTCCGCTCTCGGTCATGAGCTGCTCGAGCTCGCCGGCTTCGAACATTTCCATCATGATGTCGCTGCCGCCAACGAACTCACCCTTGACATAGAGCTGGGGGATCGTCGGCCAGTCCGAAAAGCTCTTGATGGCGCCCCGGATTTCCATGTCCTGCAACACATCGACGCTTTCGTAGGTCACCCCGAGGTGATCGAGGATCGCGATCGCCTTGCTCGAAAAGCCACATTGCGGGAACAGCGGGGTGCCCTTCATGAACAGCACGATGTCGTTGGAGCCAACCAGGGCGGCGATGCGGGTGTGGGGGTCAGACATGGGTAAATCCTGCGAGCGGTTTGCGAACCCGTCTCAATTGGGCGTTGCGGTGGTCAATTGCAAGGCATGAAGCGCCCCGCCCATGCGCCCGCCCAGCGCGGCATAGACCAGCTTGTGCTGGGCGATGCGCGGCTTGCCGGCAAAGGCGGCGGAGACGACATGCGCGGAATAATGGTCACCGTCACCGGCCAGATCGGTGATTGTCACCGCGGCATCGGGCAGGGCGGCCTTGATCAGCGCCTCGATATCGGTTGCGATCATCGCCATGGCGGCGGCCTCAGCCCTCGCCCATCAGCATGCGGCGGGCTTCGATCTCGCGCGCGGTCAGCGCGGCGCGGATGTCGGCTTCGCTGGCTTCGACCCCGGCGGAAATGAGGTCGCCGAGGACCTTGCGCACCACATCCTCGTCCCCGGCTTCCTCGAAGTCGGCCTGGACGACGCCCTTGGCATAGGATTCCGCTTCAGCGGACGAAAGGCCCATGCGTTCCGCCGCCCACTGGCCGAGCAGCCGGTTGCGGCGGGCATGGATGCGGAAGTGCATTTCTTCATCGTGAGCGGACTTGGCTTCTTCGCCGCGTTCGCGATCATTGAAGTTGGTCATGGTGATTCCATTCCTTGGCGTTACCGGTGCGATAGGGCTCCCCCGCGCGCCGTTCAATCCCCCATTCGCACCACCAGCTTGCCGATCGCGGCCCGCTGTTCGAGCGCGGCAATCGCTTCGGCGCCGCGCTCGAGCGGATAGGTGGCGGTGATGCGGGGCGATATCGTGCCCTTGGCCAGCAAGGCGAACAGCTCGGCGACATGCGCCGCGTTGGCCGCCGGGTCACGCTCGGTGAAGGCACCGTAGAACACGCCGCAGACGTCGCAAGACTTGAGCAGGGTCAGGTTGAGCGGGAGTTTCGCGATCCCCGCCGGGAAGCCGATCACCAGATAGCGGCCCTCCCAGCCGATAGCGCGCACTGCGGGTTCGGAATAGGCGCCGCCCACTGCGTCATAGATGATCTGGGCGCCGGCCGGGCCACAGGCGGATTTGAAGGCCTCGGTCAGCGTCTTGGCCTGATCCCGGTCAAACGGCTGGCGCGGGTAGATCACTGTCTCGTCCGCACCGGCGGCCCGCGCTGCGGCGGCCTTTTCCTCGCTGGAGACCGCAGCGACAACCCTGGCACCATAGGCCTTGCCCAGTTCCACCGCAGCAAGGCCGACACCGCCCGCTGCGCCAAGCACCAGCAGGGTGTCGCCGGGTTTGATATGGCCGCGATCCTTGAGCGCGTGGATCGAGGTGCCATAGGTCAGCAGCAAGGCCGCGCCGGAGTCGAAGGAAACGCCATCAGGCAGGGCATGGATGCGGCTTGCGGGCAGCACGATCTTTTCGGCGAGGCCACCAAAAACCATCAGTCCGACCACGCGGTCGCCCACCTTCCACCCGGTAACACCTTCGCCGAGTGCCTCGATAACACCGGCCACTTCCGCGCCTGGCGCGAAGGGGCGGGGCGGGCGGAACTGGTAGAGATCGCGGATGATCAGCGTGTCGGGGAAGTTGATCGCGGCGGATTTGATCGCCACCAGCACTTCGCTCTTGCCGGGCACGGGATCGGGCAACTCATCGAGACGGAGCGTTTCCGGCCCTCCGGCCTCGTGGCTGCGCAGCGCTTTCACGCGGCCGTCTCCACCCTGCCGGACAGGAACGAAAGTTCGTTAGCCGCGCGCCGTTCATAGGCCGAGATGACGACATTTTCCTTCAGCGTCAGCCCGACCTCGTCGAGGCCATCGAGCAGGCAAAGCTTGCGGAACGGGTCGATTTCGAAGGGAAAACGGTCCTGGAAGGGGGTCGTGACGATCTGGCTAACGAGGTCGATGTCGATCGGGTCAGTCACGGCCACTTCGAGCAGACGGTCGATCTGCTGCTGCGGCAGAACCACGGTGAGGATACCGTTCTTGAAGGCATTGCTCGAGAAGATGTCCGAAAAACTCGGCGCGATCACGCAGGTGATGCCAAGGTCGAGCAGCGCCCA
>CANJSX010000148.1 GCA_947477055.1 Sphingomonadaceae bacterium | reverse complement strand
GGCGGAAAAAGGCCGGCCCCTTGCTGTCAAGCTTCACCAGCAGCGCAAACAGCATGATCACCGGCGCGGTCAGGAACAGCTGCAGCGCGCTGGTCAGGACATCGAACATCCGCTTGGCGACGCTCGAGAGCGCACGGCCCGAGGAGAAGCCATCGGAAAAGATCAGCCAGCTGGGGTTGAGCGTGTCGAGATCGACGCGGCCGGTCTCGCGCTCGAGAAAGGTCGAGAACTCGTTCACATGGACACCGGCGGTCTTGATCCGCAGCAGGTCCTGCAACGGCAAGGCGTTGCGCCGCTCTTCCAGTGCCAACACCACCTCGCTCACGCCGAGGTTTTCGACGAAGCGGGTGAGATTGTGGATCGCCGAGCGGGCGATGGCCTCTTCCACCACCGGCTCCGTTTCGCTCATCCGCAGGTAGCCGACGATCACGAAGCCGCAGTCCGGTCGCTCGGCCAACTGGCGCAGGCGGTCGGCCCGGTTGCCAGCGCCGAATACCAGCACCCGGCGGCGAAAGGCCGCGGCTCCGAGGATCCCGCCGATGATCACGCGATTGGCGACCAGCAGGGCAATGGCCATCGCCATCGCGTAGGCCAGGGTCGAGCGCCAGAAATTGTGCTCTACGAGCAGGAATTCGACAAAGGTGATGCCGATGATGCCCAGCGAAACCGCCACCAGCAGCCGCGCCGTGGCGAAGCGCATCGATCGCACGGATTCCGCGCCATAAACGCCGACGCTCACCATCGCGGCAAAGATTACCGCTGCGAAAATGCCCAGCGGCGCCAGGTGATCGCGCAGGATGCCCGGGTTGATCCCGATCTGCTGCGCCCGCATGTGCCAGGCGAGTTCGCCGGCCAGCATCAGCAGCCCGATATCGAACAGGCTGAGCAGCAGCACCGCATGCGGAATGTAGTGTTTAAACAGGCGGATCATGGTGGCCGTTCGTCTGAAATGCGCAACTTCAGGCATCGGACTAACGGCGAGAGGTGAAATGTCGGTAAATTTTACAACGCGAGGTTAATTCAGCGCAAAGTGCCCCGAGCCGGCCCTTAACCGTGGCGCGCGGCAGCAGCGGTCACATTTCGCCGCAGTTTACCGAAGGTTAGGGATCACGCCGTGCCCGAAATCAACCGGTCGGAAACCATGTCGGGCGCCGATGCGTTAACCTGGCGCGGCTACTAGGCAAGCATGGTCAGAAGCGCTTCCTACACCCTGATTCCCCCGAAGCTGTACAAGCACTTCGCGGCGGTGACGGTCGCCTTGACAGCGCTGGTGGCGATGGCGGCGGACAATGAAACCCGCGCGGAAATCGATCTGGTGGCTGAAGCGAAGTTGGCCGACCAGTCGGGGCGCGACTTCGTGCAGGGTCAGGCCAACCGCATGGCGGACAAAGCCCCGCTGGTCGGCAAGATGAAGGTCATGGGCCACAATGGCGCCGGCTTCGGGCCCGAGCCCGGGTTCGAAGGCGACAGCGGCGGCGGAACGGTTGGCGAGGGGATCGAACTGGCCAATGCGCCATATGGCGCCGGCGGAGCCTCCGGGGCGAATTCGCTACCCACAGTTGTCCCGCCGGGAATGGCGCCCAATGCCCCGGGTCGCAACAAAGGCAGGATCGGCGCACCGAAGCGGTTGAGCTCGGCGCAGGTGGCTCAGCTTATGGCGGTTTCGGCGAGCCAGACCGGCGGCAGCGACCGCGGCGCGGACCTGGTTCCCTAAAAGCACTCGCGAGCAAGGAATTCGCGCGTGGTCTGGCCGATCAGCGCGGCGTGGCCGTAGTTCGGATGGTCGATCACCAGCGAGGCCGGCTCGCCCGCCTTCCACGCCGCAACCGCCTCTGGCGTGAAATCGAAATGGAAGAAGTGCACGGCGCTGGCCTTGCCGTCACTCTCACGGGTGCGCGCGACATCGCCCTCGGCCCGCGCCGGGACGACGTGGCTGCCGACATGGACGGCGATATGCTCCTCCACCCCGCCGATGCTGCGCAAAAATTTGTCACGCCGCACCGGATCGTCGATCTCGAAGAACAACGTTACGGTCAACTCGCTGCCCTTGGGCACCATCGGATCATAGGCAGCGAGTTCGTCGACCAGCTGCTCGGCCCCGCCCTTCTCGATGCGCAGCATTTCCTGGACCTGCAGCCACATCGAATCCCAGTTTTCGAACAGCACCGTGGCATAGGGGCCGACCGCGAGCCGGGTGAGTTTCTTGCGGGCGACGGCTTCCTGCTTCTTGTCCTTGCGGATCAATTCGTACTGCGCGACCGGAAGGATATCGTCGGCGGTGATGGTGCGGCTATCTCGGGGCATTGGGTTCACAATCCATAAGCTTGGGCCAGCACCTCGATCGGGTGGCCGATGCGGGCCGGCGGTTCGGCCCCGTTGGCGGCGATCACCTGCTTGAGGTGCGGGCCGGCCAGCGGGCATTCCGACACGATCAGATCGGGGTTGTCCTTGACCAGATTGCGCGCGGCCGGCTTGCCAACTTTGACCGCGCGGTCGAAGTTTTCCTTGAAGATGCCCCACTTGCCGCCGTGGCCCGAGCAGCGCTCGGTCAGCGCGGGCTTGACTTCGGGGATCAGGCGCAACATTTCCATCGCCTTGGGCCCCATGTTCTGAGCGCGGGCGTGGCAGGCGAAGTGCACTGCGATCGACTTGGCCATCGGCGCGATCGGGGCAAGGCCACGGTCCTTGGCCAGCGCGACGATATATTGCGAAACGTCGAAGGTGTGTTGGCTGAGCGTCTGCACGGCTTCGTTTTCCGGCTCGATCAGCGGCCACTCGAACTTGAGCATCAGCGCACAGCTGGTGGTGAGCGGGACCACGTCCCAGCCCTCTTCGACGAGCGGCGCGAAATGGGCCGAGATGCGCTGCGCGGCGCTGGCGACGGCGGCCATATCGCCGTTCTCGAACTTGGGCATGCCGCAGCAATCGGGATGCTCGACCCGTACCTGAACGCCATTATGCGCCAGCACCTTGATCAGCGCGAGGCCGGGCGTACCGTCGTTGAATTCATCATGGCACCCGGCATAGATCGCCACGCGCTTGCCGAAGCCCGGACCGTCGGGATTGGGCGCCGGGATGATTGCGGGTCCCTGCCGGGTCAGCGAGGTCTCCATGAAAGGCGGCAGATGCGCGCGCCGATCAATCCCGGCGACTTTCTCGATCACCGGACGGGTGAGAGCATTGCCTTCCCTGGTGGCCCAGTTGGCTAGTCCGGAAGCCATCGTGCCGAGCCGCCCGTTACGGTCCATCTCGGCAAGCTGCTTGTCGACGAAAGAGGTCTCGCCCTTGCGGAACTCGACCGCGCGGTGGCGCAGCATCAGGTGCGGAAAATCGAGATCGAAGCTGTGCGGCGGCACATAGGGGCACTTCGTCATGAAGCACATGTCGCACAGGGTGCAGCCATCGACGACGGCCTTGAGCTGGGTGGTCGCAAGGTCGGCGACCTCCTCGTTCGGGCTTTCGTCGATCGCGTCGAACAGGATCGGGAAGCTGTCGCACAGGTTGAAGCAGCGGCGGCAGCCGTGGCAGATGTCGAACACCCGGCGCAACTCCGCCTCGAGCGCGGGCTCATCGTACCAGGCTTCGTCCTGCCAGGGGATGACGTGGCGCGTGGGCGCTTCGAGACTGCCTTCCATGCGTGAGTCCTGTGCGAAGGATATGGCGGGAAACGCCCTCTCCCCTTCAGGGGAGAGGATAGCGAAGCTTGCTCCGCGAGGAGCTAGCGCAGCTTGGAGAGGGGCATGGCATACATTTCCCTCTCCCAACCCTCTCCCCTGAAGGGGAGAGGGTTAGTGGTTGTTAAGCGTCGAGCGTGTCGAGCGTTCGCTGGAACTTGCCAGCGTGGCTCTTTTCCGCCTTGCCGAGGGTTTCGAACCAGTCGGCGATTTCCTCGAAGCCTTCTTCGCGCGCGGTCTTGGCCATGCCCGGGTACATGTCGGTGTACTCGTGGGTTTCACCCGCGATCGACGCCTTGAGGTTCAGCTCGGTGTTGCCGATCGGCTCGCCGGTGGCGGGATCGCCGCATTCCTCAAGATATTCGAGATGGCCATGGGCGTGGCCGGTTTCGCCTTCCGCGGTCGAGCGGAACACCGCAGCGACGTCGTTATAGCCTTCGATGTCGGCCTTCTGGGCGAAGTAGAGATAGCGGCGGTTGGCCTGGCTTTCACCGGCGAACGCGGCCTTGAGGTTTTCCTCGGTTTGTGAACCCTTCAATCCCATGATCCTGCTCCTTTGCTAGTGTTGTCAAAGGATGCCTGATGGCCCGGCGCGCGCGCAATCTCCATCGGATTTTTCCGCGAGTGATGATCGGTAATTCCGATTAGATTTTTGCGAACCTATCGCAAATGCGATCAGGTCAGATCCACGACAAGTAAGCTGACATGGGTGTTCGTCGTCAGAATATTTGAGACAGTTGGCGGCGTAGATTAGCGGAGTGTCGGCCTCATCTGGGGGTTGATCTTAGGCGGCGATCTTGCGGTGTTGCAAGCGCCGATGTTC
>CANJSX010000147.1 GCA_947477055.1 Sphingomonadaceae bacterium | reverse complement strand
TAATTGTCATGCTCGCTCTGCATCACCGCAGCGATCCGCTCCAGCCCCATGCCGGTGTCGATCGAGGGCTTGGGTAGTTCGCTGCGGCTGCCATCGGCGGCTTGCTCGAACTGCATGAACACGAGGTTCCAGATCTCGATGAAGCGGTCGCCATCCTCGTCCGGCGATCCCGGAGGGCCGCCGGGGATATGCGCGCCGTGATCGAAGAAGATTTCCGAACATGGCCCACACGGCCCGGTATCGCCCATTGACCAGAAATTGTCCGAGGTCGGGATGCGGATGATGCGCTGTTCCGGCAGCCCGGCGATCTTCTGCCACAGCGCGAACGCCTCGTCATCGGTGTGATAGACCGTGACGAGGAGCTTGTCCTTGGGCAGGCCCCATTCGCCGGTCAGCAGGGTCCAGGCGTGGGTGATCGCCTGTTCCTTGAAATAGTCGCCGAAGGAGAAATTCCCCAGCATCTCGAAGAAGGTGTGGTGCCGCGCGGTATAGCCGACATTGTCGAGATCGTTGTGCTTGCCGCCGGCGCGAACGCACTTCTGGCTGGAGGTGGCGCGCGGCGTGGCACGCGTTTCAAGGCCCGTGAAGACGTTCTTGAACGGGACCATGCCGGCGTTCGTGAACATCAGCGTCGGATCATTATAGGGCACGAGCGGCGCCGAGGGCACCACCTCATGCCCGTTCGACCCGTAATATTCGAGGAAGGAGCGGCGGATTTCGTTCGTCGAGACCATGTTCGGGCCGATAAGGCAGGTGTGCCGACGCGGCAAGCGCGAAGGCGAGGTTTTCAGCGTTCGCGCACGCGCCGATCAGCGGTGGCGGTAACGATCCACGCCGCGCCCGCGAAGGCGACGAGATCGCCGCTGCGGCGCTCCTCAAGCCAGCGATCAAGCTTGGCGGCCAGTTCCAGCTTCGCCGCGCCGGTCACATCACGCAGGGCCCGGGCCGCTGGGCCGATCCGTGCAAAGAAGGCGCGGGCGTCGCCCACCGGATCACCGCCCTGCCCCGCGATATAGGCAAAGTCGACCGGAGCGATGTCGATGTCCTGCCATCCACCGGACGAGAGGATCGCCTCGATCCGCTGCGGATCGGCGAAGGCGAAGGGGCCTGCCGCGTGGGGATCGGCCGCTGGTGGAAGCTGCGCCAACCGCGCGACATCGGCCGCCCAGGGATTTTCGCGTGGGGCGCGAAAGCAGGAGAAAACCAGGCGCGCACCGGGAGCCGCCATCTCACCGAGATGGGCAAAGGCGGCAAAGGGATCGTCGAAGAACATCACCCCGTGGCGCGAGACCAGCAGGTCCGGCACGAAATCCTCCGCCTGCCACCTGGCGGCATCACCCAACGCGAATTCGAGATTGCCCAGCAGAGCCCCGCGCTCCCGCGCCGCTTCAACCAGATCGGCCGACACATCGACCCCGACCACCCGCGCCTGCGGCCGAGCCCGCGCGATCGCTAGTGACAGCTCACCCGCACCGCAGCCGATGTCGAGCACACTGTGCCCGGATTCCATGGAGACCCGGTCCAGCAATTGCTGGGTCAGCCCACCAAAACAACGGTCAGTCAGCGCGTGCAACTCCGCCCAGCTCCGCCCGACCGGCCCTTCCCATTCGTTCACATTGGTCATGCCCCAAACCTATGCCGGACACTGTCCCGCGGCAAGATCAGAATCCGCTTGCGACTCACCGGGAAGAGGCAGAGCTTGACCTTGGTCCAATGCGCGTCTGACGCGAGGACACGCGCCCGACGCGCCTTCGCATGAGAGGAGGCGGGAGATGGCCAGCACCCAGTCATATGGAGCCAATAACGGCAGACGAGCAACCCGTGCGGTCGCGCTGGTGGGGCCGGCCGGCACGGGCAAAACAAGCCTCGCCGAAGCTTTGCTGTTCGCCAGCGGCATGATTGCGCGGCAAGGCAGTGTCGATGCCGGCACCAGTGTCGGCGATGCCAGCCCGGAAGCGCGGGCGCGGCGCGGATCGACAGAAATCAACCTGCTCAATTTCGATTACCTCGGCGATCACTATGCGCTGATCGACCTGCCCGGCGGTGCGGGCTTTGCTGCCGATGGCCTCGCGGCGCTGCAATCTGCCGACATGGCACTGGTGGTGATCGATCCCGTGCCCGAACGCGCCGTGCTGGCAGAACCGATGCTGCGCCGGCTCGATGAGCTGGGCGTGCCCCACGCGATCTTCGTCAACAAGATCGAGAATGCCGGCGCCGGCGCGATTCGCGGCCTCGCCGCCGAACTTCAGCCGATGAGCCGCGAACCGCTGGCGCTGCGCCAGATTCCGCTCCGAGAAGGCGAGCACGTCACCGGCTATGTCGATCTCGCGCTGGAACGGGCCTATCGCTTCCAGCCGGGCAAGGAGAGCCTGCGGGTCGAGATGCCCGGCGAGGCGATTGCGCGCGAGCGCAGCGAACGCACTCATCTGCTCGAGACGCTCGCGGATTTCGATGACGCATTGATGGAAGCGCTGCTGATGGATGAGGAGCCGGAGACCGCACTGGTGATGGCCGATCTCGCGGTCGATACCGGCGCCAACAAACTCGTGCCGGTGCTGCTCGGTTCGGCGCTGACCGGCGGCGGGGTGCGGCGGCTGCTCAAGCTGCTACGGCACGAGGCGCCGTCGCCCGATGCCGCCTCGACGCGGCTGGGCGCGGAAGGCGGCGGGCTGCATGTGTTCAAGGTGGCCAATGGCGGAGCGATGGGTCGGCTGGCGCTGGGCCGGGTGCTCGGCGCCGCGCTGGCCGAGGGCGACGAGCTGATGGCTGGCGGCGAAGCGGCGCGGACCGGTTCGCTGTTCTTCGTCCAGGGCGACAAGACCGCCAAGCGCGGCGAGGCTCGACCCGGTGATGTCGTGGCCGTGGCGAAGGTCGAAACTGCGCGCGCGGGCATGCTGCTCGGCAGCAAGGGTAGTGCCGGACACGAGTTGCTGGTCGAATATCCGGCGCGCAATGCCGCGCTGGCGATCACCACCCGCGAGCGCAAGGACGACGTCAAGCTCTCCACCGCCCTGCACCGATTGTGCGAGGAGGACCCGGCGCTGGAATGGACCCAGGACGATGCCAGCCACGAGACGATCCTGCGGGGCATCAATGACGAGCATTTGCAGGTGGTGATCGACCGGCTGCAGCGGCGCTACGGCTTGCCGGTCAACACCCGGCCGCCCAGCATCGCTTACCGCGAATCGATCCGAAAGGGTGCGAGCATGCGCGGGCGGCACAAAAAGCAGTCCGGCGGGCATGGCCAGTATGGCGATTGCGTGATCGAGATTCGGCCGCGCGAGCGCGGCGAGGGTTTCCTGTTCGAGGACAGGATCACAGGCGGAGCGATTCCACGGCAGTATATCCCGGCGGTAGAGATAGGAATCCACGACGCGATGCTGCGCGGCCCGCTCGGCTTTCCGGTGGTCGATGTCGCCGTGACGCTGGTCGATGGCTCGTTCCATTCGGTCGACAGTTCGGAGCTGGCGTTCCGCATCGCCGGGCGGATGGCGATGAGCGATGCGCTGGCCTAGGCCGCGCCTTATCTGCTCGAACCGATCGTGCGGGTGACGGTGGATACGCCCGGCGGCACGGCGTCCAAGGCCGGCTCGGCGCTCTCGGCCCGGCGCGGGCAGATTCTCGGTCTCTCGCCGCACCCGAGCTGGGGCCGGTGGGAACGGGTCGAGGCGTTATTGCCGGAGAGCGGACTGACCGGGCTCGACGCCGAATTGCGCTCGCTGAGCCAGGGGCTGGCAAGCTTCACCGCGCAGTTCGACCACCTGGCCGAATTGACCGGCAAGCAGGCGGATGAGGTGGTGAAGACCCGGGCGGCAGAAACGGCCAGAGCTTCCTAAGCTTCGTCATTGCGAGCGTAGCGTGCCGAAGGCGGCCGCAGGCCAACCAATCCAGAGCGTTGCGCGCTGTGCTCTGGATTGCTTCGGGGCTTTCCCCCTCGCAATGACGAACGGGTCTTGGGAGGAACACTGCCCCAAACGAAAACCGGCGCGGAGCCCGAGGGCGCCGCGCCGGCTTCATGTTGCTGAGTGAAGCCGGGGGGCTTGGCTTCACCCCTCAGGGATCAGAGGTCGTCGTCCGCGTCCGGACCCGTCATCATCTCCCCGGCAAGACCTTCGGTGCGGCCGCGAATAGCGGCTTCCAGCCGGTCACAAATCTCGGGATTTTCCTTCAGGTAAGTCTTCGAATTCTCGCGGCCCTGGCCGATGCGGATCGAGTCATAGCTGAACCATGCGCCCGACTTCTCGACGATGCCGGCCTTGACGCCGAGGTCGAGGATTTCGCCGATCTTGGAGATGCCCTCGCCATACATGATGTCGAACTCGACCTGCTTGAACGGCGGGGCGACCTTGTTCTTGACGACCTTCACCCGGGTGGTGTTGCCGACGATATCGTCGCGATCCTTGATCTGGCCGGTGCGGCGGATGTCGAGGCGGACCGATGCGTAGAACTTGAGCGCGTTGCCGCCGGTCGTGGTTTCCGGGTTGCCGTACATCACGCCGATCTTCATGCGCAGCTGGTTGATGAAGATC
>CANJSX010000146.1 GCA_947477055.1 Sphingomonadaceae bacterium | reverse complement strand
TGCGGCACATGGCCGCCCCGGTCCCGGCGGGCTTCGCGGCGCTGGTCGCGCGGCGTTTGCGGCTTGAGCCGGTGGCGCATATCCTCGGGCAACAGGAGTTCTTCGGCCTGAATTTTCAGGTCTCGCCCGATGTGCTGATCCCGCGCGGCGATAGCGAAGTGCTGGTCGAGACCGCGCTGGCCACCCGGCCCGAGGCGCGCCGCGTGCTCGATTGCGGCACGGGTTCGGGGGCGCTGCTGCTGGCGGTGCTGCATCAGCTGCCAGCAGCGAGCGGCATCGGCATCGATCGGTCAGGCGCGGCACTGGCGGTCGCTGCGGCCAATGCCGCAAGCCTGGGCCTGTCGGGCCGGGCGGAGATGATGCTGGCCGACTGGTCGCAGCCGGGCTGGTCCGAGGTGCTCGGGGCGTTCGACCTGATTCTCGCTAACCCGCCCTATGTCGAGGAGGATGCCGCGCTCTCGCCATCGGTGCGCGCGTTCGAGCCCGCCGGTGCGCTTTTCGCCGGCCCGGAGGGGCTCGACGATTACCGCGTGCTGATCCCGCAATTGCCCGCGCTGCTCGCTCCGGGCGGGGTCGTGCTGGTGGAAATCGGCGCGACGCAGGCCGAGGCGGTGCGCGCGATTGTGGGTGCGGCGGGGTTCGCGGTGGCCCTGCACCGCGACCTTGGCGGGCGGCCGCGCGTGCTCGAACTCAAGATTCCGCTTGGCAAGGCTCCGGCCAGCGACTAAGCCCAATTCAGGCCTGCCGCAGGTTTGGATTTCTCCCCTCGGCTTGGCCCAATCCAGCATTTGCTAATTGGCCGGGCAAATCCGCCCCGCACAAGGTGCAGATGTCGGGACCACGGGACCGGGTCGGCCCGTGGCGGCAGGATGTGCAGCACGCCAGCCGGCGGTGAACGCCAGCAGCGGCTCCGGGGTTAAGGAAATCTCACCCTTGAATAACAACAATCGTGGCAACAGTGGCAACAGTGGCAACAATCGTCGGCGCGGCCGGAGCAATAACAACCGGCCAGGCGGTGGCGGCGGCGGCGGTAGCCAGCAACAGCTCAACCGGATCGACAGCCGGTCGCGCGGGAACGCGGCCCAGATGCTCGAGAAATTTCGCAAGCTGGCGCATGATGCGCATCTCAACGGTGACCGCGTGCAGGAGGAAACTTACCTCCAGTACGCCGATCACTATTTCCGCGTCATCGCCGACACGCGCGTGCGTCAGGAAGAGCAGCGCGGGCGCCGCGATGAGCGTTGGCAGGAAGGCGACCAGCCCGAGCGCGAAGAGGCCGAAGAACCTTCGGAATTCGCGTCGGACAGCGATTATTCCAACTATGATACGACGCCGCAATACCAGCGCCGTGAGCGCGAGGAGCGCAGCGAGCCCCGTCGCCGCGAAGAGCGCCCGGCCCCCCAGCCGGAAGCTCGCCCGCAAGCGCGCGTGGAAGCGGCCCCTGCGCCGGTCGAGGTGGAAGCCGTTCCCGACGAGCAAAATCCCTTCGAGCCGGAGGCCAACCCCTTCGTGCGCGAGAACCGTGGCACCCGCGGCCTGCGCCCGCGCCGCGAAGATCGGCGCCCGCGCCCTGAAGCCCGCGATGCGACAGGTGACGATGAAGCACCGGCCGGGCTCGATCCGTTCTCGCTCCCGCCGGCGATTTCTGCCGGACGCAGCGAAACTGCCGAAGCCACTGCTCCCGATACTGGGGCTCCCGAAGGCGAATCTAAGCCCCGCCGCAAGCCGCAGCGCCGCCGCCCCGCTGCGGATGATGCGGGGGAATCGCTGGAAACGGTTGGCTGAAGGCTTTGCCAAATCGCTGACGGGCGGTAAGCCCGCGGCATGAATTTCCTATCCAGCCTGCCCGAGCGCGCCTTCGCCCGGCCGAAGTGGTGCGCGCTCGGACTGGGGTTGTTGTCAGCCTGCGGGTTCGAACCCATCCATCTCTGGCCGCTCGCGCTGCTGGCACTGGCGCTGCTGTGCGAACTGGTGCTCCGCGCCGGCAGCTGGCGGCAGGCCGCGCTGATCGGCTGGCTGTTCGGCCTCGCCCATTTCACCCTCGGCAACAACTGGATCGCCACCGCCTTCACCTATCAGGCGGCGATGCCCGCATGGCTCGGCTGGATCGCGGTGGTTGCGCTGGCCTGCTACCTGGCCGTCTATCCGATGCTCGCGGTGGTCGCGGCCTGGCTAGTCGCCCGGCGCTTTGGCGAACGCGGGCTGGTGCTGGTCCCGGCGCTGGCGGGCTGCTGGGTCATTACCGAATGGCTGCGCGCCCATGTCTTCACCGGCTATGCCTGGAACCCGCTGGCGATGATCGCGCTGGGCGGCTTCGAACGGCCCGGCTTCGCGCTGGTGGCGCCGTGGATGGGGACCTATGACCTGTCCGGCATGGTGCTGCTGCTGGCCGGGACGGGTTGGCTCGCGGTCAGTCGGCGGCGCAGCTGGATCCATGCCGGGACAATCCTCGCGGCGATCGCACTGGCCTTTGCCGGCCCTTGGCGCGGTCCAGGCGCCGCCATTACCGGGGCCACCGCCTTCACCCTGGTCCAGCCGAACATTCCGCAGGACGAGCTCAACGACCCGGCGATGTTCGAGACCCAGTTCGTCAAGACTGCCCGCCTGACCATCGCCCACCCCGGCGAATTTCCGGCCCCGGGCGAGCGGCGGCTGGTGCTCTGGCCCGAATCCGGCGTGCCCGACTATCTGCGCCCGGGCTATCCGCAGGCCTTCTACAACGAGACGACGTTTGCCGCCGACCCGCTGCTGGCGCGGCGGCGGATCGGGCAGGTGATCGGTCAGGACAGTATGCTGCTGACCGGCACCGTCGACCTCGAGATGAAGGGCAGAAAGGTGGCTGGCGCTCGCAATGCGGTGACCGCGCTAGACGATTCCGGCAAGATTCGCGCCAGCTATGCCAAGGCGCATCTAGTGCCTTATGGCGAATATCTGCCGATGCGGGAATGGCTGGCGCCGCTCGGCCTCGCCCGGCTCGTGCCCGGCGATATCGATTTCTGGCCCGGGCCGGGGCCGCGCACGCTGAACCTTGGGTCATGGGGCAAGGCCGGGGTGCAGATCTGCTACGAGATCGTCTTCTCCGGCGAAGTGATCGACGCCGCACACCGCCCCGATTTCCTCTTCAACCCCTCGAACGACGGCTGGTTCGGCAGCTGGGGCCCGCCCCAGCACCTCGCCCAGGCACGGCTGCGGGCGATCGAGGAGGGGGTCCCGGTGCTGCGCTCCACCACCACCGGGATCAGCGCGGTGGTCGATGCGCATGGCGTGGTGCGCCAGCACCTCGGGCGCAATGTCGCCGGGCGGCTCGACGGGATGATCCCCGCCGCCCTGCCGCCGACTTTGTTTGCCCGGCTCGGCAACTGGCTGGCGCTCGGTTGGGGTGTGGCCATGCTCGGGCTGGCGCTGCTGGCGGGGCGCGGCCTCCGGCGCAAGTAAACCTAGGCCGCCCGGGCAGCGCGCAAATCATTGCCGACGTGGCGGGCGGCCAGCAGGTAATGCAGCGCGGCCCAGAAGTAGAGCAGCGCCGTGGCCCCCATCGCCCAGACGAGGCTTTCGCCGGGACCCGGATGCAAGGGGCCGAAATATCCGCTCAGCACGCCGAGCAGCAAGGGCCCCAAACCGCCGCCGATCAGCGTGTAGACCATCGAAGTGAAGGCCGTCGCGGTGGCGCGCATGCGCGGGGCCATCAGGTTCTGGAACACGCCGGAAGTGCAGCCGAGGTAGGTATATTGCACCAGCGCGGAGAGGCCGAGCAGGCTCAGCAATTGCCAGGGCACATCGCGCGTGATTGCGAGCAGGTAGAGCGGCGCGCTGACCAGCAGGCACAGGCCGGGGATCAGCGCGTAGGCCGAGGGATTGCGCGCGCCGATCCGGTCGGCGAGCCAGCCGCCGGCCAGCACGCTGATGGTGGCGGGAAAGCTCGCGACCAGCCCGGCGGTGACCCCGGCCTCGACCAGCGTGAAGCCGAAGCGCCGCGCCAGCATCGCGGCGAGGAAGGCGTTGAGCCCGAAGCCGACCATCCCGGCGATGCTCGATCCGGCCAGCAGGTGCCGGGCGCTGGGGATGTGCCAGAAGCGGGCGAGCACGGTGCCGAGGCTCGGCACCTCGCCACTATCGCCGCTGTCGTGCCGGCCGCGCGGCGGTTCGGCGACCAGCGCCCAGACAGCGAGCGCCAGCAGCAATCCCGGGAGCGCGGCGAACTGGAAGGCGGCGCGCCACCCGTAATGCTGCGCGATCCACGCTCCGCCGGCCGAGCCGATCAGCGCGCCGACCGGGGGTGCCAGCGCGAGCACCGACATGGCGGTGGCCCGGCGCTTCGGCGGGAAATAGTCGGAGATGACCGAGGCGGTAGCGGGCAGGCCAACCGCTTCGCCGACCCCCACTCCGATCCGCGCCACCAGCAGTTGCATCCAGCTGCCGACCATGCCGCAGCCGGCCGTGGCGATCGACCACAGCAGCGTGCCGACCGCGATCAACGGCAGCCGGGGCCTCCGCTCGGCGATGCGGGCGACGGCGATGCCCAGCACGACGTTG
>CANJSX010000145.1 GCA_947477055.1 Sphingomonadaceae bacterium | reverse complement strand
TGAGGCGATTTGGGGATGCGCTTCGGCTGTCTATGAAATGATGCCATGCATGTTGGGGCACAATGGCCGAAGCAAATCAGAAAAACGCGAAACCGAGATTGTGGATTTGCAAGGCGCACGACGCTTCATTAATGAGCAAAATATTGGCGAAGAAAGTCGCGGATTTATAAATGGTTCATGGGTCGGAACGTCGAAATTCATGTACTTTTTTGATCCCAAAATATATTTTATTTGGGATTCAAGAGTTAAATTAGCAATAGATATAAAATTACCTTTGAATGAAAAATTAAATATAAATAGTGGAAATGATTATATAAAATACTGCTCTTCCATCATAAAATGCTCTCAAGACGAAGATATTATAAGAACTATTAAAAAAAAATTCTCCGGCGGTGAGATTAACGTCCGAGGGGGGGCTGAGGGCAGGCTGATTGAAGCTGCTCTATATGTGACAGGCGGTTCGAGTTAGTTGCCCCGCTATGCCGCCTTCTTCAGTTCGATCAACGTTGGCGGCAATCGCGTGACGATGGCCGATCTGCGCTGGGCGTTCGAGCGCGAGGGATTCGAGCAGGTCGAGACGGTGGTTGCCAGCGGAAATGTGCTGTTCGAGTTCGAAGAGCGACCCACGGCGGGCCTTGAAGACCTGTTCGCGCATATGATGGCTGAACGCTTCGAGAACCGCAGCTTCGTCGCGGTGCGCAGCCGGGATGAGGTCGCGGCGGCGATTGCCGGCAATCCCTTTGCTGCGGATGGCGCGGAAAATCTTGTCCACACGCAGTTCCTCGCCCGCCAGCCGAGCGCCGCGCAGTTCGCCGATCTGTGCGATGCCTATGCGGGGCGCGGTCCGGAAAGGCTCGCCCTCGGCGATCGCGCGCTCTATGTCGATTACGTGAACGGCGCGGGGGATACGCGGCTCACCGGCCCCTTCATCGAACGACGGCTGGGTTGCCCGGGAACCGCGCGCAATCAGCGCTCACTCGCTCGCATTCTTGCCAAGATGGACGAAGATTGATGGCCCGCCCCGCAGCAACTCCCGAAACCCGCTCGGTTCGCCTGCTCAAGGTGGGCGAACAGGTGCGCCACGTGATTTCCGAACTGCTGACCCGGCAGGAGGTGCATGACGATGTGCTCGCCGCGCATGCCATCAGCGTCACCGAGGTGCGGATGTCGCCCGACCTGCGCCACGCGACGGCCTTCGTGAAGCCGCTGCTCGGCGCTGACGAGGAAGTGGTGCTGAAGGCCCTGCGCACTCACACGGCCTTCTTCCAGCGCGCGGTGGCGGGCAAGCTCAAGCTCAAATATGCCGCAAAGCTCAAGTTCCTGCCCGACGAGAGCTTCGACGTCGCCAGCAAGATCGACGCGCTGCTGGCCAATCCCAAGGTCAAGCGAGATCTCGGACCGGATTGACGGTAAGATCGGTAAGACGTATTATGTTGCGATGACGGCGCAAACTCGACTTTCGGCCAAGGGCCAGGTGGTGATCCCCAAGGATGTCCGTGACCGGCTCGGGCTGAAGGAAGGCACCGAGTTCGACGTGATCGAGCGTGCGGGCGAAGTGGTGTTGCGGCGCAAGGCCGGCGTTCCGGTGGTATCCGCTAAAGAATCGGTGGCTGCGGCAGTGCGTGAAATCCGCTCCTTCTATCGCTACGAGGGGCCGGCCTTGAGCATCGAGGATATGGACAGGTCCATCGAAACCGCCGTTGCTGCACGGACTTCGCGCGGCAAGGAATGATCGCTCTCGATACTTGTGTGCTGGCGCGTTGGCTGATCCGTGACGATCCGGGCCAGGCCGCGATTGCGGACACACTGCTCGCGCAGCCCTGCCTGCTCGTTCCCAGTGTGCTGGTCGAGCTGTCGTGGGTGCTCAAAGGTGCTGGCGCCATGAGCCGTGACCAGATGGCCCGCGCCTTCGCGCAACTGCTCGGCCTGCCGACGGTCTATGTCGAGCGGGAGGCCGAAATCCGCTGGGCGATCGAACACTTTGCGTCGAACGGCGATCTGGCCGATCTGATCCACATCGCCACCTCTGCGGATGCCGACAGCTTTGTGACCTTCGATCAACGTCTGGTGCGGCAGGCCGGCCCGCTCGCCCCAGTGAAGCCGGTATTGGCAAGTAGCTAACCGGGCACCATCCGGGCGTTGATCGTGACCGTCACCTTCTTGCCCACGATGAAGCCATAGGCCGTCATGCCGAAATCGCGGCGGTCGATCGTTGTGCGGGCGGTCAGCTGGACCGCCTCTCGCCCGGTCGCGCGGGCCGGGTGAAGGCGACTTGCAGCACAGTCGGCCGCGTAACGCCCCGCGCGGTTACCTCACCTTCGACCGTCGCAGTGAGAGGCCCGGTCATCGCCATCCGCTTGCCGGTGAAGTGCACGGTAGGGTGATTGGCGACGTCGAAGAAGTCCTTCCCCTTGAGCCGACCGAGGGTGACGCTGTCGCCTGCGGTCAACTCGCGTGCGTCGATGGTGACGTCTAGGTCGATCGTATCGAGGCGGTCGGGCTGGAGCGTGATTTCGCCTTCCATCTTCGGGAAGTGCGCGGTCCGGCTGGCGACGCCGAAGAAGGCGACACGGGCGCTGACTTCGCTTTGCGCACCGTCGAGATGATAGTGATAGGATGGTGGCGCGGCGGCATTGGCCAGCAGCAGGGGCACGGCAAGGGCGGCTCGCATCGCGTTTCTCCCGTCCGTCCCCGTTTCTGGTGCCAGTGAAGCGGTGGGGAAAGTGCCATGTCAATCGCACTGGTCTTTGCCGGCAAAGCCCCTATCTGTTGCGGCGATGGCCAAGCTTTATTTCTACTATTCCAGCATGAACGCCGGCAAATCGACCACCTTGCTGCAGGCGGATTTCAACTACCGCGAGCGCGGCATGGCGACCATGTTGTGGACCGCAGCGCTGGACGAACGCGGCGGGGACAAGGCAATCGAGAGCCGGATCGGCCTCAACGCCGAGGCACATCGCTTCTCGCCTGGGACCGACCTGTGGGACCGGATCACCGCGGCTACCCGCGTCGAGTCGCTGTCCTGCGTGTTGGTCGACGAGGCGCAGTTTCTCACCGAGGCGCAGGTCTGGCAGCTGGCGAAAGTCGCCGATCAGGCTGGCATTCCGGTGCTCTGCTACGGCTTGCGCACCGACTTCCAAGGCGAACTCTTTCCTGGCTCGAAAACTTTGCTCGGCATCGCCGATGCGCTGGTCGAGCTGAAAGCAGTGTGCCACTGCGGCCGCAAGGCGACGATGAACCTGCGGGTCGATGAAAGCGGCGCTGCGGTGAAGCATGGTGCGCAAACCGAGATCGGCGGAAACGATCGTTATGTCGCGCTGTGCCGCCGGCATTTTACCGAGGCATTGGGCTGATGAACGATACGATCTACCAGGCTGCGGCGCTGATCATCCCGCTGGTGATCGCCATCGTCTTCCACGAAATCGCGCATGGCTGGACTGCGCGGGCGCTGGGCGATCCCACGGCGGACGAACTGGGCCGGCTCAGCCTCAATCCGCTGAGGCATGTCGATCTGTTCGGCACGATTATCCTGCCCGGCATTCTTAAGCTGTCAGGGCTGCCGGTGTTCGGCTGGGCCAAGCCGGTGCCGGTGGACTTCCGGCGGCTCAATAACCCCCGGCGAGACATGATGCTGGTCGGTGCCGCGGGTCCGGCGATGAATTTTGCAATGGCGCTTGGTGCGGCAATCGTGCTTGGCCTGCTGTTGCGGCTCTATGGCGGGGCTCAGGAACCGGCTGGGGTGGCCGGTTTCATCGTCTACAGCCTGGCCATGTTCCTGCAGATCAACATCTTTCTGGCGCTGTTCAATTTGCTGCCGATTCCACCGTTCGATGGCTCGCACATTGTCGAAGGCCTGCTGCCCGAAGGTGCGGCGCGGGTCTATTCCAGCACGCGGCGCTTCGCCTTGCCGGTGATGATCGTGGTGCTGGTGCTGCTGCCCCGGCTCGGACCCGGTTTCGACATCGTTAGTCGTTTCGTTGATCCGCCGTTCGATTGGCTGATCAATGCCTATCTCGGCGTGGTCAGGGTTGTTTCGGGCAACTGAGCCATGCCGCACGGCTGGATCATCCTCGACAAGCCGATTGGTTTGGGTTCGACCCAGGCCGTGGCGGCGGTGAAGCGCAATCTGCGCGAGGCGGGCTATGGCAAGGTCAAGGTTGGCCATGGCGGCACGTTGGACCCGCTGGCGAGCGGGGTGCTGCCAATCGCGCTGGGCGAGGCGACCAAGCTGTGCGGACGGATGCTCGATGCGAGCAAGGCCTATGCCTTCACTATCGCCTTCGGAGCGGAGACCGACACGCTGGACCTTGAGGGCAAGGTGATCGCAGAGAGTAAGGTTCGTCCGAGGCAAGCCGAGGTTGAGGCTATCCTGCCGCGCTTTACCGGGCCGATTGAGCAGGTTCCGCCGGCGTTTTCCGCGATCAAGGTTGATGGTGAGCGCGCCTATGATTTGGCGCGCAAGGGTGAGGTGGTTGAACTCGCGCCGCGTAACGTCACTGCGCATTCGCTCGAATTCCTCCCCGAGCTCGTCTCGGGGAGGGGGACCACCGCCACAGGCGGTGGTGGAGGGGCC
>CANJSX010000144.1 GCA_947477055.1 Sphingomonadaceae bacterium | reverse complement strand
TGATCGTCTACGGTTCGACCCGCGAGGAAGCGACCGCGCGGATGGTGCGGGCGCTCGAGCTGTTCGAGGTGTCCGGCATCGGCACCACGATCGACTTCCTGCACTTCCTGGTCGGCCGCCGCGAGTTTGCCGAGGGCCGGGTCAGCACTCACCTGATCGATACGGTGATGCCGGAGTATCTCGAAGCACAGGCCTGAGGCGGCCGCTGCTCAATTCTCGAGGATATGCAGCACCAGCGGCGGTTCGGTCAGGCTTGCCGAGCCGTCAAGCAAGCGCAGCGCCTCAGTGACCGCGCTTTCGGGGCCTTCATGCGTGACCATGGCGACCATCACGTCGCCGCCTTCGGCGGTCCGGCCCTTCTGGATCAGGCTCTCGATCGAAACCCCGGCGTCGCGCATTGCGGCGGCGAGTTCGGCGAGCACGCCCGGACGGTCGGCGACCATGAAGCGGATGTAGCTGCGGCCCGCGCGGTGGCCGGTATCGGCCGGGGCGAGCGCCTCGAGTTCGGACACTGGCACCGAGAAGGGCGTGCCGATCTCTCCGCGTGCGATATCGATCAGATCGGCGACCACCGAGCTAGCGGTCGGCCCGTCACCGGCGCCGGCGCCCTGGAACAGCAGCCGGCCGGAGAAGTTGCCTTCCGCCACCACCGCGTTGGTCGCGCCATCGACATGCGCGAGCGGATGGTCGACCGGCACCAGATGCGGACGGACACGCTGGAACAGCGCCGGGCCGGCGCCGTTGTGCCCGGGCTCGGCCATGCCGATCAGGCGGATGACATAGCCCAGCGCATCGGCCTGGGCGATGTCGGCAGCGCGGATGCGGGTGATCCCGGTTGTCTCGACCGAGGCGAAGTCGATCTTGGCGCCAAATGCGATCGCCGCAAGGATCGAGAGCTTGTGCGCGGCGTCAGTGCCTTCGATGTCGAAGGCCGGATCGGCCTCGGCATAGCCCTTGGCCTGCGCTTCGGCGAGCACACCACCGAAGTCGCGGCCGGTATCTTCCATGGTCGAGAGGATATAATTGCAGGTGCCGTTGAGGATGCCATAGACCCGCTCGAACTCGTTGGCTGCCGCGCCTTCGCGCAGGCACTTGATCACCGGAATCCCGCCGGCCACCGCTGCCTCGAACTTGAGCGCGACCCGCGCCGCCTCGGCTTTGGTGGCAAGCTCCAGCCCGTGGTGCGCGATCATCGCCTTGTTGGCGGTAACCAGTGATTTGCCCGCCTCGAAGGTGGTGCGCGCCAGGGCCAGGGCCGGGCCGTCGGAACCGCCGACCAGCTCGACCACCACATCGACATCCTCGCGCTCGCCGAGGATCACCATGTCGTCTTCCCAGGCATAGGCCGAAAGATCGACGCCGCGCGCCTTGTTGCGATCACGCGCGCTGACCACGGTGATGCGGATCGGGCGGCCGGCGCGGCGCGCGATCAGCGCGGCGTTGGCCTCGATCAGCCGGATCACCCCGGCGCCGACGGTACCCAGCCCGGCGAGGGCGATGCGAAGCGGTTCGGCCATGAGAACTCCTTTACGGCCGCGCACCTAGAGTGATTTCGAGTGAAATGGAACATTTCACGGCTCGGAAATCACGATAAGCCAATAAACTGGAGGGCCGGGTTTGATTCAATCAAATCCGAATGCACTCCAGGCGACAGCGCGGATCACCGCACGGTGCGGGGGCAGGGGCCGAGCTGGTCGATCACCAGCCGGTAGTCGCGCTCGGCCGCCTGCTTGTCGGCCCGGGTCTCGGAGACATTGCTGCGCGGGGGCAGTGCGGCCGGGAGGAAGCAGGCGAGGCGGTACCAGGTCAGCGTATCGCGCGGCGGGACCGCACCGTCGGTGCCGAGTACCTCGCTGAAGGTCACTCCCCAGCTCGCCGGCAGATCGGGCCGGCGGCGGATGACCAGCGCGGCCGGCGATCCATCGGGCGTCGCCAGGAAGACTTGCGTCTCGCTTTCGCCCGCGAGGGTGCCGGCAGTAAAAATTGCATCGCGGACGCCGGCGATGCGGATTGGTGCCTCCGCTGCGTTCAGCTCGGCGATGACCCCGCGCACCCGTCCTTCCAGCGCGGCATCCCACGGCAGCTGCGAACTGCGGCCGACCAGCTGGAGCTCGAGCGGCCGGCCCGGCACCGGCCGCGCAAACAGCAGGAAGACCTTCTTCTTCAGCGAGGGAACCTTAACATGCGAATCAAGTGGCACGTCGACCAGATAATGCAGCGAATCACCGACCGACCGCGTCCCGAAAACTAACGCCTGAGTACGTGCCTCGACATAAAGTCGGACCATTCCGGGGGCGAGACCGGGGGAGCGGGCAGGTTCGACCGGCACCTGTTTGCGGACCTGCGCAACCAGCACCAGCGGGGCCGCGTCCACCAGGTCGGCGAGGTCGGCATAGCTGGCCGGACTGGCTGCCGGAGCCGGTGCCGGATCGGCTGAATAGGCCGGATTTCCGGGGAAAATGGTAGTCATGAGGGCCAGCGCCGCGATGCCTGATTTCAGCCTGAAAAACTTGCTCATAGCGAGACTCCAAATGCCCGGCCTGCGCGCGGTCGTAAGCCCTTCTGGCAGCCGCAGGTGCCAAGCCCTTGTTACCTATGCAAGTGAATCCATCGTTAACCGGGCTTGCCTGCCGATAAGGCGTTGCGCGGTCCAAAACTCGCGGCTAAAGGACCTCGAAATCAGGGCTAAAAATATAAGAAGCCCGCGGATCCCCATATCGGGCGTCGGGCCCCCGCTTGGCGGGTTCGACTGACGTCAGGGCGGTATTGAGTTTTGGGCCCCTGGATTGGTTTATAACCCATCCCGTGGCTCGCTTCGGGATTTTCCGAAGGTAAGAATTGGAGTGATGCGTCTGAATGGCTTACGCTGACCAGGAGATGAGTGGTAACAAGATTACCGCCTTTATCATCGTTGCCCTGCTTCACGTCGTCCTCGGCTACGCGCTGGTTACCGGTCTCGCATATGAGGCCGTGAAGCAGGTCGTGAAGCGGGTGACGACTGTCGATATCAAGGAAGAAAAGAAGGAAGAACCGCCACCACCACCTCCCAAGAAGGATGTGGCGCCGCCTCCGCCTGTGGCTCCCCCGGTGAGGATCAACGTGGCGACTACGCCGCCGCAGATCGTGACGGTCTCTGCGCCGCCGCCGCCCGCGGTCGTAAGGATCGTAGCGCCTGCGCCCTATGTTGCGCCGCCTCCGCGGGTTCAGCCGAAGGGAGCCGTTCCCAAGGGTAATCCCGGCAACTGGGCGACCAGCAACGACTATCCGGCCCGCGCCCTGCGCGAGGAACGCGAAGGCACCACTGGCTTCCGCGTCTCCGTCGGCCCGGATGGCAGGGTAAGCGATTGCCAGGTTACCAGTTCGAGCGGCAGCCCCGATCTTGACGAGGCCGCCTGCGCGAACATCCGGCGCCGGGCGCGCTTCAATCCGGCAACGGATGGCGAAGGCCAGCCCACCTCGGGTTCCTATTCCAACCGTGTCCGCTGGGTGATCCCGAAGGACTGATCTTTTTTACCGGGTCCGGCATGGCCGGGTCCGCCAACCTAATTCTTCTTGAGAGGACTCTTGCATGGTTTTTGAACTTCTGGCCGCCGCCGCCAATGCGGCCCCGCAAAACAAGTTCGGTTTCGCCGAAGCACTTGAGCAGGGCGGCTTCATCGCCTACGCCACCGTGACCATTCTCGGCGTCATGTCGTTTGGCTCGTTCTTCATCCTGTTTACCAAGTGGTTCGAACAGTCGAAGATCACCAAGCAGTATCGTGATCTCCGCGCCTCGTTCTGGAAAGCACCGAGCCTGCGCGAAGGTGCAGCCAAGCTTGAAAAGAACAGCGCCTGGCGCCAGCTCGTCGAGGACGGCCTCCTGGCCGAAGACAATCACGGCAAGATGACCGACTCGATGGAAGCGCATGACTGGCTGCACGGCTCGCTGTCGCGTTCGGAAGCTGCGATCAACGCGCGTCTCGCATCGGGCCTGCCTTTCCTCGCCACCGTAGGCGCGACCTCGCCGTTCATCGGCCTGTTCGGTACGGTGGTCGGGATCTACCGCGCGCTCATCGCCATCGGCATCGCCGGTTCGGCCTCGATCGACAAGGTCGCTGGTCCGGTCGGTGAAGCACTGATCATGACCGCGCTCGGCCTGCTCGTCGCGGTTCCCGCGGTGATCGCCTACAACTACCTGCAGGCGCGCAACAAGCGCATCGCCGAATATCTCTCGGGCTTCTCGACCGACGTTCTGGCGAACATCAACTCGAAGGGCACGATCAAGCCCGCAGTGACCGTCGCCAAGCCGGCTGCCCCCGCTGCTGCGCCGAAGAAGTAATTCGCCTGTGATCGCGGCGGCGCCCTCGCGCCGCCGCGGCGCCGGACGGCTCGACCGCCCGGATTAAGTAAGGATAGGATGACACTATGGCGATTTCGGTAGGCGGTGCCGGCGGCGAAGAAAAGCCGATGTCCGACATCAACACCACGCCGCTGGTCGACGTGATGCTCGTGCTGCTGATCATCTTCCTGATCGCGGTTCCGATCGCAATCCAGTCGATCGAGAAGCTCAAGATCCCGATCATGGAATCGATCGAATCGAAGGACAAGGTCGAGAACCTGCTGCTCA
>CANJSX010000143.1 GCA_947477055.1 Sphingomonadaceae bacterium | reverse complement strand
CCAGCAGCATCACGGACACCACGGTAAATGGGTGGCGTTTCTGGGAGGGGCGCCTTCCTGGGGACAAGGGATGGAGGCGCCTCGACGTTATTCGGAACGTTTACGCGCATGGCTAGACTTGACTCTCCTAAAAATGTCCTTCATAAAGGACAAGCATTCTCGCTGGAGGAGACGCTTGAGTTTGCCAAGTGGCTCGCCGGATTACGCGACCGCAAGGCGAAGGCCATGATTGCCGACCGTATCAAGCGGGCGGCGAACGGAAATTTCGGGACGATCCGTTCTGTGCAAAACGGTGTGTTCGAAATGAAGATCGATCATGGCCCCGGCTATCGGGTCTACTACTTCCAGCGGGGCAAGGAGCTTGTCATTCTCCTGTGTGGAGGCGACAAGCGCACTCAGAATGCCGACATTGCTTATGCAAGGTCGCTGAAGGAAGAGATTGAACGCCGTGGTGGAGACAAGACCATTTGACGCCGCCAACTACCTCGAGACCGAGGAGGACATCCTCTATTATCTCGAAGCGGCGATGGAGGGGAATGACCCGAAGCACATTGCCAGCGCCCTCGGCGATGTTGCGCGTTCGAAGGGCATGACTCAGATTGCCAAGAAGGCCGGACTTGGCCGTCAGGCACTTTACAGCGCGTTGTCGGAAAATGGCAATCCAACGCTTGAAACGCTCATCGCGGTGCTCGGCGCGCTTGGACTGGAGTTGACGGTGCATAAGCGCGCGGCTTGACCGGCATCTATGCAGCTACGCTGAAATACGCCCGCCGCTACCTCCGCAGCATCACCGCCCACGCAATGCACACGACCAATCACGATAATTTCAAGGCAATTGTTCCCCGTCAGCACCCATGGCACAGATTTGAGGTTGTGATTTAAGGAGTGTTGGGACTTCGTCGTAGTGACGAAGGAACGAAGATGAAGTCCCAACACTCCTTGAAAAAATCGCCGGTAAAGGCCCCTGCTGAGCGGGTGGTGAAGGACATCCGGCGCCAGACCCGGCGCCACTTCTCGGCCGAGGACAAGATCCGCATCGTGCTCGACGGCCTGCGCGGCGATGACAGCATTGCCGAGCTGTGCCGCAAGGAAGGCATCGCACAGAGCCTCTATTACGTGTGGTCGAAGGAGTTCATGGAAGCCGGCAAGCGCCGCCTGGCCGGCGACACCGCCCGTGCCGCGACCACCGATGAGGTCAGGGATCTGCGCCGCGAAGCCCGCGCCCTGAAGGAATGCGTGGCCGACCTTACCCTCGAGAACCGCCTGCTTAAAAAAAGCATGATCGCGGATGGGGGCGACGAAGAATGAGGGTGTTGTCAAAGCAAGCGCACTGATTGAAAAGTGGGCGGGCGAGGGTAGGGCTGGGCTATGCCCAGACCTCGCAAACCGGCCAGTCCGTTCCGCTATTTCAACTCGTCCCCAGAGATCATCCGCCTGGTTGTTTTTATGTATGTGAGGTTTCCGCTTTCACTGCGGAATGTGGAAGACCTGCTATTCGAGCGCGGGATTGATATCTGCCACGAGACGGTGCGGCTTTGGTGGAACCGGTTCGGTCCGCTGTTCGCCGCCGACATCCGGCGGCAGCGGGTGAGCCGGATGCGGGGCTTCCGCCAATGGCGCTGGCACCTCGACGAGGTGTTCGTGAAGATCAATGGTGAGCGGCATTATCTGTGGCGTGCCGTGGATCATGAAGGCGAAGTCCTGGAGAGCTACGTCACGAAAAAACGCGATAAATCTGCGGCTTTGCGCTTCTTCAAGAAGGCGCTGAAGCGGCATGGCAAGGTCGAAACCATCGTTACCGACGGCCTGCGCTCCTACTCTGCCGCCATGCGTGAACTGGGCAATAATGAGCGCCGTGAGGTTGGTCGGCATCTCAACAATCGCGCCGAAAATTCGCATTTGCCATTTCGCCGACGAGAGCGGGCAATGCAGCGATTCAGGCGAATGAAGTCACTCCAGAAATTCGTCTCAGTTCACGCCAGCTTGCACAACCACTTCAACTCCCAGCGTCACCTCGTCGACCGCCAGACATACAAACTCCGCCGCTCGGCCGCCCTGGCCGAGTGGCAGAGCCTAATGGGCTGAGCTCAAGCCACCAAAGATCGAGCCGCACCAACCGGAGACGAGTTGCGATTGGACTGACAGCACCCCCAACCCTCCTTAAATCACAACCTCAAATCTGTGCCATTGGTGCTGACGGGGAACAGTGGCTCTCGAGTATCTCGCCTTCATGATCAACTGCACGCGACAGGTAAGTCGTTCTCGACAAAATCCCTTATGATTTCGTCGAAGGTTTCGTCGCCCGTAAAGCCCATCCTGCGCGCAATACGATCATCCAGCTGGCCGGGCCAGCTCGACACGATCGCGTCGATCCCTTCGTCGCGCACCATGTGGATGCGCGCTACGGCTTCAGGGCCGCCAACGCGCTCGACCGATGCGATGATATCCGCGACCGAAACGGAAATGCCGGGCAGATTGAGGACGGGATGTGCCGTCAGCGCCGAGTTTGGCAGGCTCGCGGCGTGGATCAGGCCCGCGACCGCCCGCATCGGCGAGAGCAGCCAGAGGCGGGTCGTATCGGAGACGGGGCACACCGCATCCACACCGGAAAGCGGTTCTCGCACGATTCCGCTGACAAAGGACGATGCCGCCCGGTTCGGCTTGCCCGGGCGGACCGCGATCGTCGGCAGGCGCAAGACCACGCCTTCGATAAAACCGCGCCGCGCGTAATCGCTGAGCATCAGTTCGGCGATGGCCTTCTCCGTGCCATAAGAAGACCGGGGACTGACCACCGGGTCGGATCCGCCCTCACAGGGACCAAAGACCGCAACCGAGCTGGTGAAGATTACGCGCGGCCTGCTGCCCAGTGCGCGGCAACGCTCAAGCAGCAGGCGCGAGGCATCGACATTGACCCGCATGCCGAGATCGAAATCAGCCTCGGCTGCACTGCTAACGACGGCGGCAAGGTGAAACAACAGCTGGCAGTCAGGTGCGATTATGGCTTCGACATAGGAAGGATCGGCAATGTCGCCAGTGGCATAGGCAACGCGAGGATCGTCCATCGGCGGAATGTCGGCGTGGTCGGCGAGGAGCAGCCACTCAACCGGTATCGTTTCTCCCGATGAATCCGGAATCCCGGTTGCCAGCAAAGCCTTGGCCAGGCGCTGCCCCAGAAAGCCTGCTGCACCGGTGATGACGACGTTCATGCTGATCGATGCTCCTGTCCGTTTACGGCATCATCGCCGCTGCATCGGCAAAGAAATCGCGTCCACCAAAATTTCCCGATTTAAGCGCCAGAACCATCCCCGGTCCGCCTCCGACATTGCGGAGAACTGGCACGCCCGGCGCGATTTCCGCGCCGATGGCGAAGGCGGTCAGGCCAAGGCTGTTGACCACGGCACCGGACGTTTCACCCCCGGCTACGATCAGGCGGCGCAGCCCGGCGGGAACCAGTGCGGCGGCGATCTGGCCCATCGCCTGTTCTATGGCCGAGCCTGCTGCCTCCGCGCCGAATTCGGCTTGCAAGGCTTGCACCGCTTGCGGGGAAGCGCTCGACGCGATCAGGATGGGACCGCGCCCCATATGCTCGAGCGCCCATTCCAGCACGCGCTGGACCTCCGCCGGCTCGGTCAGCAGGCGGCGAGGATCGATCCGCAGGACCTGCGCCCAGCTTTCCGCCTGCGCGACCTGTTCGAGAGTCGCCGCCGAGCAGCTGCCCGAGAGCATCGCAATCGGCCCGCCCGTGGCTGCCGGGGGCTGTGCCGCTGCTGAGCGCTCCACATCCCCTCGCTCGATCAGCGCGCTGGCCAAGCCGATGCCGAGCCCCGATGCCCCGACCGACAGCGGTGTTTCCAGCGCCGCCCGGCCAATCGCGGCAAGCTGGCGGTCAAACACGCAATCGGCGATGGCCGCGCCACAGCCTTCAGCCGCCAGCTCCGTCATGCGGGCACGGATGGCCTCGGCGCCTGCCTCGACCGAGTCCAGTCCGATCAGGCCAATTCTGGTAGTCGATTGCCGAGCCAGCACTCGTACCAGATTGGCATCGTGCATCGGGTTGAGGGGATGATCCTTCAGCGGGCTTTCGTTGAGCGGTACGTCACCCACGAACAGCTGGCCGCGATAGATGGTCCGCCCTGTCTCGGGAAATGCCGAATTGACGAGGACTAGCGGCGCATCGCCGCCGCCTCGCAGCGCATCCATGACCGGCCCGATGTTGCCGCGATCGGTGGAATCGAAGGTTGAGCAGATTTTGAACATGATATGGCGAGCGCCGTGCGCGCGCAGCCAATCGCGCGCCGGCAAGGTCATGGCGACCGCATCAGCGGGATCGATCGAGCGGCTTTTGAGGGCGATCACCACGGCGTCGACGGCGGACAGGTCCAGCCCGGCGGCGGGTAGGCCGATGGTCTGCACCGTGCGCAGACCCGCGCGGGTCAGCGCGTTGGCGAGATCGGACGAGCCGGTATAGTCATCACCGATGCAGCCCAGGACAATGCTCATCGCGGGCTGCCCATCCCCGGAAGCGTGGTCCCCGACAGTTGCGCATAGACCTGCGCTACGGCCGCATCGTCAGCGCCGCCCAGGCCAGCTCCCGCTGCAGCCAGATACATCTGCAGCGCCGCCGAGGCGAGCGGCGCCGGAAAGCGCGCGGCCCGGGTCATGTCCTGCACGATCCCCATGTCCTTGACGAAGATCTCGATCGAACTGTGCGGCGTGTAATCGCCCGCCAGGATGTGCGGTACGCGGTTCTCGAACATCCAGCTGTTGCCGGCCGACGCAGTGATGACTTCATAGACCTTGTT
>CANJSX010000142.1 GCA_947477055.1 Sphingomonadaceae bacterium | reverse complement strand
CGGCATCCCCGGCGGGATGCCCGGCCCCCGCCCCCCCCCCCCCCCGATCAACGAAAAGCCCACCGCGCAGCAGATGCACGGCTGGATGGCCGAGGAAAACGTGGTCGGCATCGCCGCGGTCCAGAAGGGCATGATCTACGGCACCGACAACAGCTATATCGTCGATGCCGCCAGCCTGTTCCCGGACGAAATGCGCGCGGTGATCATTATCGATCCGGCCGATCCCGCCACCCCGCAGATGATGCGTGACCTTTCCAAGCGCGGCGCGATCAGCATCCGCTTCTTCCCGGTCAACGTCGTGGACAAGGTCGCCTGGCTGACCTCTGCCGCTGCGCTGGAGGTGTGGGAACTGGCGCATCAGCTCGGCATGATCGTCGATTTCGAGGCCCCGCCCTATGACGCCGACATTCTGATCCCGGTGGTCGAGCGTTTCGCCGACCAATATCCCGACATGCCGATCGTGCTCGATCATTTGTTCATGCCGCTGGTCGCTGAACCCGACTACGGCATCGATGCCCGCTTCGACGGCTTCGCCGCGCGCGACAATATCTACCTCAAGTGGACCTCACTCAGCATGGACGTGATCCGCGAGCAGGGGATCCCGGTCGAGAAGGTCCTGCGCCGCGCGGTCGATTTCTATGGCGCCCACAAGATCATGTGGGGCTCGGACATCGGCACCTCCTCGGGCTGCTACAAGGAGATGGTCCAGCGCGCGATCGATTCGACCGTGCTGCTCTACGACGAGGAACGCCGGCAGGTGCTGCACGATGCCGGGCGCAAGGTGTTTGCGCTGTGGGATGGCACCGACTGATTTCCCTCAGACCGAAAGCGGTCCCTCGGCAAAGCTCTCGCGCGTGATCGCGTAGACCACGTAAACGATCGGTCCGTTGAGGCCGTCCCTGAGTTTACTGCGGTCGGTCAGTCGCCCGCAGATCTTCCCCATCGCCCGGCGCGAGCGCAGGTTGGTCTCGCCGACACGGAACACCACGGTTTCGACGAAGCGCAGCGCGTGGCCGAGCATCAGCCGCTTCAGCTCGCGATTATAGGCCCCGCCCCAGTGGCTGGTGGCGAGGAAGGTCTAGCCGATCTCGACCTCGGACGCTGCGGGATCATGCCCCTGAAACCGCGAGGAGCCGACGACCTGCCCGCTGGCCTTGTCGATCACCGCCAAAGCCCCGCCCTGCGCCAGCGCATCCTCGAAAAAGGCGCGCAGCACCGGTTCTTCCCAGCGGTTGCTGAGCGGATGGATCGCCCACACGGCCGGATCGCCGCCGGCAGCGTGGAACGCCGGCCAGTCGCCGTCCCGCAGCGGCCTCAGCAGCAGCCGCTCCCCTTCGAGGACCGGCTGGCGGTCCATCTCAGGCTGTCACATCCGCAACGGCGGCGATGAACTGGTCGATATTGCCCATCGTAAGCCCGGCCACGTTGATGCGGCCCGAGCCGGCCATGTAGACCCCGTGCTTCTCGCGCATTGCCATGATCTGCTCGCCGGTCAGCGGCACGATCGAGAACAGCCCGTTCTGCCCGCCCATCGGGGTGAGATCGACCTTGCCGGCGCTGCCCGCCGCAGCGAGCTTGGCGCGCACCTGGCGCATCCGCTCGCGCATGGTGTCGAGCTCATCAAGCCACAGCGCGACCAGCTTCGGATCTTCAAGGATCAGCCGGACTGCAGCCGCGCCGTGATCGGGCGGCATCGACCAGGCGGCGCGTGCCAGCGCGTGGCCGTTCGAGAGCACCGCGGCGAGCTGATCGGCCTCGGCCATCATCACATAGACCGCGCCGACGCGGTCGCGGTAGAGGCCGAAGTTCTTGTCGCAGCTGTAGGCGACGATCGCCTCGGGCACTTCGGCCAGCACGCGGCGCACGCCATAGGCGTCTTCCTCCATGCCGTGGCCGAGGCCCTGATAGGCGAGATCGAGCAGCGGCAGCGCGCCGGACTTGGCCAGCAGCGGAGCGATCTCATCCCACTGCGAAGGCGAATAGTCGATCCCCGTGGGGTTGTGGCAGCAGCCGTGGAGCAGCACCGCATCGCCCGGCCCGGCCTCGGCCAGCGCATCCTTGAGCGCCTCCATGTCGACTACGCCGCCTGTGGTGTTATGCGCGAAGCCCTGCAGCGTCAGGCCGAGGTCGTTCATGATCTGGGCGTGATTGGGCCAGCTCGGCGTGCCCATGAACACGCGGCTGACGCCCGCCTGCTTGGCCAGCGCCAGCGCCAGCCGCACCGCACCGGTGCCGCCGGGGGTCTGCATGCCTTCGATGCGTCCAGCCCCCAGAATCTCCTTGGTCATCGGATCGGCCGTGCCGAACACATAGGGCATCAGCGCATGGACAAAGCCCATGTCGCCCTCCGGCCCGAGATAGGCCTTGGAATTCTGCGTCTCGAGCAGCCGCTGCTCCGCCGCCTTGATCGCGCCGAACACCGGCGTGTCGCCCTGCCCGGTGCGATAGACGCCGACCCCGAGGTCGATCTTGCCCGCGCGCGGGTCGTCGTTGTGGAGCTTGATCAGCGCGAGCAGCGCATCGGCGGGCTGGGCTTTGAGGTTGGTAAGCATGATGGCCGCGCGCATAGCCTTGGCGGGCGCGAGGGGCAAGGGCAGCGGCTGGCCGCTCGGCGCTTTTTCAGCCGCGCACGGCAAATATCCGGCGGCGAGCCCGGACGATAACGCCAGTAGGGAGAAGGATCGCGCGGCCGGCGCGGGCGTCAGGAATGAGCGCGCGCTGGAGGCGAGGGATCGCATTGCGCGAAGCTCCGCCATCGCCATCCCGGCATGGCGGAAACCCGATGTCGGTGACCGGCAGGACGCAGCGGGGCGGGTTGGCGTGCCCATGCTGCGCCCTCGCGGCTGATAGCGCCGCGACAGATGGTAGCTCGCGGAACCACCCAGGGAGAGCCCGCGCGAAATGGCACGGGTTGCCAGGGGGCAGGCGCAAGACGACCGATCCGGTCTTGCCGCGTCTGACGCTTGGGGTCGGCTATGCCTGTGGGGTAACCGCCCCACATCGCCCGCGCCCCGCGCCGGCCGCTAGGGAGGGCAAGGCAGGCCACGCCCTCCCCGATCCCGCACCTTCATGGTGTGAAGGTGGGAGAGTTGTTATCCTATATGGTGTATTTTGTCAAGGATTGGGAACCGCTGCTGCTGTTCCTAAGAATTGGGGGCTATTTCACGCGTCACCGTAATCCGCCGCCTACCTTGGCTTCTTCAATGACGGTGTGAAGGGCTTGAGTGACAAGCTGGCCGCACTTTACAAGCGTTGGGAAAACAGGTTCTCCGGCGAAGACCTCAAAATTATCGGGGAAGGTTATCTCAGCGGTAGGTATTCCCTTGTTCTGGATTTGGAACTGAATTACGGTGACACTTTACTAAATACACTCAACCACCCCCGCCCCAACCGCGCACGGGAACACGCAATAGCATGTCCCCTCGGCAGCGCACTCTATCCCATCAAAACGGAAACCACCGCGACTTCTTCGTGATCTTCATATAGCCCGCATTGACCCCCAGCCGCAGCCCGACGCCCGAGCGCACCGGGATCAGCACCACGTCGCCGCGCTTGAGGTAGCTGACGTTGAAGCCGCCGACGAGATAGGCAGTGCCCTCGCCCGCGCCGAAGCGGTGGTAGAGGTCTTCAGTGTTGTAGAGATTATAGACCAGCACGAAGGTGCTGCTGGCATTGGCGCCGGCGTCGAAGCCGATCGAGGGCCCGGTCCAGTAGACCGGCTTCTCGCCCTCGACCTTGTGATGCAGCGTGCCCGAGCCATAGCGCAGCCCGACGCCGATCGCCGCCCCGCCCTCGCGCCCCACGATATAGGCGTTGGGCTGGCCCTGCTTCTTGAGGATGTCGCGGATGATGTCCGCCAGCCCCGAGGCGCCCTTGCCGAACACGCCTTCGGCCGCGCCGACGAGGTCGTCCTGCTGGTAGGTGCCGGTGGGCGCGGCGGCGGTGGTTGGCTGCGGCATGGGTACGGGCGCGGCAGGCGGGCCGGTGTCGATCGAGGGTTGCGGGGCCGGAGCCGGGGTGGCGGCGGTCGGCTTCACCAGACCGGAATCGATCGCCTTGTCCGGATCGACCGCCCGGATCTGCGGGGCGGTCGACTGAGCGCTCGAAGCGACGGGGCCGGTCAGCATAGCGGTGGCGGCGAGCGCGAATGCTCCGATGCGGGCCAGATGGGTCAGGCGGTATTTCATCGCATCGGCTTCCTCACTGCGGCCGGACGCGGCCCTCTCGCGGCCAGCAGAATCGCTGCGCCCGCCCGGCGCAACCGGCGCTCGACCAAGCGAGTCGCATTTGCGGCCAAGCGAGTCCGCGAAATTTGCGGCTTCGCCCCTTGCCGCCCCTTCCCCCCCTCGCTATAGGCGCCCTTTGCCGCTGCGATCCGGAGACGTGGGTGAGTGGCTGAAACCAACGGTTTGCTAAACCGTCGTACTGGTAAATCCGGTGCCGAGGGTTCGAATCCCTCCGTCTCCGCCACCTTATCATTCGCCGACGTCCGTCAACGTCCGCTGATGAGCTGGTAATGGCCTGATATTCCTAGGCATTATGTCCACCACTGATCGTCAACCTCCGTCACCGGGTCTGAGCAATCGGCCTTTCAGTGGTGGGACAAGTGGTGGGAAGCACTATGACCCTGAAGAATACAATGTCCGTCGTCAGAACATTTGGCACAACTCGCGGTGTAAATTAGTGGAGTGCGGGCCTCGTCTGGGGGTTGATGTTAGGCTGCGAGCTTGCGGTGTTGCAAGCGTCGATGCTCGATGGTCTGTCGCTTGATCCTTTCGCGCGGTTTGATGATGGCGGGCGCCCTGCCGAAGTAGGCGTCGGCGGGCGTCACGTTGTTCAGGCTCTCGT
>CANJSX010000141.1 GCA_947477055.1 Sphingomonadaceae bacterium | reverse complement strand
GGATGTCGCCGGCGCCGGGTCGGTCAAGTCGTCGGCGGGCACATAAATCGCCTGCACCGAGGTGATCGAGCCCTTCTTGGTGGTGGTAATGCGTTCCTGCAAGGCGCCCATGTCGGTCGCCAGGGTCGGCTGATAGCCCACCGCCGAAGGAATACGCCCGAGCAGCGCCGACACTTCCGACCCGGCCTGGGTGAAGCGGAAGATGTTGTCGACGAAGAACAGCACGTCCTGGCCTTCCTCGTCGCGGAAATATTCGGCCATGGTCAGGCCCGACAGCGCAACGCGGGCGCGGGCGCCCGGAGGCTCGTTCATCTGGCCGAAGACCAGCGCAACCTTCGAACCCTCAGGCGTAGGATTGCCGTTGGCGTCCTTGGCGATAACGCCAGCGTCGAGGAATTCGTGGTAGAGATCGTTGCCCTCGCGGGTGCGTTCACCCACGCCGGCAAACACCGAAACGCCGCCGTGGCCCTTGGCGATGTTGTTGATCAGTTCCTGGATCAGCACGGTCTTGCCCACGCCGGCGCCGCCGAACAGGCCGATCTTGCCGCCGCGCGCATAAGGGGCGAGCAGATCGATAACCTTGATGCCGGTGACAAGAATGGCCGCTTCGGTCGACTGATCGACGAAGGGAGGGGCTTCGGCGTGGATCGGGTTGCGCTTGGCGGCATTCACCGGGCCCTGCTCGTCGATCGGCTCGCCAATGACGTTCATGATCCGGCCTAAAGTCATCGGACCGACCGGCACCGAGATCTGCGCGCCGGTGGCGGTCACTGGCTGGCCACGGGTGAGGCCGTCGGTCGCGTCCATCGCGATGGTGCGAACGGTGTTCTCACCCAGATGCTGCGCCACTTCGAGCACAAGCCGGTTGCCGTTGTTGTCGGTCTCGAGTGCCGAGAGGATCGCGGGCAGTTCGCCGATGAAGCTCACGTCGACGACGGCGCCGATGACCTGGCTGATCTTGCCGGTCGCAGCGGCGCTGGTGACCGCAGGGGCGGCCTTCTTGCGGGTCTTGGGGGCGGCGGTGGCCATGTGTCGTTCCTTGCCTGCTGTGCCTTAGAGCGCTTCCGCGCCGGCGATAATTTCAATGAGTTCGGTGGTGATCGCGGCCTGGCGGCTGCGGTTGTACTGGATGGTCAGCTTGCCGATCAGATCGCCTGCGTTGCGCGTGGCGTTGTCCATCGCGGTCATCGAGGCGCCTTGTTCGGAGGCCATGTTTTCAAGCAGTGCGCCGAACAGCTGGGTCTTGAGGAAGCGCGGCAGCAGCGCGGCGAGGATTTCTTCCTCATCCGGCTCATATTCGACCACGGCGTCGCTCACCACCTCAAGCTTGGGCGCGGGAACGGGGATGATCTGCTGTTCGGTCGGTTCCTGCACCAGGGCGCTGCGGAACTTCGAATAGAACAGATGCGCCACGTCGAACTTGCCGGCTTCATACAGCGCGACCAGCGCCTCGGTGATGCCCTCGGCCTCGGTATAGCCGGGCTGGCGCACTTCGGAGGTATCGAAACTGGCGAGGATCGACTGCGGATATTCGCGGCGGATCGGGGCGCGGCCCTTCTTGCCTATCAGGTAGAACTGCACGGTCTTGCCGGCCGCGATCAGCTCTGCCGCCTTGAGCTTGGCCGCCTTGACGATGTTCGAGTTCAGGCCGCCGCACAGGCCCTTGTCCGAATTGGCGACCACCAGCAGGTGGACTTGATCCTTGCCGGTTCCGGCGAGCAGCTTGGGGCTGTTCTCGCTCACCGTAATCCGGCTGGCGAGGCTGCCCATGACCTGGGCCAGGCGAGCAGCATAGGGCCGCGCGGCTTCGGCCGCAGCCTGAGCCTTGCGCAGCTTGGCCGCTGCGACCATCTGCTTGGCCTTGGTGATCTTCTGGGTCGACTTGACCGAGTTGATCCGACCCTTGAGTTCTTTGAGGCTGGCCATAGCGGCTCCTTCAGCGGATCAGATCAGGCGAACTGCTTGCCGAAGGCTTCGAGCGCAGCCTTGAGCTTGGCGGTGGAATCGCCCGACAGGTCCTTGCTGGTGCGGATATCGCCCAGCAGTTCGGCATGCTCGGCACGCATCCAGCCCAGCATTTCCGCTTCATAGGCGGTGACGCGATTGGTCGGCACGCTATCGAGATAGCCGCTGGTGCCGGCGAAGATCGACACCGTCTGCTCTTCGAAGGGCAGGGGTGAGAATTGCGCCTGCTTGAGCAGTTCGGTCAGCCGCGCACCACGGTTGAGCAGCTTCTGGGTCGAGGCATCGAGGTCCGAACCGAACTGGGCGAAGGCCGCCATTTCGCGGTACTGTGCCAGCTCCAGCTTGATCGAGCCCGAGACCTTCTTCATCGCCTTGGTCTGCGCGGCGGAACCGACGCGCGACACCGAAAGGCCGACGTTGATCGCCGGGCGGACGCCCTGGTAGAACAATCCGGTTTCGAGGAAGATCTGGCCATCGGTGATCGAGATCACGTTGGTTGGGATATAGGCCGAAACGTCACCCGCCTGGGTTTCGATGATCGGCAGCGCGGTGAGCGAACCGCCACCCAGCGAATCATTCATCTTGGCAGCGCGTTCGAGCAGGCGTGAGTGGAGATAGAACACGTCGCCCGGGTAGGCTTCACGGCCCGGCGGGCGGCGCAGCAGCAGCGACATCTGGCGATAGGCCACGGCCTGCTTGGAAAGATCGTCATAAACGATCACGGCGTGCATGCCGTTGTCGCGGAAATATTCGCCCATCGTCACGCCGGTGTAAGGCGCGAGATACTGCAGCGGTGCGGGCTCCGAAGCGGTCGCGGCGACGACGATGGTATACTCCATCGCGCCGTTTTCTTCCAGCTGGCGGACGATCTGCGCCACGGTCGAGCGCTTCTGACCGATGGCGACATAGATGCAGTAGAGCTTCTTCTTCTCGTCGTCGCCGGCGTTCGCACCCTTCTGGTTGATGAAGGTGTCGATCGCTAAGGCGGTCTTGCCGGTCTGGCGGTCACCGATGATCAGCTCGCGCTGGCCGCGGCCGACGGGCACAAGTGCGTCGATCGCCTTGAGGCCGGTCTGCACAGGTTCGGAAACCGACTGGCGCGGGATGATGCCGGGCGCCTTCACTTCCACGCGCTGGCGGCTTTCGGCCACGATCGGGCCTTTGCCGTCAATCGGATTGCCGAGGCCGTCGACCACGCGGCCGAGCAGGCCCTTGCCGACCGGAACGTCGACGATGGTGCCGGTGCGCTTGACGATGTCGCCTTCCTTGATCTCGGCATCCGAGCCGAAGATCACGACGCCGACATTGTCGCTTTCGAGGTTGAGGGCCATGCCCTTCACGCCATTGGCGAATTCGACCATTTCGCCGGCCTGGACCTGATCGAGCCCGTGGATGCGGGCGATACCGTCACCGACCGAGAGCACCGAGCCGACTTCCGAGACCTGAGCCTCGGTGCCGAAGTTGGCGATCTGGTCCTTGATGGCCTTGGAGATTTCTGCGGCGCGGATTTGCATGGTGTATTAAGCCTTTCAGCCTTTCATCGCTTGCGCGAGGGAATTGAGACGGGTGCGGATCGAGCTGTCGATCTGGGTCGAGCCAATCCTGACGACGAGGCCGCCGAGGATCTCGGGATCGACCTTCGCGGCAATTTTTACATCCTTGCCTTCGCGCGCCTTCAGCTTCCCGGCGAGCTGCGTCAGCTGTGCGGTGGAAAGCGGATGGGCGGAGGTCACCTCGGCGGTCAACTCGCCGCGGGCGGCAGCGGCGATCGAAACGAAGGCGCGGATGATGGCGGGCAGCGTGGCGAGGCGGCCGTTGCCGGCCAGCACGCCCAGGAAATTGGTGGTGAGCGGCGAGAGCCCGAGCAGCTTCGCCACTGCGGCCATCGCCCCGCCTGCGGCACCGCGGCCGACCTGCGGGTTGCGAATCAGATTAGCGAGGTCGGCGGACTGCGCCAGCGCGGCGTCCAGAGTCTCCAGATCGCTCTCGACCTTGGTCGTGGCCTTGTTTTCGCTGGCAAGCTCAAAAAGCGCCGAGGCGTAGCGCCCCTGCAAGCTTGCTGTTATGCCGCCGGAATTCTCCACGCGCGTCGATTCCCTCGCTATGATCGGATGTTTTGGCCCGATGACTGCAGGGAAAAGGCCGCTCAGACAATGAGCCGCCTCTTCCAGTCGGGGGCGCGCCTAGCAACGATTGTGCTGCGATGCAAGGTATCGCCAGATCAGACGGGAAAAGTCTGGATTCGTGCGTTTTCATTGTGCCATTCAGTGGGTGTATGACAGTCCGGGGGAACAATGGCGCGAATCTTGATGCTTCTGCCGACCGAGGGCTTCGATCCGAGTGAAGTCGCGCTGCCCTGGCAGGTCTGGCACCGTGCCGGGCATGAGGTGCATTTCGCGACCGAAACCGGCGAGGCGGCGCGTTGCGACGAGATCACGCTGACCGGGCAGGGCCTGCCGTGGTTCGCCCGCTCGCTGGCTGCCCGGCACGAAGGGCGCCGCTTCTATGCCGTCGCGCGCGAGCGGCGCGAGTTTCGTGAGCCGCTGCGCTGGACCGATGTGGAACCGGCCTATTTCGATGCATTCCATTTCCCCGGGGGCCATGCGCCGGGGATGCGCAGCTATCTCGAATCCTCGATCATTGCCGATATCGCCCGCAAGGCCTTGAAGCGCGAGAAGCCGGTCAGCGCCATCTGCCACGGGGTGCTCGCGCTGGCGCGCGCCGGCGTACTCGAAGGCCGTCGCACCACCGCGCTGACGCGGATGATGGAAGGCATGGCTGTCTGGCTCACTCGCGCAAGTCGCGGCGGGCATTACCGCACCTATCCCGAGAGCGTCGAGGCCGAGGTCCGCCGCCTGATCGGCCGACGGGGGCGTTTTCTGCAAGGACCGGTCATGGCGAAATATGCCGGACTGGAAGCG
>CANJSX010000140.1 GCA_947477055.1 Sphingomonadaceae bacterium | reverse complement strand
GGTCGCCATCATCACCGCATAGGCCAGGCCGTTGAATTCGAGCGCGACCGGCACTTCGGGCACCCATTCGCGAGTCGCAGGTCGGCGACTCCCGTCGCGCGCGATGACAACCGGGCCGGACATTACATCCGGTACAGCGCGCAGAGCTTGTTGCCGTCGGGATCGCGCAGATAGGCGAGATAGAGCTTCATCATCGGATTCTCGCGCACGCCCGGCGGATCCTCGACCGCGGTGCCACCCGCCGCCACCCCGGCAGCATGCCAGGCGTCGGCCTGGGCCGGGCTGTCCATGGTGAACCCGATCGTTGCGCCATTGGCATAGGTGGCAGCCTCGCCGTCGATCGGACTGCCGACCAGGAAGGTGCTGCCATTGTGCATATAGATCAGCCGGCCTTTGGGATCGACAATGGCGTCCCTGCCGCCGATCGCCTTGAACAGGGCGTCGTAAAAGGTCTTGGCGCGGTCGAGGTCGTTACTGCCGACCATCATGTGCGAAAACATCGCGATGTCTCCCAAGTCAGTTGCGATTTGCAGCGTGCACGAGATTGATCGATGGGGTCAATCGACTCCTAGGCCTTGGCAGCCGCTTCCGCATCGCCATCTCGCAACGGCAGCAACAGGAACAGCCCCAGCGCCACGAGCGAGCCCAGTGCCATGCAGAACGACACAATCAAGAGCTGGTCGTTCCCGAACAGCTTGAACAGATAGCCCGCGATGATCGGCGATCCGGCCGCCCCGAACCGGCCCACCCCGAGCACGAACCCGGTTCCGGTGCCGCGTGCGAAGGCCGGGAAGCCCAGCGAGAAAGCCGAATAGAAGCCGACGACCGCCCCGTTTCCGAAGAACATGGCAAAGAATGCTGCCGTGCGCCACGCGCCGATGCTGCCGTAACCGAGCCCGAACGCGGTCACCGCCACAACGGCGAGCAGCAGCATCGCCACCGTCGGCCCCTTGATGTGCCAGCGTTTCATCAGGAAACCGAGCAGCAGCCCGCCCAGTGCACCGCCGATGTTGGCGTAGGTCAGCACGCTGGCGGCGTCGGGCTGGGCATAGCCCGGCGGGTAATCGGCCACGATCTTCACCGCCCACTTGAGGATGTAGTAGAAGGTGATCGTGTGGAACATGTATCCAAAGGCCAGCAGCAGCGTCACCGGCCGCAGCCTCGGGTTCGTGAGGATTTCGCTGACCTTCGGTTTGTGCGCCCCGTCATCGCGCTGCGGCAGAGCGGTGATCGGCGCCTTGCCGAAGGCGGCGAGCGAGCGGTTGATCCGTTCCACCGCATCGCCGGGCTGTGTCGCTGCGAAGAACGCCGGTGTTTCCGGCACCAGCAGTGCGACCAGGGGAATCATTGCGGCGGTCACAACCGCGCCGAACAGGAACACCGCGCGCCAGTCATAGACTTGCAGCAGCCACGTCTGCGCAACGATCCCGCCGATCACACCGCCCAGCGGATAGCCGATGACATAGATCGCCATCGACAGGCTGCGTCCGGCCTTGCTGGTGCTTTCCGCGGTCACGGCGTTGGTCGCGGTCAGCATCCCGCCAATCCCGATTCCGGTGATGAAGCGCCACAGCGAAAGCTCGGTCACGCCAGCGGAAGAATGGGAAAAATACATGCCCACCGCCATGATCACGAGGCAGACAAGCATGGTCGGCTTGCGACCCTTTTTGTCCGCCAATCCGCCCAGCAGGACCGAACCGAAGCCCATCCCCACCAGTTCGGCCGAGAGCATGAGGCCCAGCGCTTCGCGCGGAACGGCCCATTCCTTCGCAACTCCTGGCGCGGCGAACGCGCTCGACAAGACATCGAATCCGTCGAGCGCGTTGAGCGCGACCATCAGCCCGACCACGACGAATTGGCGCCAGTTCATCGGCTGATCGTCGAGAATCCGTTGCGGATCGGTGCCTTCGGTGCCGCTCATAGTCTGAAAATTCCTCGTCCCGATCGGGTTCTGCTCGTGCCCGATTGTATCTATTCGTGGATGCGCGCCAGCAGGTCCAGCAGCGTCTTTACTTCCCGGTCGGTGAAGCGCGATTTGACCCAGGCCTCATGTTCCTGGATTGCCCGCTTGGCCTCGACTAGCGCGGCCGAGCCGGCCGGCTCGAGATAGAGGGCCTGCTTGCGGCCGTCCGTCACCGATTTCTCGCGGCGCAGATAGTTGCGCGCCTGCAGCCGGTTGACGATGGTCATGGTGGTCGCCCGGTCCATCCGCAGGCGCTTGCCGAGGTCGATCTGCGAGATGCCGGGGTGATCGTCGACCAGCCACAGCACCGAGACCTGCTTCTGGGTCAGGTCCAGATCGACAAAGGTTTCGGTGAAATGGCGATAGCAGGCGCCGTGCGCCAGCCGGATGTGAAAGCCGACGATATCCTTGATGGCGCCGATGTCACCATCCTCGGGACCCTCGGTGGTCACGATCTCGAGCTTCTCCCCCTTCACGCGCATCCGCCTTGCCTATTTGTTTGCATAGCATACAATCCTATTCAAGGAGAGGATACAATGGCTCATTTCCCGGATACCCCGAATTACACCGGTTTCAACACGCCTTCGCGTATCGAGGCGGACATTGCCGATCTTGCCCACAGCGGCACGATTCCGGCGGAACTTAGCGGCGCATTCTTTCGCGTCCAGCCCGACCCGCAATTCCCCCCGCGCATGGGCGACGACATCTCGTTCAACGGCGACGGGATGGTCACTCGCTTCCATATCCATGATGGGCAATGCGATTTCCGCCAGCGCTGGGCGCAGACCGACAAGTGGAAGCTGGAGAAGGAGGCCGGGCACGCGCTGTTCGGCGGCTACCGCAATCCGCTGACCGACGACGAGAGCGTCAAGGGCCAGTACCGCTCCACTGCCAACACCAACGCCTTCGTCTTCGCCGGCAAGCTCTGGGCGATGAAGGAAGACAGTCCTTCGCTGCTGATGGACCCGGCGACGATGGAGACTTTCGGGTTCGAGAAGTTCGGCGGCAAGATGACCGGCGAGACCTTCACCGCCCATCCCAAGATCGATCCGAAGAGCGGCAACATGATCGCCATCGGCTATGCCGCCTCGGGCCTGTGCACCGATGATGTCACCTATATGGAAATCGCGCCCTCGGGCGAGCTGGTCCGCGAGGTGTGGTTCAAGGCGCCGTATTACTGCATGATGCATGATTTCGGGGTCACCGAGGATTACCTCGTGCTCCACATCGTCCCCTCGATCGGCAGCTGGGAGCGGCTCGAACAGGGCAAGCCGCATTTCGGCTTCGACACTACCATGCCGGTCTATCTCGGGATCATCCCGCGCCGTGATGGGGTGACGCAGGACGACATCCGCTGGTTCAAGCGCGACAATTGCTTCGCCAGCCACGTGATGAACGCCTTCCAGGAAGGCACCAGGGTGCATATCGACGTGCCCGAAGCGGAGAACAACATGTTCCCCTTCTTCCCGGACGTTCACGGCGCGCCCTTCAACCCGCAGCAGGCGATGAGCAAGCTGACTCGCTGGACGGTCAACCCGGCCTCCAACTCCGACGACTTCGATAGCATCACCCGCCTGACTGACACCCCGGGCGAATTCCCCCGGATCGATGATCGCTACACCGGTCTGCCCTATCGCTACGGCTGGATGCTGGAGATGGACTACAAGCGCCCGGTCGAGCTCAAGGGCGGCAGCGCCGGCGGGCTGCTGATGAACTGCCTGTGCCTGATCGATCACCAGACCAAGGCCGAGCAGCACTGGTGGGCCGGCCCGGTCAGCACGCTGCAGGAGCCCTGCTTCATCCCCCGCAGCAAGGACGCGCCGGAAGGCGATGGCTGGATCGTGATGGTCTGCAACCGGCTGGAGGAAAAGCGCAGCGACCTGTTGCTGTTTGATGCGCTCGATATCGAAAAGGGCCCGATCGCCACGATCAAGATCCCGATCCGGCTCCGTTTCGGGCTGCATGGCAACTGGGCCAATGCGGATCAGATCGGGCTGGCGGCGTGATCAAGCCGGAGCTTGAGTTCGTCTATGAAGCCACCGGCAATCTCGGCGCGCCGGTGCCGATCGGCGAGACGCCTGATGGCACCCGGCGGATCATCCCGATCTACGAAGGTGGCAGCGTCGAAGGCCCGCTGATCAAGGGCAAACTGCTCGGCAATGCGGCCGACTGGCAGCTGACCCGGCATGACGGCGTGACGGTCGCCGATGCGACCTATGCGCTGGAAACCGACGATGGCGCGACCATCCAGATCCGCAACCGGGGTTTGCGCCATGGCCCACCCGAGGTGATCGCGCGGCTGGCGGCGGGGGAGGAGGTCGATCCGGCCGAATATTACTTCCGCACCATCCCCGAATTCATCGCCCCGACCGGCAGGTATGACTGGCTCAACCGCTCGGTCTTCGTCTGCGCCGGCGCGCGTTATGCGGCCAGTATCAAGCTGTGGGTGTGGCGAGTGCTCTGAGGGTAACTTTCACTAGGCGGAAAAACAAACTTTCCCGGCTGTCCGCTGCCCGGTTGGTCCTTGCCTGCTTAAGGCGTGGGCCATAGGCGGCATGCGAACGCAGGGGAGATACGCCATGACCAATACCCGCAGCTATTCGATCGGCGTGATCGCCGGAGACGGCATCGGCAAGGAAGTGGTCCCTGAAGGGCTGCGCGTGCTTGAGGCGGTGGCCGGCAAGCACGGCTTCACGCTCGATCTGCAATGGCACGATTTCGCCAACTGCGAGTACTACGCCAAGCACGGCCGGATGATGCCGGAGGACTGGAAGGCCCAGATCGGCGAGGTCGATGCGATCTTTTTCGGCGCGGTCGGCTGGCCCGAGATTGTGCCGGACCACGTCTCGCTGTGGGGTTCGTTGCTGCAGTTCCGCCGCGAGTACGATCAATACGTCAACCTGCGCCCCGTCCGCCTGATGCCAGGCGTGCCCTGC
>CANJSX010000139.1 GCA_947477055.1 Sphingomonadaceae bacterium | reverse complement strand
TAGCGACACCGGGTGATTGCCCTCGGCGATGCGCGACAGCGCCGCGCGTGCCTCGCCCTGGCCGCCGGTGGCGACGATCATCACCTTGCCGCGCGGCAGGTCCATCGCCGTGTCCATGTCGATCAGGTCGGGCAGGTTCTTGAGATAACCCGAGGCCTTGCCGGTGCTGATGATCCGGTCGAGCGATCGCCCGGCCACGCAGAGCCGCCGCCCGGTTGCCTTCGCGACCTCGCCCAGCGTATCGAGCCGCGCGACGTTGGAGGCGAAGGTCGTGACCAGCACCCGGCGGCCCTTGTGGCGGGCGACTTCCTCGATCAGCGCACGGCGCACAGCGCCTTCGGAGCCTGAGGCTTCGGGATTGAACACATTGGTCGAATCGCAGACCAGCGCCAGTACGCCCTCATCGCCGATCTTGGTCAGCTCTTCGGGCGTAGCGGGCGTGCCGACCAGCGGCTCGTCATCAAGCTTCCAATCGCCGGTGTGGAAGATCCGGCCATAGGGCGTCTCGATCACCAGCGCATTGCCCTCGGCGATCGAGTGGGCGAGCGGGACATAGCGGATGCCGAACGGGCCGAGATCGAAATTGTCGAGATGGTCGATCACGTTGAGCTTGATCTCTTTCGCGATCCCCGCCTCTTCCAGTTTCTCGCGCACCAGCCGCGCGGTGAAGGGGGTGGCATAGAGCGGCACGCCGAGCTCGGCGGCGAAATAGGGCACCGCGCCGATGTGGTCCTCATGCGCATGGGTCAGCACCACGGCAATCAGGTCCTTGCGGCGCTCCTCGATGAAGTCGAGATCGGCGAAGACCAGCTCGACCCCGGGATAATCCCCCGCGCCGCTGAAGGTCATCCCCAGATCGACCATCAGCCACTTGCCCTCGCAGCCATAGAGATTGACGTTCATGCCGATCTCGCCCGATCCGCCAAGGGCGCAGAAGATCAGCTCTTTTCCGGGTTTCACTTGGCTTTTGCCCTTTCGGCAAGAATGGCGAGGCCGTCGAGCGTGAGCTCGGAATCAACGGCGTCAAAAATTTCGGTCGATTCATCGAACAATATGGCCAGCCCGCCGGTGGCAATCACCTTGGCGGGGCGGCCGATTTCGGTGCGCATCCGGGCGATCAGCCCTTCCATCAACGCGACATAGCCCCAGAACACCCCGATCAACATCTGATCCTCGGTATTGGTGCCGATCACGCTGTCGCTGTCGGGCCTGCGGATCGCGATGCGCGGGAGCTGGGCGGTGTTGCCGACCAGCGCGTCGAGCGAAAGGTTGATACCCGGTGCGATGATCCCGCCCTTGTAGGCGCCGCGAAAGTCGATCGCGTCGAAGGTCGTGGCGGTACCGAAATCGACGACGATCAGGTCGCCGGGATATTTGGCGTGGGCGGCGATGGCGTTGACCGCGCGGTCCGCGCCCAGTGAGCGCGGATCGGGCACGTCGATGTCGATCGCATAATCGGCCTTGCCCTGCCCGGCGATCAGCGGTTCGGTATTGAAGTAGTTGCGCGCCAAAACCTCGATATTGTGCAGCGCGCGCGGGACAACGGTGGAGACGATGATCTGCGTGATCGCATCGCGCGCTACCCCGTGGATCTGCAGCAGCTGCATCAGCCAAACGGCATATTCATCGCCGGTGCGGCGCGGATCGGTGGCGATGCGCCAGCGGGCCTTGATCTCGCGGCCCTCATAGAGTGCGAAAACGACATTGGTGTTGCCCAGATCGATAGCGAGCAGCATGGCGATTACCTTTCCGCGGCGAGGCGCACGTCGCCTGCATGGATGGTCTGCGTGGTGCCGTCCGGCAGGCGCAGTTGCAAGGCTCCATCGTCGGCCAGTCCGGCGAATGCGCCATCTAGCACATTCCCGCCCGGATCGCCGACCCGCAATGCCGTGCCCGGCGGATGCGCCGCCGCCTGCCAGCGCGACAGCAGCGGGGCGAGGCCATAGCTGCGCCAGCGGTCCAGCTCACGGGCGAAATGTTCGGCGAGGATTGCGGCAAAACCATCGCGCGAGGGCGGGACGGTCAGTTCGGCCAGCGCGATCACAGTGCGGTCGGGCACTGGCGGTGTCGCGGCAAGATTGACGCCGATGCCGACGATCACGGCATCGCCCGTCCGCTCGAGGAGAATGCCCGCCAGCTTGGCGCTGCCGATCATCACATCGTTGGGCCATTTGAGTTCGGCGCGATGGGGCGGGGGCAAGAGCGGGCTGACGGCTTCATGCAGCGCCAGCCCCGCGATCAGCGCGAGCGATCCCGCATGCGGCATCCCCGGGCCGAGATGGACCACGGTCGAGCCCATGAAGTTGCCCGCGCCGTCAAACCATTCGCGACCCTGCCGGCCCTTGCCCGCGTTTTGCCGGTCGGCGACCAGCCAGTCGCCCTCAGTCACGCGCTCGCCTGCGGCAAGCCGGACAGCGAGGTCCGCGTTGGTGGAGCCGGTTTCGGTGACGCGTTCGATCAAGCGAGGTGGAACAGCGCGGCGGCGGCCTTGTCAGCCAGTTCGCCCAGCCATATCGTCAGGAGGTAGCCCAGCGGCGAGATGAACAGTGCCGAGATCGCCAGCAGAGCCTGATGCTCCCACCCGCTCTTGCCCAGCGCTTTGCCGGCCGGTTCGTCGAAATACATGATCTTGACGATCTTGAGATAGTAGAAGGCACCGATCACGCTGGCGGCGATGCCGATTGCGGCGAGCGGCACCAAGCCGGCGTTGACCGCCGCCTGGAACACCACGAACTTGCCCCAGAAGCCTAACAGCGGCGGAATGCCCGCGAGGCTGAACATCACCATGGCAAGGCAGGCGGCGAGCACCTTGCGTTCCCGCGAGAGCCCGGCAAGATCGGCGATGGCTTCGACCGGTTCGCCGTTTTCGTCCTTGAGCATCAGCACGCAAACGAAGCCGCCGATGGTCATCGCGACATAGATCGCGAGATAGACCAGCATCGCCGAGGCGCCGGCGGGCGTGCCCGCAGCAAGGCCGATCAGGATGAAGCCGACATTGTTGATCGAGGAGTAGGCCAACAGCCGCTTGATATTGCCCTGCCCGATAGCGCCGAGCGCGCCGACCACGATCGAGGCGATCGCGGCGAAGATCACGATCGGCTGCCAGGCCGCCACGACGGTGCCGAAGGCCGAGAGCGCAACCCGCATGGTCAGCGCCATCGCCGCGACCTTGGGGGCCGAGGCGAAGAAGGTCGTCACCGGGGTTGGCGCGCCTTCGTAGACGTCGGGCGTCCACATGTGGAACGGCACGGCGCTGACCTTGAAGGCCAGTCCCGCGAGCATGAAGGTGATCCCGAACACCGCCCCGGTCGACAGGCCGGACGAGAGCGCGGCGCGGATGCCTTCGAAGCTGGTGGTGCCGGTGAAGCCGTATGTCAGGCTCATCCCGAACAGCAGGATGCCGCTGGCCAGCGCGCCGAGCACGAAATACTTCAGCCCTGCCTCGGCCGAGCGGCCATCGCTGCGCAGGAACGTGGCGAGGACATAGGCGGAGAGCGAGTTGAGCTCGAGCCCGATGTAGAGCGAAAGCAGGTCCGTCGCCGAGACCATGATGCCCATGCCGAGCGCGGCGAACAGCACGAGGATCGGAAATTCCGCCCGCATCGCGCCGAGCCGGCCGAAGAAGGCCGGTGCGACCATCAAGGTCGCGCCCGAGGCGGCGTAGATCAGCAGCTTGGCGAAAGCAGCGAAGGCATCGGCGGAGATCTGGCCGTAGAAGGCGCTGGTCCCCGCTCCCATTTCCCCGGCGCACAGCACTGGCGCAGTGAGCGCGGCGCAGGCGGCGAGAACCGCAACCGCCGCAATCGAGATCGCGCGCGAAGCCTTGTCCCCGCTCCAGGCGGCGACGAGCAGCAGCACGAGGCCCGAGAGGCTCAGCAGTTCTTCAGCAGCCGTCAGCCGCAGCAAGGTGGCCCAGTCCATCAGTGTGCCCCCTCTGGCGCGGCTTCGTGAGTTTCATGTTCCGCAGCAGCGGGAGCGGGTTTGCCTGCAGTCAGATGCGCATCGCCCACCGGCCGTGCCCGCGCCAGCCGCGCATCGAGCGCCGCAATGTCGGCGCGCATCGGAGCGAGGAAGGTCTCGGGATAAACGCCCATCCACAGCACCGGCACAGCCAGCGCCGCGGCCATCGTAAACTCGCGCCAATCAAGATCGGCCATGGCGGCGGCATCGGCGTTCTTCTGTTCGCCGAACGCAACGCGGCGGTAGAGGTAGAGCATGTAGGCCGCCCCCAGGATCACGCCGGTGCCGCAGATGAACGCCACCCAGCTCGATGCCTGATAAATCCCGATCAGCGCGAGGAATTCGCCGACGAAGCCGCTGGTGCCCGGCAGGCCGACCGAGGCCATGGTGAAGAGCATGAAGAACAGCGCATATTTCGGCATGTTGATCGAAAGCCCGCCGTAGCGGTCGATCTCGCGGGTGTGGAGCCGGTCGTAGATGATCCCGACCGAGAGGAACAGCGCGCCGGAAACCAGCCCGTGGCTGAGCATCACGATCATCGAGCCTTCGAGGCCCTGCACGTTGAAGGCGAACAGCCCGATCGTGACGATCGCCATATGCGCGACCGAGGAATAGGCGATCAGCTTCTTCATGTCGTGCTGGACCAGCGCGATCAGCGAGGTCGCCACTACGGCTACCATCGACAGCGTGTAGATCAACCAGGCGTAATGCGCCGAAGCTTCCGGGAACATCGGCAGCGAGAAGCGGATGAAGCCGTAGCCGCCCATCTTGAGCAGCACGCCCGCCAGGATCACCGAACCGGCGGTCGGCGCCTGCACGTGGGCGTCGGGCAGCCAGGTGTGGACCGGCCACATCGGCATCTGGGGCGGCAAGCGGCGCATCCAGGCCACTTACAAGTTCTTCTTTTACAGCTTCACCGGCACCGTGCTGATGCTGCTGGCCATCATGTACATGTACTGGCAGGCCGGCACGCTCGATATCCGCCAG
>CANJSX010000138.1 GCA_947477055.1 Sphingomonadaceae bacterium | reverse complement strand
TCGCAGCCTAACATCAACCCCCAGACGAGGCTCGCACTCCGCTAATCCAAGCCGCGATCTGCGCCAAATGTTCTGACGACGGACAGAGCGGATCGGCACCGAGACGATCTTCATCCGCTTGCGGCCCGCTTGGATCAGCATGTCGGTGGTATAGCTGAACTCGGTAGTGATGGTGATGCGCTGGGCCGCCTCGCGGCTGATGGCGCGGAAGCCCGAAACGGCGTCAGTCACCTGCGTGCGCGAAAGTTTTTGCACGGCATTGCTGCCCATGCGCTGGAGCAGGCGTTTGAACGGGCCGAAATGAGCGTTGTCGCCCACGCCGCGATCGCCGATGACGATGTCGGCTTCATGCGCAACGACCGGCGCGACGAGCTTGGCGATGTCCTCGCCGACATATTGCCCGTCGGCATCGGTATTGACGATGATGTCGGCGCCGGCTCGCAGCGCTGCGTCGACTCCGCTTTGAAATGCGGCGGCAAGGCCCCGGCTGCGACGATGGCGGACGATGTGGTGCACGCCGAACCGGCGCGCGACTTCGGCGGTGCCGTCGTGGCTCCCGTCATCAATCACCATCAGCTCGATAATGTCGATACCCGGGATCCGGCGAGGCAGGGCGACCAGCGTTTCGGGCAGGCTCTCCGCTTCGTTGTAACAAGGAATCTGGATGATCAACTTGGTCATTAAGGCCCCGCAGGTTAGCAACCTTCCGCCCGCGCGGGGGTCGCCACTTACGCGGTGTAAAGCATGATGGTTTAACGACAGGTAAAGTTTCGGAGGTTCTGGCAATCCCGGTTGGTCCTTCCTAAGCCCACCTCATGCGCAACGATGAACGGGCCGGTCTGCTGTTTGCTCTGGCGGGATTCGCCCTGCTGTCCTGCGGCGATGCCGTGATCAAATCGATGGCCGGGATGTGGTCACCCACTGCGATGGCGGCGCTGCGTTACGCCTTCGGGGCGATCGGTCTGGCGACGATCGTTGCGGCGCGGGAAGGGCGGGGCGGGTTTGCCTTCGTCGCGCCGCGGGCGCAGTTGCTGCGGGCAACGGGGATCTGCCTGTCCTCGGTCGGGTTCTTTTCGGCGGTGATGCTGATGCCGCTGGCCGATGCGACCTCGATCAGTTTCACCAGTCCGATGATCACCGCGCTGCTCGCCGCCCTGTTCGGCAGCGAACCGGCGCGGCGCGATACCCAATTCGCCTCGGGAATCGCCTTTGCCGGGGTGCTCGTGGTCCTGCGCCCCAACTTTGCCGCGCTCGGGCTGTCCGCGCTCTTGCCGCTGATGGCCGCACTCGGGACGAGCCTGCTGATCATCGGCAATCGCGCTGCGGCGGGCAAGGCCAGCGCCATGTCGATGCAGCTGATCCTCGCCGCCTGCGCTGTGCCGCTGCTGCTGCTGGTCAGCTGGGCGGGCGATCTCAGCGGCATTCCACGGCTGGCGGTGCATGTGCCGCACTGGAGTGTGATAGCGCGCTGCGCCCTGCTGGCCTGCTCCGCCAGCGTTGCGCATTATCTCATCTACCTCGGGACCACCCGGGCCGGCGCGGCAACGGTGGCGCCGATGACCTATGTGCAGCTGGTGGTGGCGCTGGTGCTGGGCTGGGTGTTCTATGGTGAGGCGCCGGATCTGGTGGCGCTTTCGGGCGCAGCGGTGATCATCCTCGCCGGGCTTTACCTGTGGCATGCCGGCCGGGTGCGCGAGCCGGGCATGACCGACTGAGTGGGCCAAGTTGAGGGGGCCGAGCGCCATTGCGGCGAGGCAGGCCGGTGTGGCATGACATGGCGATGAAGAAACTATTCCTCCCAGTCGCCCTCCTCGCCTTGCTTGTCGCTGGCCCAGTTGTCGGTCAGGCGACGGGCAAGCTGCCGGAATGGCTCGCCGGAACCTGGCAGATGGAAGACGGCGCCGCCTGGGCTGACGAAGTGTGGTCGCCTTCGCGCGGCGGGATGATGGTCGGGGCCGGGCGGATGGGCTTCGGGCCCAATGTCGAAAACTGGGAAATCATGCGCATCCAGCGCCGCGCGGACGGGGCGATCAGCTATTTCGCGCAGCCCAAGGGCGGGGCGGCAGTCGAGTTTCCGATGGTCACGGTCAGCGACGGGGCGGTGGAATTTGCCAACCCGGCACATGATTACCCCCAGCGGATCCGCTACTGGCGCGAAGGTCAGTTGTTGATGGCAGAGATATCCCGGATCGACGGCAGCGATGCGGTGCGCTGGAATTACCGGCCCGTCGCGCGCGCCGAGGACTGATCGGGCGAACTGCATCCGAAGCGGATGAAGATATCTTTTCGGATTGCCACTGCAACGTAGCCGTTGGAAAAGACCCGAGAAAAGGCTCGCAACTGGGGGCGATCTGTCATGCGCATTGGAGTACTGGTCGTGGCCTTGCTAACGCTGGTCATGCCTGCGGCGGCGCACGCCGATTGGTATGAGCGTCCCGCCCGCATTTCGTTATCTATGCCAATGACAGTCCGACAAACATCCAGCGCTTTTCACAGGAGCTTGAGCGCTATCATTCGGCCCTCGAGTATCTCACGGAGCGAGCACAGCCAGCGCCCAGTCCCTCCAACCGCGTCACGATCTACGTGCTCAAGAACGACGCGGAGGTGCGGCGTCTCGCTGGCGACGGGTCGCGGTATGTGCAGGGCTTCTACGAGGCCCGCGCGGGCGGATCGGTAGCCTTTATTCCGAAGGTGGAGGGTGGGAGCCGCGAGCTGGACGAATTCAAGCTAGTGCTGCTGCACGAATATGCCCACCATTTCATGATTTTCGGCAATCCCTTCGGCTTGCCCCGCTGGCTGTCCGAAGGCGGCGCGGAGTTCTTTGCGTCAGCGAGCTTCAAGCCGGATGGCGGAATGCTGGTCGGTAAGCCAGCAAACCATCGCGCGGTAGAACTGGCCTTCGCTAAGGACGTGAGCGTGCGAAACCTGCTCGATCCGGAATCGTACAAGCCGCCCACCGGACGAAACTATGACGCGTATTACGGCAAGGCGTGGGGGCTGTTTCATTACCTCACCTTCGAGCCGGCGCGCCTGGGCCAGCTCGATCGCTACCAGATCCTGATGCGGCAGGGGAAAAGCTCCCGCGAAGCTGCAATAGAGGCCTTCGGAGACTTTGACGTTCTTGACGAGGAACTGGACAAGTACCTTCAGCGCCGGACGCTGAAGACCTTCGTGGTGTCGCCGGATCACCTGTCGCCCGGTCCGACGCAATTGCGCGCGCTCAGTGTGGGCGAAGCGGCGATGATGCCGCTGATCCTGCGTTCGAATCGCGGGGTCGATGCTGAAACGGCCGGCCCCCTGGTCGTGGAGGCGCGAGCTGTCGCGGCGCGCTTTCCGGCCGACGCCCGGGTCCTGTCGGCCCTGGCTGAAGCAGAATTCGATTCCGGTCACGACGCCGATGCCCTGGCCGCCGCCGACAAGGCGCTGGCAATCGATGGCACCCTGGTCAATGCCTGGTTGCAGAAGGGCTATGCCCTGTTCCACATTGCCGAGACATCCGGGGAGCCTCTGACATTCCGCCGCGCCCGCTCTGCCTTTGCGGCCCTGAACCGGCTGGAAAACGATCATCCCCTTCCGCTGGTCTGCTACTATCGCAGCTTCGTACAGGCCGGGCAGACGGTGCCGCAAATTGCCAAGCAGGGTCTTGAACGGGCAAGCGAACTCGCGCCGTTTGACCTGTCCCTGCGTTACAGCGTGGCGCAGATGCAGATTGCAGACGGACGGAAGATCCCCGCACGCGCCAATCTCAGGGCTGTGGCGGCCAATCCGCATGGCGGGGAGCTGTCGGAACAAGCACAGTCCGATCTGGCGGCGCTCGGCCCGGAGGTCGTCCCTGCTGCCGCAAGCCCGGCCAAGTAAGGCCGGGTCCAAGAAAAAGGGGCGCCGGAGCGCCCCTTGATCATCTTCAATGGAGCAGCCTCAGCCCTCTACGTGTTCTGCGAGCACCGTCAGGCCGCTCGCGCTGACTTCCGCGAAGCCACCCTGGACCTGGATTTCCTCGGGCACGGCACCTTCGGTCCGATAGACCTTGAGCGGGCCGTCCTTGATCGTCGACATGAAGGGCGCGTGGCCTTCCAGCACGCCGAACTCACCCTCGCTGCCCGGGACGACGACCATGTAGACATCGTCCGAGCGGACCAGGCGGGCGGGGGTGACGAGTTCGAAATGTAGCGGCATTTCCGTTTCCTTCCACCCTCCTCTTCAGAGGAGGGGCAGTGAGACTTGGTTCGACTTGGCCGGACCTAGTCGCAACGGGGTGGTCCCTCTCGGTTGCGCGACGCCTTGCGCCGCGCAACCACCCCCAACCCCCTCCTCTGAAGAAGAGGGGGCTTAAGGGAGCTTACGCGTCCTCAGCCAGCTTCTTGGCCTTGGCGACCGCCTCGTCAATGCCGCCGACCATGTAGAAGGCCGCTTCGGGGAGGTGATCATATTCGCCGTCGACCACCGCCTTGAACGAGGCAACGGTATCTTCGACCTGCACGAACTTGCCGGAGATGCCAGTAAAGACTTCGGCGACGTGGAACGGTTGGCTGAGGAAGCGCTGGATCTTGCGGGCGCGGGCGACGGTGAGCTTGTCCTCTTCGGACAGCTCATCCATGCCGAGGATCGCGATGATATCCTGCAGGCTCTTGTACTTCTGCAGCGTTTCCTGAACGCGGCGGGCGGTGTCGTAGTGGACCTGGCCGACGACGGCCGGGGTCAGCACGCGGCTGGTGGAGTCGAGCGGATCGACCGCCGGGTAGATGCCCAGCTCCGAAATCGCGCGGTTCAGCGTGGTCGTGGCGTCCAAGTGGGCGAACGAAGCGGCCGGGGCCGGATCGGTAAGATCGTCCGCGGGAACGTAGATCGCCTGCACCGAGGTGATCGAGCCCTTGTTGGTCGAGGTGATGCGTTCCTGCAGCTGGCCCATGTCGGTGGCGAGCGTCGGCTGATAGCCCACCGCCGAAGGAAT
>CANJSX010000137.1 GCA_947477055.1 Sphingomonadaceae bacterium | reverse complement strand
GATGACCGCGGCGATGCCGAAGCAGGCGGCGATCGCAAAGGCCACGCCCGGGAAGTAGACCGGCGCTGCGTCGGAGGTGAACCAGGCCATCGGCTTGTTAAACACCAGCGGGGCAAGCATCGCGGCAAAGCCGGTGCTCATCGCGGCGATGCCCTGCACTTCGCCCTGCGTCCGTTCGGTCGCCCGGCGCGACATGATCGCCATCAGGCTGGGCTGGATCAGCGCCTGCCCGGCGACGCAGATAATCAGGAGCAGCGCGATGACGCCCGAGCTGGTGAAGGCATAGGCTACGAAGCCGGTGGAGGCCAAGGTGATCCCGAGCGTCGCTGCTCCCCGCTCACCAAGTTTGCGCACCGCCAGCCCGGTGAAGCACATTTGCGAAGTCGCGATTGCCAGCCCGACCAGTCCCAGGCTGAAGCCGATCATCCGGTCCGACCAGCCCAGCTGGGCGATGCACCAGAAGCTCCAGATCTGGGGATAGACCAGCCCGGCGACCTGCCACAGCAACAGCACCAGCGCCGCGCGCAGCATGCCCGGAATCGCCTGGGCGGCGCGGAAGGCACCGAGCGGATTGGCCCGCGAGAACTTGAAACTGCGCCGGTTGGCCAGCGCCAGCGTCTCGGGAAAGACGAACAACCCATAGAGAAAATTCGCCAGCGCCAGCACGAAGGCGCCATAGAACGGCGCTTGCTGCCCGAAGGTCGCCAGCAGGCCGCCCAAGGCCGGGCCGACCACAAAGCCGACCCCGAATGCCGCGCCGACTTTGCCGAAATTGCGTGCGCGGTCTTCCGGCCGGGTGATGTCGGCAATCGCCGCCTGCGCCGGGCCGAAGCTGCCGCCGAAAAAGCCGGTGAAAATCCGCGACACGATCAGCAGGGTCAGACTGTCGGAGATCGCCAGCAAGAAATAGTTCGCCGCCAGCCCGCCGACCGCGACCAGCAGCACGATCCGCCGCCCATAGGCATCCGACAGATTGCCGAGGAACGGCGCGGCCATGAACGCGGCGACCGCCGTGCCCAGCCCCATCCAGGTCGATATGTCGATCGCCTGCGCCAGATCGAGCTGCCCGACCCGCATCAGCAACCGCGGCAGCACCGGCATGATGAAACCGAAGCCCATCGCGTCGATGAAGATCGTCACCACCACGAAGGTCAGCGCATGGCGCTCGCGCAGCGGTGCCAGCGGGGGGTTTTCAGGGGAAGCGGTGGTTTCGGACATGCTCGTCAGTCAAACAGGGAGGTGGGTGTCTTACAGAAACTGTTAGCGTTGCATACAATATTCGCGACTGCCGGACACCCCTACCAGCGCTAATCTGCGCTGGGCTGCGCTACCATTTTCGTGCCGGATTGGCCTGCAGCAGCGGGCACAGCAGGTGCCGGTGAGGCCACAGCAGGAACAGGTTTAGCGCCGGCGTGACGATCCCGAACACGATCGGCACCGGCGTGCCTTCCAGCACAATGTTCCACCACCCGATCACACCGGTCATCGGCAGGGCCAGCAGCGTCGAGACCAGCACCCAGCGGTTGGCGAGGATCAGCACGCGGACCACCAGTTCCAACGCCTTGATCACTGCAAAGTTATGCGAGGCGATCAGCGCCAGGATGAAATTCTGCGCGGCCGGCATCTCGCCCAGCGGCTGGGTGAAGATCTGCGGGAGGAAATATTCGATCCCGGCTTAGGTAAACCACAGACCGAAGATGATCCGCGCCGCGTGGTAAAATCTTTCCATTGCTGCCCTCTCCTTCCCGCCGGCTCGATGCGCGAGTCAGTCGGGATCGGGGGGAGGCTAGCAATTCTGCAAGGCGGGCGAAACCCGCCGGGCAGGATTAGCCCGGCACCGACCAGGTCTGGCCCATGGCGAGCAGCTTGCCGAGATCGGCCACCTTGCCCTCGCGGGCCTTGGCGTCCTGCCCGTGCACCGCGTCCTCATAGGTCGGGCGCGGGTCGTCGTAGAGTACGCCTAGTGCCATCGGGAAGGCGCCGAAGGGCATTTCGACCAGCATATGCGCAATCGAGCGGTTGGTGACGTCATGGACGATCACCCCCGCCGACTGCCAATCGCCGTCCACCACACCGACCACCTTGAGGGTGAGCTTCTCGACATCGAGGGCGATGCCCTTGACCCCGCCGCTCTTCTCGCTGCCGAACAGCATCGGTTCGCCGTTCTTCAGCCAGAGCTGGCGCTCCTCGGCGCCCTTGGGCGCGGCGAAGTCCTCGAACACGTCCTTGTTGTAGACGATGCAGTTCTGGAAGATCTCGATGAAGGCCGCGCCGCGGTGCGCATGGGCGGCCTTGAGCACCTCGGGCAGGTTCTTCGACACGTCGAAGCCGCGGGCGATGAAGCGCGCGCCCGAACCCAGCGCGAAGGCGCAAGGCTGCGCCGGCCGGTCAACCGAGCCGAGCGGAGTGGTCGGGCTGGTGGTGCCCTGGCGGCTGGTGGGCGAATATTGCCCCTTGGTCAGACCGTAGATCTCGTTGTTGAACAGCAGGATCTGGCAGTTCAGATTGCGCCGCAGCACATGCATAGTGTGATTGCCGCCGATCGACAGGCCATCGCCGTCGCCGGTCACCAGCCAGACATCGAGCTCGGGATTGGCGAGCTTGAGCCCGGTCGCGAAGGCCGGGGCGCGGCCGTGGATCGTGTGGAAGCCGTAGGTCGCCATGTAATAGGGGAAGCGGCTTGAGCAGCCGATGCCACTGACGAACACGGTCTTGGCCGGATCGGCGCCGATCTCCGGCAAGGTGCGCTGCACCGCCTTGAGAATCGCATAATCGCCGCAGCCGGGGCACCAGCGAACCTCCTGGTCCGATTCCCAGTCCTTGAGGGTGGTCTGGATAGGGGTCATGTCGTTCACGCCAGGGCTCCCTCAATCGCGGCTTCGATCTCGGCTATCGTAAACGGCTGGCCGCTCACTTTGTTCAGCGGCTGCGCATCGACCAGATACTGATCGCGCAGCACGGTCTTGAACTGGCCGGTGTTCATTTCGGGCACGAGGATCTTCTCGTAACTCCTCAGCAGATCACCCAAATTCTTCGGCAGCGGCCAGATATGACGGACGTGGATGTGGCTGACGTCAAGCCCCTTGGCCCGCGCCCGGCCGACCGCCTGATGGATCGGACCATAGGTCGAGCCCCAACCGACAATCGTCAGCTTGCCGCTGGTGTCGCCGAGGCAGACTTCCTGCAGCGGGATCGAATCCGCGACGCCATCGACCTTGTCCTTGCGGGCATCGGTCTGGGTCTGGTGCGCGGTGGGCGAGTAGTCGAGATCGCCAGTGTCGATCGCCTTCTCGATCCCGCCGATGCGGTGCATCAGGCCCGGCGTGCCGGGCTTGATCCACGGCCGCACCCCGCGCGCGTCGCGCTTGTAGGGTAGCACGCCATCGGGGCCGTTCGGTTCCTCGAGGAACTTCACCGGGAACGGCTCGTATTCCTTCGGATCGGGCACTTTCCAGGGCTCCGCAGCATTGGCGATATAGCCATCGGTGAGGATCATCACCGGGGTCATGAACTGGGTGGCGATGCGGCAGGCCTCGATCGCGGTCTCGAAGCAATCGGACGGCGAGCGCGAAGCCACCACCGGCATCGGCGTATCGCCGTTGCGGCCATAGACCGCCTGATAGAGGTCGCTCTGCTCGGTCTTGGTCGGAAGACCCGTGGAAGGCCCGCCGCGCTGCGAGTTGACGATGATCAGTGGCAGCTCGGTCATCACAGCAAGGCCCATGGCCTCGCCCTTGAGCGCGATGCCCGGGCCGGAGGAGGAGGTCACGCCCAGCTGACCGGCATAGCTCGCGCCGATCGCAGCGCAGATCGCGGCAATCTCGTCCTCGGCCTGGAAGGTGGTGACACCAAACTCCTTCATCCGCACCAGATTGTGCAGGATCGCCGAGGCCGGGGTGATCGGATAGCCGCCGAAGAACATGTCGAGGCCGGCCAGCTGCGCACCCGCGACAAGGCCGAGGCTGATCGCCTCCGCGCCGGTAACGGTGCGGTAAAGCCCCGGCGGGGATGGCACCGGATCGAGATGCAGTTTCTTGACCTGCCCGCCGATCTCCGCCGTCTCGCCATAGGCATGGCCGGCGTTGAGCGCGGCGATGTTGGCATCGGCCATGACCGGGTTCTTGGCGAACTTGGCCTTTTGCCAGTCAATCAGCGGGGCCCGATCACGGTCGAACATCCACAACGCCAGGCCGAGCGTCCACATGTTCTTGCAGCGCAGGGCCTCCTTGTTGCCCAGACCGAACGGCTTGACCGATTCCATGGTCAGCGCGCTGATATCGAAGGCCAGCACCTGCCACTTGGCGAGACTGCCGTCGTCGATCGGGCTGACCGTGTACTTGGCCTTCTCGAGGTTGCGCTTGGTGAATTCGCCGGTGTCGACGATGATCAGCCCGCCGGGCTTGAGCGCATCGACATTGGTCTTCAGCGCCGCCGGGTTCATCGCCACCAGCACATCGGGCGCATCGCCAGCCGTGTCGATCGCGGTCGAGCCGAAGTTGATCTGGAACGCCGAGACGCCGAACAGCGTGCCTTGCGGCGCGCGGATTTCGGCCGGAAAGTCCGGGAAGGTGGCAAGATCGTTGCCCGACAGCGCGGTGGAGAGCGTGAACTGCCCGCCGGTAAGCTGCATGCCATCGCCGCTATCGCCGGCAAAGCGCACCACTACCGCTTCGGGAGTACCGCTGCCTTTGCGCTGTGCGACTGTGTCGTCACTGACCAATTGTGTCGCCATCGTCGTCCTCTATTCGTGGCGCGGGAATATCTGCACTGCCCCTACGCCCCCCCAAGGCCCCGGCACAATCCCGGAAACGACGCACCGAGCCTAGTTTTTCTGTCCGGTGCCCAAGCCGGATACAGGCAAAGACTGCCCCGGGGCGCTAGTCAAGCGGCAAGCCTGCTCCTATTTGCCCTAGCAGTGGATTAACGACCGGCAGGATTATCGATGACCGATTCGCCTCTT
>CANJSX010000136.1 GCA_947477055.1 Sphingomonadaceae bacterium | reverse complement strand
CTCGCCCAGCGCGCCCGCATCAAACGCATGACCATCGAACATCGGCGCTTGCAACACCGCAAGATCGCCGCCTAAGATCAACCCCCAGATGAGGCCGACACTCCGCTAATCTACGCCGCCAACTGTCTCAAATATTCTGACGACGAACAGATCGCACTCCACGCTTCGGCCTGCGCCAGCATGGGCGCGGGATCGATCGCGGCGACAAGGGCCTGCTCGGTGGGCGAAAGCTGTTGCATCTGAAACTTCCCTAGCCGAGCGCGCGGGTCTCTCCAACCCCCCGTTGCCTTGGCTTCGCACCTGCGGCATAGGCGCTGGCGTTCCTCCCCGGAATCGTCGATTGTCCCTGCCGGAGCGCGTTAGCGCCGCCGGTCTATTCTGCGTGAGGTGAGTGTGAGCGAACGGTTGGAACGAGCGGGTTTGCAGGTCGATGCGGCGCTGGCCCAATTCATTGAAGACGAGGTTCTGGCCCCGCTCGGCAAGGACGCCGGAGCCTTCTGGCAAGGCTTTGCCGCGCTGCTGGCGGATTTCGCCCCGCGTAACCGGTCGCTGCTGGCCAGGCGCGACGCGCTTCAGGCGATGATCGATGCCTGGCATGTTGCGCGGGCCGGAAAGCCAGTCGACGCCGCAGAATACAAGGCTTTTCTCACCAAGATTGGCTACCTCGTGCCCGAACCGGCCCCCTTCGCGATCTGCACCGAGAACGTCGATTCCGAGGTCGCGACGATGGCCGGGCCGCAGCTGGTGGTGCCGGTGCTCAACGCCCGCTTCCTGCTCAACGCCGCCAACGCGCGCTGGGGGAGCCTCTACGATGCGCTCTATGGCACCGACGCGCTGGACGCTCCTCCCGCCAGGCCGGGCGGCTTTGACGCAGCGCGCGGTGCGGCGGTGATCAAGGCGGCGCGGGAGTTCCTCGATGCGGCGATCCCCGGCTGGGAACTGGCGCTGACCGGCGGCGACTCCCCGCAGCGCTTTGCCACCCGTGAGGGGGGCTTCATGTTCATGAATAATGGTCTGCATATCGAATTGGTAATCGACCCGGAGCATCCGATCGGTCGCAGCGATCCGCTGCACATCGCCGATGTCATCCTCGAATCCGCGCTGACCACGATTGTCGACCTCGAGGATTCGATCGCCGCAGTCGATGCCGAGGATAAACTCGCCGCCTATCGCAACTGGCTCGGGGTGATCCGCGGCGATCTGGCCGACACTTTCGAGAAGGGCGGCAAGACGCTCACCCGCACCCTCGCGCCCGACCGGATGTGGAGCGCACCCTCCGGCTCACAGTTCCCGCTGGCCGGGCGCAGCCTGCTGTTCGCGCGCAATGTCGGCCATCTGATGACCAACCCGGCGATCCTTCTGTCCGATGGTAGCGAAATCCCCGAGGGGATCATGGATGCGGTGCTGACGAGCGCGATCAGCGCGCAGGATGTCGCCGGGCTGGGCAAGTATCGCAACAGCCGGAAAGGCAGCATCTACATCGTCAAGCCGAAGATGCACGGGCCGGAGGAAGTCGGTTACACCAATGCGCTGTTCGATGCGGTGGAAGACCTGCTCGCCCTGCCGCGCCATACCATCAAGGTGGGCGTAATGGACGAGGAGCGCCGCACCAGCGCCAACCTCGCCGCCTGCATCCACGCGGTGAAGGACCGCATCGTCTTCATCAACACCGGCTTCCTCGATCGCACCGGGGATGAGATCCACACCTCGATGCAGGCCGGGCCAATGATCCGCAAGGCGGCGATGAAGGGCTCTGGCTGGATCGCGGCTTACGAGAAGCGCAACGTAGGCATCGGCCTCGCCTGTGGGCTTTCGGGCAAGGCGCAGATCGGCAAGGGCATGTGGGCCGCGCCCGATATGATGCACGAGATGATGGCGCAGAAGATCGGCCACCCCAAGTCCGGGGCGAGCACCGCCTGGGTCCCTTCACCCACCGCCGCGACGCTGCACGCGATGCATTATCACCAGGTGGATGTGTTCGAGGTCCAGAAGGCCCTCGCGGCCGAGGCGCTGCCCCCGGTGGACGCAATCCTTGCGATCCCGCTGGCACTGGGCGTCAACTTCTCGGAACAGGATGTGCGCGAGGAGCTCGACAACAACGCGCAGGGCCTGCTCGGCTATGTCGTGCGCTGGATCGACCAGGGTGTCGGCTGCTCCAAGGTGCCCGACATCAACGACGTCGGCCTGATGGAAGACCGCGCGACGCTGCGCATCTCCTCGCAGCATATGGCCAACTGGCTGCTGCATGGCATCTGCACCAAGGCGCAGGTGATGGATTCGCTCCATCGCATGGCTGCTAAGGTCGATGCCCAGAATGCGGGCGATCCGGCTTATACTCCGCTGGTCGGGAACGAGGACGGCCCGGCCTTTCAGGCGGCGTGTGATCTGGTGTTCAAGGGTGTCGAACAGCCGAGCGGCTATACCGAGCCGTTGTTGCATGCGTGGCGGTTGAAGAAGAAGGCGGGGGCCTAAAAATCCTCCCCATCGTCTCGCGATGGGGAGGGGGACCGCCGGCAAAGCCGGTGGTGGAGGGGTAGCTGGCCCCTCCGTCAGCCCTGGCGGGCTGCCACTTCCCCAACGCAAGCCGTTGGGGAGAAACTTAGTTCGACAACTCCCTCGCCACCGCCACAAACTCTGCCACACTGAGCGTTTCCGCCCGCCGCTGCGTGTCGATCCCCAGCCGCTCTAGCGCTGCCAGCGCCCCGGGCAGGCCCTTGAGGCTTTGGCGCAGCATCTTGCGGCGCTGGCCGAAGGCGGCTTCGGTGAGGCGTTCGAGCATGCGGGCGCTGACCCCCTGGGGCATCTCCGCCGGGGTCACATGCACCACCGCGCTCATCACCTTGGGCGGCGGGGTGAAGGCGCTGCGGTGAACCTTCATCGCGATCTTCGCGGACGAGCGCCACTGCGCCAGCACGGCGAGTCGGCCAAAGGCGGAGGGATCGGCGGGACTGGCGACGATCCGCTGCGCCACTTCCTGCTGGAACATCAGCGTCAGGCTGGACCATTGCGGCGGCCAGGCTTCTCCGCCCAGCCAGCCAGTGAACAGCGCGGTGCCGACGTTGTAGGGCAGGTTGGCGACGATATGGAACGGACCTTCGTTCCCATGCGCCAGCTTCATCGCATCGCCCTCGAGCACGCGCAGCTGGCCGGGGAAGGCCTCGCCCAGTTCGGCCAGCGCGGGCAGGCAGCGGCGGTCCATCTCGATCGCGGTGACGGTCGCCCCGGCGCGCAGCAACGCACGGGTCAATCCGCCGGGACCGGGGCCGACTTCGAGCACCTGCTGGCCGGCGAGTTTGCCGGGGATCGCCGCGATCCGATCGAGCAGATGCTCGTCGAACAGGAAGTTCTGCCCTAGCGCCTTGCTGGCGGCCAGCCCGTGGCGGGCGATGACTTCGCGTAAGGGCGGGAGCTCAGGCATGAGCCCGCCGCGCCGCGCATTCGCCCGCCATGCGGATCGCGGCGATGGTTGCGCCGGGGTGGGCGATGCCCTTGCCGGCGATTGCGAAGGCGGTGCCGTGATCGGGCGAGGTGCGCACGATCGGCAGCCCGAGCGTCATGTTGACGCCTGCGTCGAAATCGAGCGCTTTCAGTGGGATCAGCGCCTGATCGTGATAGGGACACAGCGCGACGTCATAGGTTTCGCGGGCGCGCGGGGTGAACAGGGCGTCGGCTGGATGCGGGCCGCTGGCTTCGACTCCCTCAGCGCGCAGCCGTTCGATGGCGGGGGCGATCAACCGGGCTTCCTCGTCGCCCATCCGGCCTTCCTCGCCGGCGTGCGGATTGAGCGCGGCGAAGGCGAGGCGCGGGTTGCGAATTCCGAAATCGCGGATCATCGCTATGGCGACGATCCGGCCCTTGCGCTCGACCATCGCCGAGGTGAGGCGGGTGGGCACGTCGCGCAGCGCGATATGCACGGTCAGCGGCACGGTCATCAATTGGGGGCCGGCCAGCAGCATCACCGCATCTCCGGCGGGCACATCGCAGGCAGCGGCGACATATTCGGTCTGGCCGGGATAATCGAAACCGATTTCGGCCAACCGGGCCTTGGCGATCGGGGCGGTCACCACGCCGCTCGCTTCGCCGGACACCGCAAGGCTGGTGGCCAGTTTCAGCGACGCCAGCGCCAGCTTCGCGCCGTCGCGGGTGGGCGTGCCGGGGTGATATTCTCCGTCGAGCGTGCCGAGCACCGGCAAGCCGCGTGCGAAGGCCGCTGCGGCCTGTGCCGGCGACGCGATCGCCACAATCGGCACGTCAAGCCCGCGAGTCCGCGCTGCCGCAGTCAGCAATCCGGCTCCCCCGGCGACGAAGAACGGGGGCACCCCCGCAACCTCGCGTTGGCGCCAGGCTTCGACGATCAGTTCCGGACCCACGCCCGCCGGATCGCCGAGCGAAACGGCGAGCGGTCCTTCGAGACGGGCCTTCGGCAAGCTCAGTCCCTCCTCAGGATGAGCGGTTGATCGGATCAGTTGTAATCGATGATCGCGTCGCGGCGCAGATCGCGCAGCAGCATCTGCGCGCGCTTGTTGACGCGATCGTCCTCGAGCTGGGACATCAGCTCTTCGAAGCTTGGGCCGTTATCAGCCTTGGGATCGTCACGCCCGCACAGCATCAGCACGCGCACGCCTTCCTCGATCGAGCCGAAGGGGGGCGAGGTTTCGCCGAGCGAAAGCTTGAGCAACGAATCCTGCAGCGGCCCGGGCAGGTCGCGCGCCTTGATGCCATCGTTGCCGACCACCTGCGCGCCGATTCCGGCCGCGACCGCATCGACATTGCCGCAGCCCCGTGCGGTTTGCATCGCCGCGGCGAAGTCGCTGGCCTTCTTCTGCGCATCGGCCGGACTGATACCCGGCGGGAAGCTGATCGAGACCTGCTTGAGGCTGAGGATCGCGTCGCGCGGATCGGCGGTCAGTACCTGGCGCTTGTCGATCAGGTAGATGATCGAGAAGCCGCCGCGGATCTGGATCGGGCCAACCAACTGGCCGGTACTGAGCTCGCGCGCTGCGGTGGCGAGTTCGGCCGGGAGCTGAGCGAGGCGGATCCAGCCGAGGTCGCCGCCGACCGCCGCGGTCG
>CANJSX010000135.1 GCA_947477055.1 Sphingomonadaceae bacterium | reverse complement strand
TGGCGCGGCCGCGGAACGATCCCGTCGCCGATTTCGATCTGGCGCTGACCTCGCCCAGCTCGACAATCCTCCTGGCTCGCGACGGCGATGCAGCGGTTGGTAGCGTGATGGTGGGTTTCGATGGCCATCGCGGCTGGGTCTATTACCTCGCCAGCGCGCCGGAGCGGCGTGGGCAAGGGCTCGGGCGGGCCTTGATGCAGGCCGCCGAAGCCTGGCTGAAGCAGCGCGGATGCCCAAAGATCCAGCTCATGGTGCGAACCGACAACATCGCCGCCACGGGTTTCTACGCCGCCATCGGCTATGACGAGCAGCAAGTGGTGACGATAGGTCGCCGCCTGGACTGACGGATCTCGGCCTAGCGGTCGCTGATCTCGCCCTTGGCGACCTTGTCGGCATCCGAGCCTTCCGGTGCCTCCGGGATTGCGGACAGGTCGATCAGATAGACCGGCGGCGGTGCCCGGCCGACGCCGATGCAGCCCCGCGAGCAATCCGGCAGTCCGCTGACATTGGGTGCGCGGGGCACGCCATTGTCCAGAGCGTGCCGCGATTCGGCGGAGGCGGGGTCGCTCTCGGCGGTCGAGAGCACGCGCAGATCCTCGCCCCGATCGGCGCAGACGACGATGGCGCCGGTCGGATCGGGCAGGCCGCAGCGTGGTGGCGGGGTGGGCAGGAAAACCTCGCGCTGGCGGGCGACCATCGTCTCGATTTTTGCATCACCTTCCGGTTCTGCCAGAGCGCGGCCGGGGAGCAGGCAAACTGCAACAATCGCCGCCCATGCTGCAACCCTTCGTCCCAAAGGGTTACCCCATCGGGATCAGGGTTCGAATTGCGGATGAACGGACTTGCTTCCTCTCGACATCGCGCAATCGCGCCTATAAGCGGCTCTGGATTTCAATATGTATGCAAGGCTAAGGATCCCGCATGACTTCAACGCCCGCCAGCTCGGTTCTCGATCGCGTCCTCGTGCTTGAAATGGTGCGCGTCACCGAAGCTGCAGCGATCGCGGCCTCCTCGCTGGTCGGCCGCGGTGATGAAAAGGCGGCGGATCACGCTGCGGTCGAAGCCATGCGCAAGGCCTTCGACGAGTTGGCGATCGACGGCACGGTAGTGATCGGCGAAGGCGAACGCGACGAGGCGCCGATGCTCTACATCGGTGAGAAGGTCGGCGGCGCGCAGGGCACGGGCCCGAAGATCGACATCGCGCTCGATCCGCTGGAAGGCACCACCATCACCGCCAAGGCCGGACCCAACGCGCTGGCGGTGCTCGCCTGCGCCGAGGAAGGCAACCTGCTCAATGCGCCCGACGTCTATATGGACAAGCTGGCGGTCGGCCCCGGTTATCCCGATGGCATCATCGACCTGGCCAAAAGCCCGACCGAAAACGTCAAGGCCGTGGCCAAAGCCAAGGGCGTCGAGCCGAGCGAGATCATCGTCTGCGTGCTAGACCGGCCCCGCCACACAGACCTCATCGCCGAGCTGCGCGGGCTCGGCTGCGGGGTCGTGCTGATCGGTGACGGTGACGTCGCCGGCGTGATCGCGGTGACCAACGAGGACACCACCATCGACATGTACATGGGTTCAGGCGGCGCGCCCGAGGGCGTCCTCGCTGCCGCTGCGCTGCGCTGTGTCGGCGGCCAGTTCAACGGCCGGCTGCTGTTCCGCAACGAGGACGAGAAGGCCCGCGCCCGCAAGTGGGGCATCGAGGACCTCAACAAGATCTACACCCGCGACGAGTTGGCCAAGGGCGACTGCATCTTCGCCGCCACCGGGGTAACCGATGGCTCGCTGCTCGATGGCGTCAAGCGCCGCAAGGACGGTACCATGACCACCCACACCGTAGTGATGCGCGCCAGCACCGGGACGGTCCGCTGGGTCAAGGCCGAACACCGCAAGCCGCGGTAAGCTCGCTACTCCGCCGCGAGCAGTTCCTCTGCCCTGCCAAGGTCGACGCTGACCAGGCGGCTGATGCCCTGTTCGACCATGGTCACGCCGAACAGGCGGTGCATGCGGCTCATGGTCACGGCGTTGTGGGTGACGATCAGGTAGCGGGTGTCGGTCTCGGTCACCATTGCGTCGAGCAGGTCGCAGAAACGCTCGATGTTTGCATCGTCGAGTGGGGCGTCGACTTCGTCGAGCACGCAGATCGGGGCGGGATTGGTGAGAAACAGCGCGAAGATCAGCGCGATCGCTGTTAGCGCCTGTTCGCCGCCCGATAGCAGCGTGAGCGATTGCAGCCGCTTGCCCGGCGGCTGGGCGTAGATCTCGAGGCCCGCCTCGAGCGGATCGTCGCTATCGACCAGCGCGAGATGGGCTTGCCCGCCCTCGAACAGCCGGGTGAAAAGCCGGCGGAAGTGGGTGTCGACCGCCTCGAAAGCGGCGCGCAGGCGTTCGCGGCCCTCGCGGTTGAGATTGCCGATCGAGCCGCGCAGGCGGTGCACCGCCTCGGTCAGCTCGGCCTGTTCGGCGAGCGATGCACCGTGGCGCGTCTCGGCCTCGGAGAGTTCATCGGCAGCGACGAGATTGACCGGGCCGAGCCGCTCGCGGTCGGCGACCAATCGGTCATGCGCTGCGCTTTCCTCGCCAGCGGCGGCGACTTCGGTCGAGGCGAACTCGAACCGTTCGGGCAATAGCGGGGGCGGGCACTGGAAGCGCTCGCCGGAGATATGCGCCATCTCGGCGCGGCGGCTTTCCTCGTTCTCGGCCCGGGCTGCGGCCCCGGCACGGGCCTCGCGGGCGGTGGCGAGGGTTTCGTTGGCCAGAGCCAGCGCGGAGTCGATCCCGCGTGCGGCCTCGGTTGCCTTAGCGAGTGCGGCCTCTGCGTCGGCCAGCTCGGTGGTGAGCCGGGCACGGACTTCGTCGCCAGCCTCGATCTCGCGCATCAGGCTGGCGGGTTTGGCACCGAACACCGCGCGTTCCTGCGCGATTTCCTCGAAGCGCCGCTCCATCGCGGCAAGACGCCCGGCGGCATCGCCGGCGCGGGCCTGCCAGCTGCGGATATCGGCGCGCTGGGCGGCAGTCCGCTCGCGCGCGACGGCGAGCGCCTGGTCATGCGCAGCGAGCGCGGCGGTGGCGGCCTGCAACCCGGTGCGGGCGGCATCGTGGCGGGCCTGCGCGGCGGCGAGCTGGGCGCGGCCGCTGGCCATGTCGGGCAAGGCAGCGCGGCGCCCGGTCGCTCCGTCGCGTTCGGCGGCGGCGAGGCGTCGCTGGTCGGCGAGATCGGTAGCAGCAGCGGCGAGTTCGGTGCGGCGGGCTTCGAGCCGGGCCTTGGCGGCCTCGGCCTGATCAACTGCGCGCAGGGCGGCGCGCTCGGCTTCGGAGGCTGTGCCCAGTGCCCGCTCACCAGCGATCAGCGCGATCTGCAGCTCTGACAACTCGGCCTGAATCCGGGCCTGCGCCGCCTCGGCCTGCTCCGCGGCGGCGCGCAGTGGCGGCAGTTCGCCTTCGAGCGCGGTGTAGCGATTCACCGCTTCGAGCCGGGCCGCCTCGGCCGCGCCCTCTCCGCGTGAGACGAAACCGTCCCAGCGGCGGATGCGGCCATCCTTCGTCACCAGCCATTCGCCGGGAGCCAGCGCGCGGCCGTCATCGGCATCGGCGACATGGACCAGCGCCAGCCGGGCGGCGAGTTCGGGCGGGCACTGCGTGACATGGGCGGCGAGACTGCCGGCCAGTGCCTTGGGAGCAGTGGCGCCGGTCCAGAAGCGCCCGTCCTCGCTGACCGGGGCCGGGCCGATCGGGGCCTTGGCATCGCGGCCAAGCACGGCGGCGACCGCGCGTTCATAGCCCGGCGCGGCGCGGACCATATCAAGCGCCTGCGGGAGACCATGCCGGGCGCTGGCCTGCTTCGCCCGCGCCTCGCGGTCACGCTGGAGGGCAAGGAATTCGCGTTCGACCCCGGCCAGTTCGGCCTTGGCCGTGGCGAGGGCCGATGAGGCGGTATCGCGCGTGGCTTGCAGATCGGCCTTGCGCGCCTGTTGTGCATCCAGTGCGGTGCGGGCCTGAGCCAGTGCGCCGGCAGCGGCACCGCGCGCTGCTTCGGCAGCGGCCAGCGCGGCATCAGGATCGCCTTCACCCGACAGCGCGGCGCGGAGATCGTCTTGCCGCCGGGCCTCGGCATCGAGCCGCGACAACCGCAGCTCTGCCGCTGCAACCTCGGCCTCGGCAACGCGCCACTCGGCTTCGACCCCGGCCTGCGCGGCGGTGGCGTTGGCCAGCGCGAGCTCGGCCTGACGCAAATTGCGGTCGGCATCGTCGAGCGCGGCGGAAACCAGCGGACGGCGCTGCTCGTCGGCGGCCAGCGCGGCTGCGCCCCCGGCCAGCTCGCGTTCAAGCTTGGCCAGCGCTTCGGCGGCGTCGCGGGTCAGGCGGTCGGCGTCGCCGCGATCTTCCTCGAGCCGACGATGCTGCAGCTCAAGATCCTTGAGGCGTTGTTCGGCCGCTTCAAGCTGGGTGGACAATGAGGCCATGCGGTGGCCGTGCGCGGTGGCGTCGTCGCGCCGGTCAGCGAGTTCGTCGCGCGCCTCGGCCAGAGCCTCGGCAGCGGCGTGCTGGGCCTGCTGCGCCTCGCGCGTTTCTGCCTGCGCCGCCGTCACCCGGCTCTCTGCACCCTGCGCTTCTGCGCGGGCGGATTCGGCGGCAGCGGCGGCATCGCGCCAGCGGGCGAAGACCAGCCGGGCCTCGGCGATGCGGATCTTCTCACTCACCGCCTTGTAGCGCTCGGCGGCGCGGGCCTGCCGGCGCAGCGAGCCGATCTGCTGGTCGAGCTGGCTCATCAGGTCGTCGAGCCGGGCGAGGTTGGTCTCGGTCGCGCGGAGCTTCTGCTCGGCATCCTTGCGGCGCACATGCAGCCCTGCAATCCCGGCGGCCTCTTCCAGCATTGCCCGGCGCTCGGCCGGCTTGGCCGCGATCACCGCGGCGATCCGGCCCTGACTGACCAGCGCAGGGGAATGCGCGCCGGTGGCGGCATCGGCGAAGACCAGCGCCACGTCCTTGGCACGGACGTCGCGGCCGTTGACGCGGTAGGCGCTGCCCGCGCCGCGCTCGATCCGGCGGACGACTTCCAGCTCCTGATCATTGTC
>CANJSX010000134.1 GCA_947477055.1 Sphingomonadaceae bacterium | reverse complement strand
TCTTGCCAGTCCGGTGCGCCTGCAGCAGCCCGGCCCAGCATAGTGGGCGCAGTATGTGAATGTAGAAGATACCCGATAGTTCAAATTCGTGACGCCGATATTCCTCATCGCCGCCATAGAGGACCGAACAGAGCCGTTCCTCTGAAACGCCAGCCTGCGCCTCGACGTTGATGACGGGGAACACCGGCTTCGGAAGTGCAGGTAACCGCTGAAGGTCCGAGGTCTAATCTGGCTAACTTTTTAGAGGCAGAGGGAGTGGCCACCTGGGATGCGGTCAACCGTGCATCCCGACGAGATTTCCCGCGCTCGCTCGAGACTGCGAGGATTGTCCAATACGAATCTTGCCGTGGACTTGAGGGCTGGGTCACGGTGCTTGACGGGCTCGATGAGTTTTGGCGTCGAAAATACGAAACCTTTCTTGGGCGAGACGCGGGCGCAAACGATTTTGTGGAGCCGGAGGCCCGGGCGAGCCGGGCTGCGTGGCAATGGGTCATGATTGCCTTGACCCGCCCGATCGACACGTTGGTTATCACCCTGCGCGACAAGGAAAGCGAGGTCGCAAAGGTGATCGACGCAGTTGCCCGGTCGCACGGGGATTTCATCGAGTGGATCGACTAGGCGGACAACAGTCCGGTTGAGGGCGATAGTTCGCCTTCAGGCTCTCTTCCACCGCCAGGAAGCGCAAGCTGCCGATGCCAGCCGCAGTTATCCAGTCAAGATCACTCAGGCGCGTTCGAACACTGCGGCGATGCCCTGTCCGCCGCCAATGCACATAGTTTCCAGACCATAGCGCGCGTCGCGGCGCTGCATCTCGCGGGTCAGGTTGGCGAGAATCCGCCCGCCGGTCGCACCGATCGGATGGCCCAGCGAAATGCCGGAGCCGTTGACGTTGAGGATGTCGTGTCGACTGTCGTCGGCGGACCAGCCCAGCGCCTTGAGGCAGGACAGGACCTGGGGCGCGAAGGCCTCGTTCAGTTCGATCACGCCGATGTCGTTCCATGACAGGCCGTTGCGCGCGAACAGCCGCTCGGTCGCCGGAACCGGGCCGATGCCCATGCGGCTCGGGTCGCAACCGGCGGCGGCCCAGGAATGAAACCAGGCGATCGGTTCAAGCCCCAGTTCGGCCAGCTTGTCTTCGGAGACGACCAGACAGGCCGCCGCCGCGTCGTTTTGCTGGCTGGCGTTGCCGGCGGTGACCACCCCGCCTTCGAGCGGGCGCAGCTTGCCGAGCGATTCCAGCGTGGCGTCGCTGCGGTAGCCCTCATCATGCGCAAAGATCACCGGATCACCCTTGCGCTGGGGGATCGTCACCGGGATGACCTCGTCGTCGAACAGCCCATTCTGCCATGCCGCGGTGGCGCGCTGGTGACTGCGCACGGCAAAGGCGTCGCAGGCTTCGCGACTGATGCCGTAGTCCTTTGCGAGATTTTCGGCGGTCTCGATCATGCCGGTGATCACCCCGAAGCGCTCGACCGGCTGGCTCATTTCCCGGCCACGCGTCAGCCTGTCGTGCAATGTCAGGCTGCCGAAGCGCACGCCCTTGCGGATATCGGTGGTGTAGTGTTCGACATTGGACATCGATTCCACGCCGCCGGCGACAACCACGTCGCTCATCCCGGTCTGAACCATCATCGCCGCATTGGCGATCGCCTGCAGACCCGAGCCGCAGCGCCGGTCGAGCTGGTAGCCGGGAACCTCGAGCGGAAGCCCGGCGGCCAGCCATGACCAGTGTCCGATGCACGGCGCCTCGCCGCTGCCATAGCCCTGGCTGAACACAACATCGTCGACGCGGGAGGGATCGATCCCGGTCCGCTCGATCAGCGCCTTGAGTATAACTCCGCCCAGTTCGCCGGCCGTCAGCGATGAGAGCGCCCCGCCGAACTTGCCGACGGCGGTGCGGATCGGAGCGACAATGGCGGCGCGGCGGAGCTGGGTCATGGACGGGTTCCTGTGATGCGGATTCGGTCAGGCGGACGATTCGGCCCCCGTCCTAGCGAGAAAGCACCGCTGCGGAATAGTCCTGCCTGAAGCTACCCCCTCGCCAATCGCAAGATTTGCGGGCTGCGGAAGTTCGATGATGGCACCCAGGGGAGTTGCTGATCAACCCGGGAGAACTCCGCCTCGGCCTTGAGGAACTCCTCGAACACCACCTGGCAGGCGACTCGCGCCAGCATCGCGCCGAGGCATGAGTGGACACCGCCGCCGAAACCGAGATGCCGCTTGGGACGGCGGGTGATGTCGTAAGTGTCGGGGTTGGGATACATCCGTTCGTCGCGGTTGCCCGAACCGTAGCACAGCATCACGAAATCACCGGCCTTCATGGTCTGGCCGTGCAGTTCGGTGTCGACCTGGATGCAGCGCTTGAACCGCTGGGCCGAGGTGTTGAAGCGCAACGATTCCTCGATTGCGTCGGGGATCAGTGACGGGTCGGCGACCAGCGTGCGGCGCGCATCGGGGTAATCGGCGAGGTTCAGCGCGAACATGCCCATAAAACCGGACAGGCTTTCGATTCCGGCCATGATCAGGGTGGTCACGGTCAGCTGCACTTCTTTGTCGAGCAGCTTTTCCCCGTCGATTTCGGCGGTGATGAAATTGGAAAGCAGATCGTCGCCGGGGTTCTGCTTGCGCTCCTGCACCAGTTTCTCGGCGTAATCCGCCATCCAGTGAAAGGCCGCGAGGTGCTTTTCGGACTTCTGCCGGGTCTCCGCATCGGTCTGGACCATCAGCACGGCATTGTCTCGGACCTCATCGGCCTGATCGCGCGGCATCGCGAAGAGGTGGAACAGCAGGTCGACCGTGACCTTCGAGCCGAGGTCGTTGACGAAGTCGAACACCGGCCTGTCGCGGACTTCGGCCAGATGCGCCGCAATCGAGGCGCGGGCCGGGTCAAGGATGTGATCGAGTGCGCGCTTGGTCATGGCGGACTGGATCAGGGCGCGAAGGCGGTCATGCCGTGGCGGGTCGGAGCTGCCGAGGGTGGAGCCGGCACGGCCGGGAAATTCGTCGATAAGGTTGCCCTTGGCTGAGCTGTAAACCCGCCAGTTGGTCAGTGCGTTCAGGATGTCGTCGTAGCGCGACAACACCCACATCCGGGCTTCCTCCGACCAGAAGCAGGGGTGCTCATCGCGCAGGACCTTGTACGCGGGGAAGGGATCGGCGTCGAACGCCGGGTCGTAGGGATCGAAACGGAACATGGCTCATCCTCTGCCCAATTATGACGGGAATGCCGCAGACTCCGAGTCTGTGGCTACTGACGATCCGGACAAAGACTTGCACTTTTCGATCAATTTGGTCAAATTGCCGCTATGCCGCCGGGGCCATCCTCGATCCAGCGATGCGGGCTCTATGGCGAGGGCCAGAGCGCGATCGCGCCAGAATTCATTCACATCGAGACGATCCTGGCCCGTTCAAGCCTGCATGGCGGTGTGATCGGGGCGCATACGCATCCCGGGATTTTCCAGATCCTGTTCCTCGCCGAAGGGAGCGGCTGGGTGGCGACCGACGGGCGGGAACAACTGCTCAAGCCGCCAAGTCTGGTCGTGGTCCCGTGCGGCTGCACTCACTACTTCCGGTTCAAGCCGGATGCGCAGGGCTGGGTGCTCTCGATCGCGGATTCGCTGACCAACGATGCCCGGCTCGCGGCACTGTGCGTCGAAGGAATCGCTCGCGGGACAGAGGTGCTGGTCCTCAAGCTGAGCGCGGAATCACCCGGCGATGCCTTGCTGGCGATGCTGCTGGCAGAACTAGCCCGGCGCCACAGCGATGACCCGGGGCACCTAAGTGCCTCGACGATGGCGATGATCGGCTTGATCCTGACCAGCGTTGATGAAGTGGCCAGTGCGGCACAGGTGCCGTCCGCTGGCGCGCGCAATCGCCGGATCGAGCTCGTCCGGCGCTTCACCCGCCTTGTCGAGGCGCATTATCTTGAGCACTGGCCCGTCGAACGCTTCGCTGAAAGTCTCCGCACCACGGCTCCGACGCTGACTCGCGCCTGCCGGGAGGTGACCTGGCAATCGCCGGGACGCTTTGCACTTGACCGCGTGCTGCGCGAGGCGATGCGTTCGCTCTCCTATACAACCGCGAGCATCAGCGAGATTTCGGACAATCTGGGTTTTTCCGATCCGACCTATTTCGCACGGATATTTCGCCGGCATTGCGGGATGACAGCGAGTGAATTCCGGCGGGGTAAAGTGCGGATCTCGGGCTCTAATCCTGATCGAAGCTGACTAAGCTCTGGGCCGAGTCGGTTACGCGGGGATTGATCTGCCGGGCGCGGTAGAGGGCGAATGCGGACTCGCTCGGCCGGCGCAGTGCCGCGAGGGCGATCGGATAGCTGTGCGAAACCAGCACCGCGCTGGCCGCGATCATACGGATCAGGTTGAAATTGTTGTCGCGGCCGGTGCCGGCGCTTGCCAGCGTGCGCATGCTTGAAGATCTGTCCCCCGGTCCCAGTGCTGGCCGGCTCGCCGGCTAACAGGACCGGGGGATACACCGCCGGCGGTAAACGGCAATCGCAACTTGTATGATTGCCGCGCGGTTTCCGAGGTTCACAGATCAGCGAGTTCTGCCCGGGTTCCTAACGTTTCCTTTACCGCGATGTGGTGATGTGTGCCGGCATATCCGGAGGCACGCATGGCACAGGCCGCAAAACGCATTCCCGAGTTCGAACAAGCGGCCCCAAAGCCGTGGACGGACATGCTGGTCGGTGATGACGCCGTCACCTGGAATCCGGTGCGGCAGATGCATGCGCGGCCGCGTAGCGAATTTGCCGGTGATGCCTCACTTGAACCCGGAATGGGATTGCGCGGACGGGTTGCCGTAATCGTCGGCTCCAGCGCGCTGCTGTGGACCGCTGCAATCTATGCTGGATGGCTGCTGCTCGGCTGATCCGGCCCGCGACGATTTACCGGCGCTACGAACCCTCAGAACGCTCGGTCGTGAACGATCACGCGCAATGTTGCGAACAGAATCCGGATATCGCGCCACAGCGTCCAATGATTGATATATTCCAGGTCTGACAGCAGGCGATTGCGCAGATCGTCGAGTTCTTCGGTGGCACCACGGAACCCGCGAACCTGCGCCAGCCCGGTAATGCCCGGTTTAAGCGCATGCCGACGCCAGTA
>CANJSX010000133.1 GCA_947477055.1 Sphingomonadaceae bacterium | reverse complement strand
CCTGGCGCAGCGAAGCGGCCGAACCCTTGCCGACATCGCCGAAGCCGGCAACGCAGGCGACCTTGCCGGCCAGCATCACGTCAGTGGCGCGACGGATCGCGTCGACCAGCGATTCCTTGCAGCCGTAGAGGTTGTCGAACTTCGACTTGGTTACGCTGTCGTTCACGTTGATCGCGGGGAACGGCAGCTTGCCCTCCTTGGCGATCTGATAGAGCCGGTGCACGCCGGTGGTGGTCTCTTCCGAAACGCCCTTGATGTTCTGGACCGTCTTGGAGAGGTAGCCCGGACGCGCCTTGAGGAAGGCGTTGAGCGCGCGGACGAACTCGATTTCCTCGGCATTGCTCGGCTCGAACAGCTTCTCGCCGGCTTCGACCCGTGCGCCCCACAGGGCGAACATGGTGGCATCGCCGCCATCGTCGAGGATCATGTTGCAGGTCTCGTCACCCCAGTCGAAGATCCGGGCGACATAGTCCCAGTACTCGGCCAGGGTTTCGCCCTTGACCGCGAACACCGGGATGCCTTCGGCGGCGATCGCCGAGGCAGCGTGGTCCTGGGTCGAGAAGATGTTGCAGGTCGCCCAGCGCACATCGGCGCCCAGCACGATCAGCGTCTCGATCAGCACTGCAGTCTGGATCGTCATGTGCAGCGAACCGGTGATCCGCGCGCCCTTGAGCGGCTTGGTGGTGCCGAATTCCTGGCGCAGCGACATCAGTCCCGGCATTTCGGTTTCGGCGATGTTGATTTCGGCGCGGCCAAATTTGGCGAGGCCGATATCCGCGACGACATAGTCAGTGAAGCTCATGGTTGTGTCTTTCGAAATGGGAAGTTCGGGGTCAGGCCAGCGCCGCCTTGAGATCGTCGATCAGGTCGAGCCGCTCCCAGGAGAAGAAGTCGCCCTCAGCCTTGCGGCCGAAGTGGCCATAGGCAGCGGTCTTGCGGTAGATCGGCTTGTTGAGGCCGAGATGCGTGCGGATGCCGCGCGGGGTCATCCCGCCGAGCTTGTCGATCTTGCCGATCGCCGCCTCGATTGCTGCATCGTCCACCGTGCCGGTGCCGTGGGTGTCGACATAAAGCGACAGCGGCTTGGCAATCCCGATGGCATAAGCCAGCTGGATCGTGCAGCGCGTGGCAAGACCCGCAGCGACGATGTTCTTGGCGAGGTAGCGGGTGATGTAGGCCGCCGAACGGTCAACCTTGGTCGGATCCTTGCCCGAGAAGGCACCGCCGCCATGCGGGGCTGCGCCGCCGTAGGTGTCGACGATGATCTTGCGGCCGGTCAGGCCGGCGTCGCCGTCAGGCCCGCCGATCTCGAAGCTGCCGGTCGGGTTGATGTGATAGACCGTCTCGTCCGTGAGCAGCTCGGCCGGGATCACGCCAGCGATCACCTTCTTCACATAGGCGTGAAGTTCGGCTTCCTTGGCGCCTTCGTCATAGCCCGGTGCGTGCTGCGAGGAGACGACGATCGCGGTGGCGGCCACCGGCTTGCCGTCCTTGAAGCGCAGGGTCACCTGGCTCTTGGTGTCGGGCTCGAGGAAGGGGGCGACGCCCGAATGACGGTCGGCCGCCATCTGCTCGAGGATCTTGTGGCTGTAGTAGAGCGTCGCCGGCATCAGGTCCGGGGTCTCGTCGCAGGCGAAACCGAACATGATGCCCTGGTCGCCGGCGCCTTCGTCCTTGTTGCTCGAAGCATCGACGCCCTGCGCGATGTGAGCCGACTGGGCGTGGAGGCGGTTGATGAATTCCAGCTTCTCCCAGTGGAAGCCATCCTGCTCATAGCCGATCTCACGCACGGTGTTGCGCACCGCAGCTTCGATCTCGGCCTTGGCACCGGGGACCCAGGCGCCGTTCTCGTAAACGCCCTTGCAGCGGATTTCGCCGGCGAGGACGACCAGCTGGGTCGTGGTCAGCGTCTCGCAGCCGATGCGGGCTTCGGGGTCCTTGGACAGGAACAGGTCGACGATCGCGTCCGAGATCTGATCCGACACCTTGTCGGGATGGCCTTCGGAAACGCTTTCGGAGGTAAAGAGATAATCTTGACGGGCCATGGGGCTCCCTCTCTTGCTTGATATCGATGGTTGGACAGATCGCGTCGTTGCCGACGCTATTCGCGGATGATCAGATAGCTCTCGTCATTGAACCAGAGTTCGCCATTCTTTCTCAGCACCTTGCGGGTTGCCTCCAGATAGGCGGGGTTGCCCATCGCCTCGGCCAGCCGCGCATCGTCGATCTGTGCGACGTAGGTAGCGGCGTTCCAGGCGGCAAGCAATGTCGAGGTGCCGATGCTCGCCCGCTCGCTCTCGATTTCGTCGGGCAGGGTGTGCATTTCATAGCGGAACAGCGATTCCGAGCTGGGCAGCGGATCGAAGCGATAGTTCTTCGCTTCGTCGCCCAGTGCGGTCTTGGTCGCCTCCAGCAGCATGTGGCGCGACATGGTAAAGGGATCCTCGTCCGGCCAGACCTGCTGGACGATTTCGAGCGCGGGATCGTTGCCGGCCGAATGGATGCCAAGCAACCGGCCCTTGGGGCCCAGCCCCTTGGCCAGCGGCGCGAGCACGCGCCCGGCCTTGAATTCGGTGCTGGCCGAAAGCCGGAAGGGCTGGCTGGCGATGGCGAGATCGTAATCGGCGCGCGGGGCGGCCCTGCGGGGAATCACGTCTTCGAGAATGAACGAGCAATCCTCACGGTAGATGATCAGCGTGGTCGGGACCTCGGGGATCATGCTCCCGGTCTTTTCCGAAGTCTTGGTCCGCCAGGTGCGCGCCAGGAACGGCTGCAGCGCGAGGATCTGCTTTTCGAATTCGGCCGAGGTGCTGCCCTTCAGCACGACTTCCTTCCACACCATCTTGGCGCGAGACTCGGCCTTGACCGGAACCAGCCAGGGCGCTTCGCCATAGGAGATGTTGGTGATTGCCAGCACCGTCTCGGGGTGCTCGAAGAAGCGGTCGGGCATCTTGTCGAGGGTCAGGCGGACGTCCTCGAGGCTGATCTCCTTGCCGGCGATCAGGAAGGGATGGCGCGGATACTGTGTGTGCATCGAGCGCATGACGCGGGCCAGTACCGTGCCGTCGCCAATGCCGGCGTCGAAGAAGCGCACGGCCGGCGGCGAGGGCTCGAGATTCTTGAGTTCGCGGGCAACGCGGTCGGCGACCACCCACTTTTCCGAGCAGGTGTTGACGAACATCAGATACTTCTGACGGTTGTCATAGAAGCGGAAATTGGTTTCCGGCTTCTCGGCATCGGTTTCGTTCGCCACCTGGGCAGGCTTGGCTGTCATGAACTGCGCCTTTCATCCTCGCTGTGAAGACGACCTCGAAATCCGGGCAACCGGCATCCCTCTCGTCTTTTCTTGCATGATGGATCGGATATGGCGGTGCGATGGTAAACCACATTCGGTCCCAACGAATGCTGTGGGCAGCTGCCCACTCGCACCCCTGCCGGCAGGTGGCGCGCGCCATCCATATGGAATTCCACACATTTGGAATTTCTGCACCCGTGGAGGCTGGTGCCAGTCCAGCCGGTCCGGTTCTTGCCGCCTTCCGCCGCTCCGGCGAGGTTCTTCCGTCTGGGGCAAGATTGCGCGGATCAGCGGGAATCGCTGTAGGATCGGCAATACCGGCATTTCCCCCGCGCGCCGATTGGCCGCCCAACCTCGTGATTTTCCGCGCGACGGTTCAAAGTTTTTCCGCTGCGGACAATTACGCCGCAAAGTTGCGGCCTATCCCGAGCCGGAGACATTCGCAGAGTAGGCGGCAAAACCGCCCCTCCATCCCGAAGACTCGTTGCCGAGAGGACATTTGATCACATGAGACGTTCCACCGATTATTTCCTGAGCACCCACGGCGGCAACCTGCCCCGTCCCGCCGAGTTCGACGCGCTGCTGAAGAAGGCGAGCGAACACCAGACCGAAGTGCAGGCCAAGCTGCCCGCCGCCGTCGCCTGGGTGATCGACAAGCAGATCGAGTGCGGCGTCGATATCATCAACGACGGTGAATATGTGAAGGCGGCCGAAGGCGGCAACTACGGTTCCTACATGGGTGGTCGTTCAACCGGCTTCTCCAGCCGTGAACGCCCCGCTGGCGCCAAGCCCAAGCGCGGCTTCACCGCCGAGCGCGAAATTCCGGAGTTCCCGGGCTTCTACGAGAGCGGCCTGTGGTTCGCCGGCTCGGGCGGCCCGATCCGCCCCGGCTTCCTGACCCCCGGTGGCGGGCGGATGACCTTCGGTGACCGCGAGCAGGTCTGCGACGGGCCGCTCACCTACACCGGCCAGGCACTGATCAAGGCCGATACCGACGCGATCAAGAAGGGCCTTGAAGGCAAGTCGAACGCGGATGGCTTCGTCGCCTCGCTCGGGCCGCTCAGCATGGGCGCCGGCAAGACCAACCTCTTCTACAAGGACGAAGAGGAATACATGTTCGCCGTCGCCGACCTCATGCGCGAAGAATACAAGGCGATCACCGATGCCGGCCTGATCGTGCAGGTTGACGAGCCCGAGTTCTGCACCACCTGGAGCTTCTACCCGCACTGGTCGGTGGAAGACCTGCGCAAGTATCTCGATTTCGCGGTCGCAGTGATCAACCACGCGCTGCGTGGCCTGCCCGAAGATCAGGTGCGCTTCCACTGCTGCTGGGGTTCGGGCCACCGTCCGCACACCCAGGACATCGGGCTGGAGCACATCGTTGACAAGATGCTGAGCATCAATGCCCAGTGCTACACCTTCGAGGCAAGCAACCCGCGCCACGCGCATGAATACCGCGTGTTCGAGAATGTGAAGCTGCCGGCGGGCAAGATCATCGCCCCCGGCGTGGTCGGCCATTACACCGACCTAGTCGAGCATCCCGAACTGGTCGCCGAACGGCTCTGTAACTATGCCAAGCTCGTTGGCATGGAGAACGTTCAGGCAAGCACCGACTGCGGCATAGGCTCGCGCGTCGGCCATGAGGAAATCGTCTGGGCGAAGCTCTCCGCGATGTCCGAAGGCTGCCGCATCGCCGGCAAGCGCATGAAGGGCTAGTTACACGCCTGCCTTGAACCGATCGCGGCTCCCCTTCCCTTGCGGGATGGGGAGCCGTTTTCGTTTGGGGGGGAGAAAGGGTAATCATCCCTTCCTTTCTACGTCATCCTGAACTT
>CANJSX010000132.1 GCA_947477055.1 Sphingomonadaceae bacterium | reverse complement strand
GGGGGTGGGGCACCACCGCCCCTGGGGGTGGTGGGGGGGCCAGCGGCCCGGCGCAATACCTCTCCACCATGCCTGCGGCATGGTCCCCCTCCCCGAGCAAGCTCGGGGAGGAATTGGCCGAGGTCACCCTCATCGCCCATGTCTCCAAGGGCACCTACATCCGCAGCCTCGCGCGCGACATTGCCCATGCCCTTGGCACGGTCGGCCATGTGACCATGTTGCGCCGCCTCAAGGCCGGTCCCTTCACCCTCGAACAGGCGATTTCTCTGGACAAATTGAACGAAGTGGGTAAGGGCGCGCCACTTGAGAACGTACTCTTGCCACTGGGGGCAGGGCTGGTCGACATCCCGGCTCTTGACCTCGGTCCGGAACAGGCAAGCATGGTCCGACAGGGCCGGGTTCTAGCCGGACTGCCCCAGGATGACGGGCTTTACTGGGCGCGATACGGGAAAATTCCCCTCGCGCTCATGGAGCTTTCGGGTGGAGAAGCCCGCGTCGCCCGGGGTATCAACTTACCCGATGTCGCGGAGTAAATGACATGTCGGTTTCTGCCGAAAAGAAGACTGAAATCATCGAAGACAATGCCCGCGCCAAGGGTGACACCGGTTCGCCGGAAGTCCAGGTCGCGATCCTGACCAGCCGCATCAACACGCTGCAGGGTCACTTCAAGGATCACCACAAGGACAACCATTCGCGCCGCGGCCTGCTGATGATGGTCAACAAGCGCCGCAGCCTGCTTGATTATCTCAAGCGCAAGGATGTGGATCGCTACAACGTACTCATCGCAAAGCTCGGTCTGCGCAAGTAACCAAGCTGGAGCGGCCCCCCCAATAAACTGGGAGCAGGCCGCTTCTTGCGCTCGGGGCCTTCTGCAATTCGGCGGAAGCCCTTGGGGCATAACAAGGCCCTGCACCGGACCGGGACGGAACCCCCGGCAGCAAAACCCGCACGCAATAGGGCCTGCGGGCTGAAGGAATGAAAATGTTCGACGTCAAAACCGTATCGATGGAGTGGGGCGGAAAGACCCTCACTCTGGAAACCGGCCGCATAGCCCGTCAGGCTGACGGCGCTGTCCTCGCCACTTATGGCGAAACTGTTGTGCTCTGCGCCGTCACGGCCGCCAAGAGCGTCAAGGAAGGGCAGGATTTCTTCCCGCTCACCGTCCACTATCAGGAAAAGTTCTTCGCCGCGGGTCGTATCCCGGGGGGCTTCTTCAAGCGTGAGCGCGGCGCGACGGAAAAGGAAACGCTGGTTTCCCGCCTGATCGACCGTCCGGTCCGCCCGCTGTTCCCCGAAGGCTTCTACAACGAGATCAACGTCATCGCCCAGGTGCTGAGCTTTGACGGTGAGATCGAGCCCGACGTGCTGGCGATGATCGCCGCTTCCGCCGCGCTGACCATTTCCGGCGTGCCCTTCATGGGCCCGATCGGCGCGGCCCGCGTTGGCTATGTCGATGGCGCCTACACGCTGAACCCGCGCCAGGACGTGGCCGCCGCCGGCGCGCTCGACCTGATCGTGGCCGCCACCGGCAATGCCGTGATGATGGTGGAATCGCAGGCTCGCGAGCTGAGCGAGGAAATCATGCTCGGCGCCGTGATGTTCGCGCATGACGAAATCCGCAAGGTCGTGAACCTGATCATCGATCTGGCCGAGAAGGCCGCCAAGGATCCCTGGGATGTCGCCGTTTCCGACAATTCGGCGATCAAGGCCAAGCTCAAGGATCTGATCGGCGAGGACATCGCCGCAGCCTACAAGCTGACCGACAAGTCGGCCCGCTCGAACGCGCTCAACGCAGCGCGCGACAAGGCCAAGGCCGCCTTCGCCAGCGAAGACGCGCAGACCCAGATGGTCGCGATGAAATCGGTCAAGAAGGTCGAAGGCGATATCGTGCGCGGTGCCATCCTCAAGGATGGCCAGCGCATCGATGGCCGCACGACCACCCAGGTCCGCCCGATCGAAAGCGTCGTCGGCTTCCTGCCCCGGACCCACGGTTCGGCGCTGTTCACCCGTGGTGAAACGCAGTCGATCTGCACCACCACGCTGGGCACCAAGGACAGCGAGCAGATGATCGACGGCCTCGAAGGGCTGAGCTTTTCGAACTTCATGCTGCACTATAACTTCCCGCCCTATTCGGTCGGTGAAGTCGGCCGCTTCGGCGCTCCCAGCCGTCGCGACGTCGGCCATGGCAAGCTTGCCTGGCGCGCGCTGCAGGCCGTGCTGCCGAGCAAGGAAGAGTTCCCCTATACCATCCGCGTGGTTTCGGACATCACCGAGTCCAACGGTTCGTCCTCGATGGCGACCGTCTGCGGCGGTGCGCTGGCGATGATGGACGCAGGCGTGCCGCTCAAGCGTCCGGTTTCGGGCATCGCGATGGGGCTGATCCTCGAAGGCGATGATTTCACCGTGCTGTCCGACATCCTGGGTGATGAAGATCACCTCGGCGACATGGACTTCAAGGTGGCCGGAACCTCCGAAGGCATCACCACGATGCAGATGGACATCAAGGTTGCCGGGATCACCAAGGAAATCTTCGCGGCTGCGCTCCATCAAGCCAAGGAAGGCCGCGCGCATATCCTCGGCGAGATGACCAAGGCGCTGGGCTCTGCCCGCACCGAGCTTTCCGCTCACGCCCCGCGCATCGAAACGCTGCAGATCGACAAGTCGAAGATCCGCGACATCATTGGCACCGGCGGCAAGGTGATCCGCGAGATCGTCGCTGAAACCGGCGCCAAGGTCGACATCGACGACGAGGGCCTGATCAAGATCAGCTCGTCCGATCTTAACCAGATCGAAGCGGCCCGCGCCTGGATCCTCGGCATCGTCGAGGAAGCGGAAGTCGGCAAGGTCTATGACGGCAAGGTCGTCAACATCGTCGATTTCGGCGCCTTCGTGAACTTCATGGGTGGCAAGGACGGTCTCGTCCACGTCTCCGAAATGAGGAACGAGCGGGTCGAGAAGCCGACCGATGTGGTTTCCGAAGGCATGGCCGTGAAGGTCAAGGTGCTCGAGATCGATCCGCGTGGCAAGGTTCGCCTGTCGATGCGGGTGGTCGATCAGGAAACCGGCGCCGAGCTGGAAGATACCCGCCCGCCGCGCGAACCGCGTGAACCGCGCGGTGATCGTCCAGGCGGGGATCGCGGCGATCGCCGTGGCCCCCGCGGCAACGATCGTGGCCCGCGCCGCGATGGTGGCGGCGATCGTGGTCCCCGCCGTGAAGGTGGTGATCGCGGCCCGCGTCGTGAAGAGGGCGGCAATCCGGACCACATGCCGGCGTTCCTCAAGTCCGACGACTAAGGACTGGTCGACAGGCTGAAGATTGGGGCCGCGAGGGCAACCTCGCGGCCCTTTTCGTTGTTTGCGGCGCATTGCAATTTTCGTATGTATTGCTAACAATCGATAGAAAGTTGAGAGGATTGCCAACATGCCCATTACCGATCTTGCCGGCCGTGTCGCCTTCGTCACCGGAGGTGCCAGTGGGATAGGCCTGGGTATCGTTAGAGTGCTGGTCGAGCGCGGCTGCCAGGTCGTGATTGCGGATTTCAGGCCCGACCATATCGACAATGCGATGGCCCAGTTCGCCGGCGCCGGGCGCAGCAACGCCGTCAGCGCGCTGCGGCTCGATGTCTGCGATCGCGCTGCCTATGCCGCGGCGGCGGAGAAGATGCTGGCCGAGTTCGGCGGGATCGACATCCTGATCAACAATGCCGGCGTCGGCCTGGAAGGTCCGGTGCTCAAGGCCACCTACGCCGATTACGATTTTGGCTTCGGCGTCAATGTCGGCGGGGTAATCAATGGCTTCGTCAGCTTCCTGCCGCAGATGATCGCACATGGCCGGGGCGGGCACATCGTCTCCACCTCGTCGCTCGCCGCAGAGGTGGTGATGCCCGCGCATATGGCGATCTACGCCGCCAGCAAGGCCGCGGTGTGCCACTATTCCGAGGCAGTGAAGCCGGAGCTTGGCGAGCAGGGCATCGGCGTTTCGATCCTGCTGCCGGGGCCGATCAAGTCGAACATCCACCAGGCCAACCAGAACCGGCCCGAACACCTGCGCGGCGATAGCGGCTTTGTCGAAAGCGAGGCCAAGCTGGCGGAGCGGCAGGTCGGCGATTGGTGGATGGAACCCGAGGAGGTCGGCAACATGGTCGCCGATGCGATCCTCGCCAACCAGACCTACATCGTTACCCACGGCATCTTCAAGGAATCCCAGCGCAAGCGCGCGCAGGCCGTGCTCGATGCCACGCCGGACGTAGAAATCGCCAACGTTTCGGGGATCTGACCCGGTCTCAGGCCGGCGGTCCTTTGCCGTGGCGGGGCAGAGAGGGGTCCATTGGTGCCCAGCTTGGCGCGCTGTCTGCCCAGATCACGGCGCTGGGTGCGCAGAGTTCGGGGTTGTCCAACGTGCCTGCGCGGATGCGTATCGGCGCACCCTTTGGCTGGACCGTGCGGCTGTAAATCTGCGCGCCGCAGGTTGGGCAGAAGCCGCGATGCACGGTATTTCCGCTATCGGCGACGCGCACGAACAGGCTAACTTCGCCGCTGAACTCCACGGCATCGTCTGGAAAGAGCACGTTGACCGTGGCCGAACCGCTGGCGATGTACTGGCAATCCCGGCACCAGCACATACGCGCTCCAATCGGCTCGACCGCAGCGCTGTAGCGGATTGCGCCGCACAGGCACCCTCCATGGTGAGGCATGAGATGTCTCCTAAGCGTTGCGCCGCGCCATGAAGGCGAGGCGTTCGAACAGCATCACGTCCTGTTCGTTCTTGAGCAAAGCCCCGTGCAGCGGCGGGAGCGCCTTGGCGGGATCACGGTTCTGCAGCACGTCGAGCGGCATGTCCTCGTTGAGCAGCAGCTTGAGCCAGTCGAGCAGCTCGCTGGTCGAGGGCTTCTTCTTGAGCCCGGGGACTTCGCGAACCTCGTAGAAGATCTCCATCGCCTTGCTCACCAGCGTCTTCTGGATGCCGGGGAAATGGACGTCGATGATCGCCTGCATCGTCGCGCGGTCGGGGAAGTGGACCTTGACGATCTCGACCATGAGCTTCGGGTCCGGGAACTCGATGTAGTGGAAGACGCACCGGCGCAGGAAGGCGTCGGGCAGCTCCTTCTCGGCGTTCGAGGTGATGATGATCACGGGCCGCTCGATCGCCTT
>CANJSX010000131.1 GCA_947477055.1 Sphingomonadaceae bacterium | reverse complement strand
CAACGTCATGGCGATCGACGATGCCAAGTCGCTCGGCGGCAATCGCGGCTACGAGATCATCGTCACCGCCAAGCGCCGCAGCGGCCAGCTGATCATGACCAACGCCAAGATCGACGGCGTGTTGACCGATATCATCATAGATACCGGCTCCGAAAATTCGATCGGCAACCGCGCCCTGCAACGCGCGCTGTCCCACCGCTTCGGCGTGGAGCACGGCACCCTGCGCGGCGTGACGGGAGAGGAATTGCCGGCTGATTTTGCCATCGGCCGCAGCCTCACCATCGGCGGCAGCAACGGCGGCGGCACGATCAACAATATCGCCATCGCCTATGCCGATGCCTTGCCCTTCGTCTACCTGGGGCTCGACCAGAAACCAGCGCTATTCCTTGGCATGCGCGAGCTGCGGGTTTTCAAGCGCGTCGCCATCGACTTTTCCACGCGGAAGATCCTGTTCGACGTGCCGGCCAGCGCCGATCCCTATAACCGTTCGATCACCGGACGGATCAACGGACGGGAATTCTAACCCGGCAAAGGCGCAGGCCGCGCCTTCCCATTTCGCGCTTAGTCCCTAAATAGCGCCCATGCCGCCGGAAACGCCCAGCCCGAGATCGACCTCCGACCTTCAGGGCTGGGGCACGCTGCGGCGTTTCCTTCCCTACCTCTGGCCGGCCGACAATCCCGCACTGCGCTGGCGTATCGTGGCGGCGCTGGGCTTCATCCTGCTCTCGACCGCGACGCAGTTCGTGCTGCCTTACCTGCTCAAATGGGCCATCGATGCGATGACGCTCAAGGGGCCGGTGATCGGGCAACTCGTGCTGCTTTATGTGCTGGGTTATGCTGCTGGCCGCTTCGGCGGCGTGGTGCTCGACAATCTGCGCAACATCGTGTTCGAGCGCGTCGGGCAGGATGCGACCCGCCAGCTGGCCGAAAACGTCTTCCACCGCCTGCACCGCCTCTCGCTGCGCTTCCACCTCGCGCGGCGCACCGGCGAGGTCACCAAGGTGATCGAGCGCGGGACCAAGAGCATCGACACGATGCTCTACTTCATGCTGTTCAACATCGCGCCGACCGTGCTGCAACTGGTCGGCGTCGCCATCATCTTCCAGCTCAACTTCGGCTGGGGTTTGGTGGCGGCAACTGCGGTGGCGGTTGTCGCCTATATCTGGGTCACCCGCACGATCACCGAATGGCGCACCCATCTGCGCGAGCGGATGAACCGGCTCGACGGCCAGGCCCTGTCCCGCGCCGTGGATTCGCTGCTCAACTATGAGACGGTGAAATACTTCTCGGCTGAACCGCGTGAAGAGGCCCGCTATGCGCAGGCAACCGGTGCCTATGCCAAGGCCGCGGTGAAGAGCGAGAACAGCCTCGGCCTGCTCAATATCGTGCAGGCGCTGGTGGTGAACCTGCTGATGGCCGGCGCGCTGGCGTGGACGGTGTGGGGCTGGATGCAGGGCAAGTATACCGCCGGCCAGCTGATCTTCGTCCAAACCTACCTTACCCAGCTGTTCCGCCCGCTCGACATGCTCGGCATGGTCTATCGCACGATCCGCCAGGGCATGATCGACATGGCGGCGATGTTCTCGCTGATCGACACCGAGGTGGAAGTGCAGGACGCGCCCGGCGCGCCCGCGCTGATCATCGATCGTGCTACCCTGGTCTTCGACAATGTCGTGTTCGGCTATGACCGGGATCGCACGATCCTGCACGGGTTGTCGTTCGAAGTCCCCGCCGGAAATCAAGTCGCCATCGTCGGCCCATCCGGCGCGGGCAAGAGCACGATCGCGCGGCTGGTATTCCGTTTTTACGATCCCTGGGAAGGCCGGATCCTGATCGACGGGCAGGATATTGCCAAGGTGACGCAGGCTTCGCTGCGCGCCCAGATCGGCATCGTCCCACAGGATTCGGTGCTGTTCAACGACTCCATCGGCTACAACATCGCCTATGGCCGCGACGGTGCCGGTGAGGCCGAGGTCGAGGCCTCCGCACGCGCCGCTGCGCTCTGGCCGCTAATCGAGCGGCTGCCTCAGGGCTTCGCCACCGAAGTCGGCGAACGCGGGCTCAAGCTTTCGGGGGGCGAGAAGCAGCGCGTCGCCATCGCCCGCACCTTGGTCAAGAACCCGCCGATCCTGCTGCTCGATGAAGCCACCAGCGCGCTCGATACCCGCACCGAGCAGGATATCCTGACCACGCTCCACGCCGTCGCGACCGGCCGCACCAGCCTCTCGATCGCGCACCGCCTCTCGACCATCGCCGATGCCGACACGATCCTCGTGCTCAACGATGGCCGTCTGGCAGAAAGCGGCACCCACGCCCAGCTCCTGCGCCGTGACGGGCTCTACGCCGAGATGTGGTCGCGCCAGGCCAACGAGGCGGAAGGGTTGAACGAGGCGGCGGAATAGCCCCCTCCACGCCGCTGGAGGCCATTGACATGCCCGCTGCAATCGCTCCTATCGGTGCAAATCGAGAGGGGATCCTACTATGCGCCTGATACCCGCCCTTGCCCTCACCCTGCTGACCGCCGCCCCGCTCGCCGCACAGATGCCGCCGCCCGCTCCCGGGCCGACGCTGGAAAAGGCGCAGAAGGCCGCAGCGGCCGCGTTCAAGGCCTGCCGCGGAACGCCGATCGCGGTGGCAATCCTGGATTCGGCCGGCGGGGTGAAGCTGCTCGAAGTCGGCGACGGCGGACGCGGGCTCTTCGCCGATTTCGCCCGGCGCAAGGCCGCAACCGCGCTCAAGTTCGGCAAGCCCAGCGCCGCGGTGCGCGATGAGGCCAAGACCAACCCCGATCTCGCCCGCCAGCTGACCACCGACCCGACGCTGATCGGGTTCGGCGGCGGGGTGCCCTACGCCAATGGCGCAATTGCTGCCGGCGGCGCACCCAGCCAGGACACCGACGAACGCTGCGCCCGCGCGGGTCTGGCCGTCCTGGAACGTCGCTAAACCCTGTGAGCCCTCCCCCGGCGCAGACCGAACGCTTCGGCCATCCCGCCGGGCTGTGGGTGCTGGCCGGGACCGAGCTGTGGGAGCGCATCTCGTTCAAGGGGATGCAGGCGATGCTGGTGCTCTATGCTTCCGGCGAGCTGCTCCAGCCGGGCCGGGCAGAGCGGGTGATCGGGCTTTCCGCATTTCGCAATGCGGTCGAGCAGCTCACCGGACCGCTCTCCACCAACGCCTTCGCCGCGCAGCTGTTCGGCATCTACATCGCGCTGGTGACTATGACGCCGATCATCGGCGGCTGGTTCGGCGACCGGCTGGCCGGGCGGCGCTTTGCGGTCGCCAGCGGTGCGCTGCTGATGACGGCAGGGCACTTCGCCCTCGCCTTCGATGCGAGCTTTCTGGCCGGGCTGCTGCTGCTGATCCTCGGCGCGGGGCTGTTTCGCGGCAATCTTTCGGCCCAGATCAGGGCGCTTTACGCAGCGGGCGATCGGCGACAGGCCGATGCCTTCCAGCTCTATGCGCTGGCGGTGAACCTCGGCGGCTTCATCGCCCCGCTCAGCACCGGACTGCTCGCGAAATACTGGGGCTGGCACGCGGGCTTTGGCTTTGCCGGGGTGGGCATGCTGGTCGGGCTCGTCACCTACCTCGCCGGATCGCGCCACCTGCCGCCTGACCGGCGCAGCGCGGGCTCCGGTTCCGAAGCCCCGGCGCCAACCGACCGCCGCGCGGTGCTGGGCCTGCTGCTGCTCTGGCCGCTGCTGGTGTGCTTCTGGATCGCACAGTCGCAAGTCTGGAACGTCTACAACCTGTGGGCGCGCGACCATGCCGACCTTATGGTGTTAGGCTTCTCCGTGCCGGTCCCCTGGCTCGCCGCACTCGACAGCCTCGCACCGATCCTGCTCGCCCCGCTGGTAATCACCCACTGGCGCCGCCTTGCCGCGCGAGGGCGCGAACCGCGCCTGCTGGCCAAAATGGCGACGGGCTGCCTGCTGTTCGCGGTGGCCGAGCTGCTGCTCGTCGGCGGATCGCTGGCGGCGGATGGCGGCAAGGTGGCGCTTGGCTGGGCCTTCGCCTTCCACCTGCTCTCTAACGCTGGCTGGCTCTATTTCGTGCCGGTCGAGACCACGCTCTACGCCGCCCACGCCCCCGACCGCCTGCGCGGGACCCTGCTGGGCGTCGCGGCGCTGTCGATCTCGGCCGGAAGCCTGATCAGCGGCCGCATGGGGGCGCTATATGAAACAGTGTCGCCAGTACACTACTGGGGGATCAACGCGGCGCTAGCGGGTCTGGGTGCGCTGGCGATCGCGCTGCTGGCGCGCCCGCTCAGGCGGTTGCTGCCGCAGGGTTAAGATTTCACCACATCCGCCGCATGCCACACCACCGCCTGCGCGGCCTTCATGCAGCTGTTCTCGGTGTCCCAGGCGATCGAGGGCGAGCCATAGAGCCGCCAGCCCTGGGCCAGCGCTTCGGACACGCGCTCGCAGAAGGCGCGGTCGTCCTTGCCGGTGAGGAGGCGGTAGATCGGGCGGTCTTCGGGCGTGGCGACCATCTGGGGCATCCTTTGCAGCGATCAGTGCGACTTGGTTAGCGCCTGCCATATCAGCAGGTCACCGTCTTCCGCGTCAACCCTGCTGCCCACCGTGACGAAGCCGTTGCGCTCCAGCACACGCTGCGAGGGGATGTTGGCGGGGCTGGTCTCCGCGATCACCCGCTCGACCCTATTGTCGCCGCGCGCCCATTCGAGGATGCCCGCCACAGCATCGCCGGTCGCTCCGCGATTGCGGCGCGTCGGGGCGACGCCATAGCCAATGCAGATTTCGCCATCGGCATAGGGCCGCACCAGCGAGAGCAGGCCGACCACTTCTTCGCCTTCGACAATCAGCCATGCGGCGGGATCGAACGCCGGGCGGATCGAATCCGCGAGGTCCGCCAGCATCTGCAGCACCTCGGTGGGTCCGATCTCGCTGTCTGGCACCAGCCGCCAGGGCGCGGGGGCGCGGCCGGCGATCAGTTCGGCGAAATCGGCGCTGCTGGCTGCGATGATCATGTCAGAGAATGTATTTCGACAAGTCGCTATCCTGCGCCAGCCCGGCCAGCCGGTCGCGGACATAGGCGGCATCAACCGTCACGGTCTCGTCCGCCCGGTCCTCGGCCTCGAAGCTGAGGTCCTCAAGCAGCTTCTCCATCACCGTCTGCAAACGGCGGGCACCGATGTTCTCGACGCTTTCGTTGACCTGGCAGGCAATGCGGGCAACCTCGCGCACCGCTTCGGCGGTGAAT
>CANJSX010000130.1 GCA_947477055.1 Sphingomonadaceae bacterium | reverse complement strand
TCACCACCCGCTCAGCAGGGGACTTCATCAGCGACTTTTTCAAGGAGGACTGGGACTTCATCTTCGTTCCTTCGTCACTACGACGAAGCCCCAACCCTCCTAAATTCAAAACCTCAAATCTGTGCCATTGGTGCTGACGGGGAACACATTCCGCTGATCCTGTTCATTCTGCCGGTGCTGTTCGTCGTGATCCTTGGCCCGGCGGCCTGCTCGATCAAGGATACGATGATCAAATAAGGGAAATGGTGGAAGTCAGGTGGTGAGATCCTCAGGCCCTCACCACCTCGTTTTCGATGGCGCCGAAAATACTTCGGCCCTTCGCGTCGCGCATGTCGATCCGCACCGTATCGCCCCAGCGGAGGAACGGTGTTCTGGCTTCCCCGGTCGCGATCGTCTCGACCATGCGCAGTTCGGCGATGCAGCTGTAGCCGCGCCCGCCGGCGGCCACCGGCCGACCGGGCGAGCCATCCGGATCGCGGTTCGAGATCGTGCCCGAACCGATGATCGAACCCGCGCCAATCCTCCGGGTCTTGGCTAGATGCGCGATCAGTGTGCCGAAGTCGAAAGTCATCTCCTCGCCCGCCTCGGCCCGGCCGAACGGTTGCCCATTGAGATCGACCACCGCGGTGAGGGAAAGCTTGCCCCCGCTCCACGCTTCGTCGAGCTCATCGGGGGTGACAAAGACCGGCGAGAAATGGGTGGCTGGCTTTGACTGCACAAAACCGAAACCCTTGGCGAGTTCGCCCGGCACCAGGTTGCGCAGCGACACATCGTTGACCAGCCCGACCAGCCGGATGCACGCGAGCGCGTCAGCCGCCGACGCCCCCTGCGGCACATCGCCGGTGATCACGCAGACCTCCGCCTCCATGTCGCAGCCCCAGGCCTCATCGGCCAGGGTGATCGGCTCGCGAGCGCCGCGCAGATCATCGCTGCCGCCCTGGTACATCAGTGGATCGTGCCAGAAACTGTCCGGCAGCGTGGCGCCGCGCGCCTGCCGGACCAGTTCGACATGGTTCACATAGGCCGAGCCATCGGCCCACTGAAATGCGCGCGGCAAGGGCGCGGCGGCCTCACGTTCGTGAAAGCGCTTCTGCGGAATGGCAGCGGCTTCCAGTTCGCTCGAGAGCCGGCGCAGCGCGGGCTCGTAGTATTCCCACTGGTCGAGCGCGGCCTGCAACGTCGGCACGATATGATCGGCATCGGTATACCAGGCGAGGTCGTGCGAGACGACGATCAGGCGCCCATCACGCCCCTGTGGTAGCGAGGCGAGCTTCATCGACTGAACTCCTGTTCTCCGGATAGCTCCTGGACACGGCGGCGAAGCCGGCCGAGCAGGGCCTTGAAAGTGGCCTGCTCTTCTTCGTTCAGCGCATCGAACAACAGCGCCTCCATTTCCAGCGCCAGCGGCATGATCTGCGCGTGCATCGCCTTGCCTGCCCCGGTGAGTTCGAGATGGTGCGAGCGGCCATCGCTGGTGTTGGGGCTGCGCGCGATCAGGCTGCGTTCCTCCAGCACCTTGCAGGCGCGGTTCACTGCCACCTTGTCCATCAGCGTCGCCCCGACCAGCTCGCGCTGGGTCAACGCCCCGGCATCGCCGAGCACCGCCATCACCCGCCATTCGGGAATGCGCAGGCCGAAGCGGGCGTTGTATTCATCGGCAATCCGCCCGCTCACCGCGTTCGAAGTGACCGAGAGCAGGTAGGGCAGGAAGTCAGCCAAGCGGGATATTCGGGCGGGCATAACTAGTCTCTAATGCAACCAAATCGCGACGCCAAGCGCAATTAGGCTGCATCCATGCCCTAATGCACGACATTTCTGCTCGATATATAGCCTCGACGCGAAATTAGTGCCGCTTGCGTGTCAGCGCGACAACACCCGGCCGGCCACAGCATCGAGCCGGGACACCAAAGCCGGATCGCGCTGCGCCGGCGCGGTCATGATCGCATGGTCGAGCGCGCGGTCGGCAGAGACCGGTTCGCGCGGGGCGGTCAGGTTCTCAGCCAGCCGCAACACTGCCGTGCGCGCCAGTGCGACATTGGCGGCCATGACGGCGATCACATCGTCAGCCTCGACCCCCGCCTCGCTCTCGCGCCAGGAATCGTAGTCGGTGACCATGCCGAGCAGCGCATAGGGCAGTTCGGCCTCACGGACGAGGCGCGCCTCGGGCATGGCCGTCATCCCGATCACGTCGGCGCCCCATTGCCGGTACATCCGGCTTTCGGCGCTGGTCGAGAATTGCGGCCCTTCCATCGCGAGGTAGCAGCCGCCGCGATGCACCTTGGCGCCGGCTGCCTCGGCGGCGCTTGCAGCAAGCCCCGAGAACCGCGCGCAGACCGGATCGGCGAGGCTGACATGGGCAACCAGCCCCGGCCCGAAGAAACTCCCCTCGCGCCGGGTGGTGCGATCAATGAACTGATCCGGCACGACGAAATCCCCCGGCGCCAGCTCCTCGCGCAGCGACCCGATTGCCGAGAGCGCCAGCACATCTGTCACCCCGCAGCGCTTGAGCACGTCGATATTGGCCCGGAAGTTGATTGCGGAGGGTGGAATGCGGTGCCCCTTGCCGTGGCGGGCGAGGAAGGCGAAGCGGATGCCCGCGAGCGTCCCCAGCGTCACCGGCCCGGACGGCTCGCCGAACGGGCTCGCCACCGCGATTTCCTGCGCATCCTCCAGCCCGATGCCGTCGGACAGCCCCGAACCACCGATGACGCCGATGCACCAGCCGCCTTCGGGCACACTACCGCGCAAGGATGCCCGCCATGATGATGTCGATCGTATGCTCGCGATAGCGGTCGCGCAGCCCCTCGGTCAGCGTGTCGGTGTCGAAGCAGTGCTGCAGCACCAGCCGGGCCGAGAAGAACCGGTCTACCGCGCCGGTCACGGTGAAGTAGAACAGCTGCGGATCGACCGGACGGAACGCCCCAGCCTTCACCCCGTCGCCGATCAACTGCTCATAGGCGCGGTACATCGGCGAGAGGTAGGAATCGGCGATGCGCTTGGCGTCGGTCGGGCTGCCTTCGCGGACCATGCGCATGGTCAGCCGGTTGAGATAGGGCACGGCGTAAAAGGTATCGACGACTTTGGAGATATGCCGCCGCAGCTTGGCTTCCGGGTCCCAGCCGTCCTTGGCCACCAGCGCATCGACGCTGGTGACGATCGCCTGCCAGTCGCGGTCAAGCAGGGCCATCAGCAGCCCGGCCTTGTTGCCGAAGTAGTATTTCACCAGCGCCGAATTGAGCCCCGAGCGCAGCGACAGTTCGGACAGCGAGATATCGACGACATCGCCCTCGCGCATGATCGCGCTGGTCGTCTCCAGCAGCTTCTCGCGCGCGCCGGGCGGGTCGGTGATGTCTCCCTGTGCCATTCGGCTTGCCTTACTTCGGACCCATGCGGATGGCACCGTCCATGCGGATGTGCTCGGCGTTGATATAGTCGTGATCGATCAGGAACAGCGCGGTCTGGGCATATTCCTCAGGCCGGCCGAGCCGTTTCGGGAAGGGGATCGCGGCGGCGAGCGATTCCTGCGCCTTGGGCGGGAGCGAGGCCATCATCGGGGTCATGAAGATGCCCGGCAGGATGGTGTTGACCCGAATGCCCTCGTTCATCAGGTCGCGCGCGATCGGCAGCGTCATGCCGAGCACGCCGGCCTTGGAGGCAGTGTAAGCCGCCTGGCCCATCTGCCCGTCCTGCGCAGCGACCGAGGCGGTGTTGATGATCACGCCGCGCTGACCGTCGGCGTCGATCGGATCGAGCGTGAGCATCCCTTCGACGCATTTGGCGATGCAGCGGAAGGTGCCGACGAGGTTGACCGCGATCACCTTCTCGAAGGCATCCATCGGATAGCCCTTGATCGCCCCAGTCTCGCGGTCGCGGCCGACGGTCTTGATCGCGGTGGCGATGCCGGCGCAGTTGACGAGGATCCGCTCCTGCCCGTGAGCGGCGCGGGCCTTGGCGAAGCCGGCGATCACGCTGGCGTCGTCGGTCACATTGACCGCGCAAAAGACGCCGCCGATCTCCGCCGCAATCGCCTCGCCGCGCTCGGCATTCATGTCGAAAATGGCGACCTTCGCGCCCTTCGCGGCCAGCGCGCGGGCGGTGGCTTCGCCCAGGCCCGAGGCACCTCCGGTGACGACGGCGGCGATGGTGTTGTCTAGCTTCATGCGGGGGACTCCGAAGTGTGGATTTAATCGAGCGGCTAAACAGTGCAGTGGCAGTGGTCAAGCACCGAACACAGCAATAAGCTGTCGCCCATGCAACTCATCGGCCAGTTCGACAGTCCCTTCGTCCGCCGCGTCGGCATCGCGCTGACGCTTTATGGCATGAAGTTCCAGCACCTGCCCTTCTCCACCTTCGGCGATTCGGACCGCTTCGTCGACAAGAACCCGCTGCGCCGGGTGCCGACGCTGGTGCTGGCGGGCGGCGAGGCGCTGATCGACAGCGGCGCGATCCTCGATCATCTCGATGAAGTCCACGGCCGCGAAAGCGCGTTGATCGCCCCCTCCGGCCCGGCGCGCCGTGCCGCCCTGCACCGGATCGCGCTGGCCACCGGCACGGCGGAGAAGGCCGTCAGCTTCTTTTACGCCAAACTTTTCGGAGCGCCGCTCGATCCCATGTTCGTGGCGCGTAGCGAGGGGCAGATTGTCGCCGGTCTCACCGCGCTCGACGTGGAATGTGCGCAGCGCACCAGCGCCTGGTGACACGGCGAAGGGCCGGGACATGACGACATCGCGGTCGCCTGCGTCTCGCGCTTCCTCTCGGAAGCCTATGCACCGCTGGTCAAGCTGGCGGACTATCACGCCGTCGCCGCGCATTGCGCCCGGGCGGAGGCGCTGGAGGCGTTTCAGGCGATCTGCCAGGCCTTCATTCCGCCAAGCTGATCGGCTATCCTTTAACAAAGCAACGAAACAGGGGAGATATTGCGATGCCGGATCGCCGGGATTTCATGGCCATGGCCGGTGCGGCGGCGCTGGTGCCAATGGCCACCTTTGCGAAGGAGGCATCGCCCGATCTCGTCATCAAGGGCGGACGGGTAATCGACCCGGCCCGGCGGATCGACGAGTTCCTTGATGTCGCGATTGCCGGGGGGCGGATCGCGGCACTGGCTCCTTCGATCCCGGCCGGCAACGCGAAGGTGGTCGATGCCGGTGGGCGACTGGTGCTGCCCGGGCTGATCGACATCCACACCCATGGCACGGTCGAACCCGAGGACGCGGGAATGATGCTGGCCGAGGG
>CANJSX010000129.1 GCA_947477055.1 Sphingomonadaceae bacterium | reverse complement strand
TGCAGATGGGCATTCTCGATCCGAAGCTGGCGGTGCTCGACGAGACGGACTCCGGCCTCGACATCGACGCGCTGCGGGTGGTGGGCGAAGGGATCAATGCGATCATGCGCCGGCCTGACAAGGCTGTGCTGCTGATCACGCATTATCAGCGGCTGCTCGATTATGTGAAGCCCGACTTCGTCCATGTCCTTGCAGGCGGGCGGATCGTCAAGACCGGCGGTCCGGAGCTGGCGCTGCAGCTGGAGGAAGAGGGCTACGAGGCGGTCGCGGCGTGACCCAGGCACTCGCCCTCCCGACCCGCAAGGATGAGGTCTTCCGCTATGCGGATCTGGCCGCGCTGGCGCAGGTCTGGCCGGTGGCGGTCGAGGAGATCCTCGTCCCCAGCGGGCAAAGCACCACGCTCAGCTTGGTCGAAACCGGCGCGGGTCCGGTGGCGCGCGAGCTGGCGATCGTGCTGGAGGCGGGGGCGGAATTCGATCTGCGCATTCTCAACGCGGGCGGCGGCTATGGCCGGATCGCGCTGCGCGTGACCTTGCATGAAGGCGCCCGCTTCACGCTGGGCGCGGCGCAGCTTGGCGCAGGCGAGCAGCGGCTTGAGCTGATCACCGAAGTCACACATGCGGCGCCCGATGCGGTGAGCCGGCAAGTAGTGCGCTCGGTCCTGGCGGGGCACGCCACCGGCACCTATCTCGGCAAGGTCGCGGTGGCGCGCGGGAGCAACGGCACTGACAGCGAGCAATCGGTCCGCGCCATGCTGCTCAGCCGCACCGCCACGGCCAATGCCAAGCCCGAACTCGAGATCTATGCCGACGACGTCAAATGCGCCCATGGCTGCGCGGTGGGCGAGCTCGACGCGAACGGGCTGTTCTACATGGCATCGCGCGGGATCGCTCCGCCCGAGGCGAAGAAGCTGATGCTGCAGGCCTTCATCGCCGAAGCCTTTGCCGGCGCCGAGGAGGAAGAGCGCCTGCTCGCCCTCGCGCTCGAGCGGCTGGGGGGGATGGTATGACGCTGGCCACGCTGACCCCCGCCGCGCTCAAGGCTGATTTCCCTAGCCTCGCCGGCGGCTGGCACTATCTCGATACCGCCGCTACCGCGCAGAAACCGCAGGCGGTGATCGACGCGACCGTCAATGCCATGGGCCGCGACTATGCGACGGTGCACCGCGGGGTCTATGCCCGCTCGGCCGAGATGACGCTCGCCTATGAGGCGACACGCCGCAAGGTGGCGAGTTTCATCGGCGGGAGCGAGGATGAGGTGGTCTTCACCCGAGGCGCGACCGAGGCGATCAACCTGGTTGCCTACAGCCACCCGAGCGCTGCCGGTAGAAGGCGCCGGGTGCTGCTTTCGGTGCTGGAGCATCATTCGAACATCGTCCCCTGGCAGCTCGCCGGCTGGCAGGTCGATGTCTGCCCGCTGACCGCCGACGGATGCATCGATCTGGATGCGGCGGAGCGGATGCTCACCCCCGAGCACAGCATGGTCGCCTTCGCGCATGTCTCCAACGTGCTCGGATCGCAGCTCGATGTGCGGCGCGCGGCGGACCTCGCGCATAGCGTCGGGGCGCAGCTGCTGGTCGATGGCTGTCAGGCGGTGCCGCGGCTGCCGGTCGATGTCGCGGCGCTGGGTTGTGACTATTACGTCTTCTCCGCGCACAAGCTCTATGGACCGACCGGGATCGGCGCCTTGTGGGCGCGGGCCGAGCTGCTCGATGCGATGCCGCCCTGGCAGGGCGGCGGCTCGATGATCGACCAGGTGAGTTTCGCGCGCACCACCTATGCCCCGCCGCCGCAGCGTTTCGAGGCCGGCACCCCGGCGATTGTCGAGGCGATCGGGCTGGGCGCGGCGGTGGACTATGTGTCCGCGATCGGCCTGCCGGCGATCCATGCCCATGAGGCGGCGCTGGTGGCGCAGGCCCGGGCCGAGCTGGCGCGGATCAATTCGCTGACCCTGTTCGGGCCGGAAGACAGCGCCGGGATCGTCAGCTTTGCGCTGGAGGGGGTGCATCCGCACGACCTCGGCACCATATTGGACGAGGAAGGTGTCGCGATCCGGGCCGGGCACCACTGCGCCCAGCCGCTGATGGAGCACCTCGGCGTCCCCGCCACCGCGCGGGCGAGCTTCGGGCTCTACAGCGGCGAGGATGACATTGCCGCGCTGATCCGGGGGATCGAGCGCACCAGGAGGATTTTCGGATGACCGGCGAAGAGCCCAGATTCACCGTCGAGGAAGTCGACAGCGTTCCGACCCCGCCGCGCGCGAAGGTTGAGCATATCGAAGCGCCAGCAACCAAGCTGGAGCGCAAGAAGGATTACCTCGAGGGCTTCCTTGCAGAGAAGCCGCAGGACCTGACCCCCGGCGAGCCCGGCGGGGCGATATATGACGGGGTGATTGCCGCGCTCAAGGAGATCTTCGATCCGGAAATCCCGGTGAACATCTACGATCTCGGCCTGATCTACGGGGTCGAGGTCGATGACGAGGGCGGCGTGGTGGTCGCCATGACGCTGACCACGCCGCATTGCCCGGTGGCCGAATCGATGCCCGGCGAGGTCGAGCTGCGGGTCAGTTCGGTGCCCGGGGTGCGCGATGCCGAGGTCAATCTCGTCTGGGATCCGCCCTGGGACATGGCCAAGATGACCGACGAAGCCCGCCTCGAACTGGGAATGTTGTGATGAGCGAAACCAAGATCCGCCAGCTCCCTGCTGCCGTCATCCTGACCCCCGCCGCCGAGGCGCGGATTGCCGCGCTGATGTCGGCTGCGCCGGAGGACGCTGTTGGCGTCAAGCTCTCAACCCCGCGCCGGGGCTGCTCGGGCCTGGCCTATTCGGTTGATTACGTCACCGAGGCGCAGGCTTTCGACGAGCGGATCGAGACGCCCGGCGGCACCTTCTTCATCGATGGCGCTTCGGTGCTTTACCTTGTCGGCAGCACGATGGACTGGGTCGAGGATGATTTCGCGGCCGGGTTCGTGTTCGAAAACCCCAACGCCAAGGGCAGTTGCGGCTGCGGCGAGAGCTTCACGATCTAAAAGAACACCGGCACTGCTGCGGTTGAGGCCAGCGCTGCGGCAGCCAGCGCCAGCGCCGCATTGCGCCCGCGCTGCCATCCGGCGATGCTCAGCGTCGCGCCGGCCTTGAACAGCGTGTTGAGCACGATCGGCGGCAGCAGCACCAGCCCGGCGATCTTCGCGTCGAGCGTGCCGGGCGGCAGCGTGCCCATGGTGATGATCGCGGAATCGACGTCGACCGTGCCAGTGATCGCCAGCACCAGCGCCAGCCCGGCGTCGCCAAAGCGGTCAAGCACGAAGCGGGCGATCAGCGTCAGCACCATGACGAGGCCCATCAGCACCAGCGCGGGGCCAAGGTCGAAGGGGTTGCGCACCTTCGACGAACCATCGGTCGCCACTCCGCCATCACGCGAGCGCATCAGGAACCAGCCGGTCGCGAGCAGGCTGGCCAGCAGCCCGGGCGCCACCAGCCGCGCCAGCATCGGCAGCGCGAAGGGCGCGAGGAGCGCCGTCAGCACCAGCACCCGTGCGAACATCACGCTCGAAGCCGCCAAGATTGCCGCGCCGTGGATTGGCAGTGCAGTCTCGCTCTCGCGCATGCGCTGGGCGATCGATGCAGTGACTGCAGTTGACGATACCGCGGACCCGGCCGCCGCGGTGGCGATGATCCCCCGCGTCGCGCCCAGCCGCCGGGCGGCGATGTAGCCGGCGAAGGAAAAGCCCGAGACGAGCACCACCACCAGCCACAACTGGCGCGGGTTCCACGTATCGTATGGCCCATAGGGCCGGTCCGGCAGCATCGGCAGGATCACCAGCGCGATCAGGGCAAAGCGCGCAACCGCCATGACCTCCTTCTCGTCGAGCCGCCCGACCCAGCCGTGGAGCTGGGTCCGCAGCGCGAGCAGCAGCACCATCACGCTCGCCGCGGCAGTCGCCAGCAATTCGTAATCGGTCGCGGCGAGGAATCCGCAGGCCATGGTGATCAATCCGCTGAGGCTGGCGGTGCCGCTGATCGAGGGATTGCGCTGGCTCGAACGCCAGTAGCCGGCGACCACCAGCGCCGCACTGGCCGCCAGCACGATCGTCGCCGGTCCCTGCGCCCGGGTCGAGAGGAAGCCACCGAGCCCCCCGGCCAGACCGAGCAGGCCATAGGTGCGGAATCCGGCGAAGCGCGATCCGGCCGCCTGATCGCGCAGCACCCAGCCGCGCTGCAGCCCGATCAGCAGGCCCAGCGCCAGCGCCAGGGCGAAGCCGCCATAGTCGCGGAAGGGGCCCAGCAGGGAAAAGTCCATGACCCCAGCATGGCGCGGCGCAGCGGCAGCGGCAAGTGAAAGCCCCGGCTGGGCGAGGGTCCGGCAGGCTGCTACCCTTGGCGGACCATGACCGGCATCGTCCCTCCCGAACTTGAAGCCTGGTTCACGGCGCGCAGCTGGCGGGTGCGGCGGCACCAGCGCGAGTTACTGGAAGCAGCGGATGCCGGCGATTATGCGCTGCTGGTGGCCGATACCGGCGCGGGCAAGACGCTGGCGGGCTTTCTCCCGACGCTGGCCGCTTTCACCCCTTCCCGCCTTGCCGGCGAGGCTTCGCCCGAGGGGCTGCACACGCTCTATGTCTCGCCGCTCAAGGCGCTGGCGCATGATGTGCAGCGCAATCTGATGGCGCCGATCGACGACCTCGCCCTGCCGATCCGGGTCGAGACGCGCAGCGGCGATACGCCGTCGGACCGCAAGGCCCGCCAGCGCGTCCGCCCGCCGCATGTGCTGCTGACCACGCCCGAATCGCTCTCGCTGCTGCTGAGCTACCCCGAGGCGGCGACGATGTTCGCAGACCTGCAGCGGGTCGTGATCGACGAGGTTCACGCCTTCGCCGCCGGCAAGCGCGGCGACTTGCTGGCGCTGTCGCTCGCCCGGTTGCAGGGCATCGCCCCGGGGATGCAGCGCACCGCCCTGTCGGCGACACTGGCGGACCCTGAGGAATACCGCTGCTGGCTCGCGCCCGCCGGGGCGACGGCAACGGTGCGATTGGTCGAAGGCGAGCCGGGCGCGACACCAGAAGTGGAAATCCTGCTGCCCGAGGAAGCCCGCGTCCCATGGAGTGGGCATGCCGCCAGCTGGGCCGTGCCACAGCTTTACGCGGCGATCCGCGCGCACCGCACCACGCTGATCTTCACCAACACGCGGTTTCTGGCTGAGTACATTTTCGAGCTACTGTGGGATGCCAATGACGACAAGCTGCCAATCGCGATCCATCACGGCTCGCTCTCGA
>CANJSX010000128.1 GCA_947477055.1 Sphingomonadaceae bacterium | reverse complement strand
TGTTCAGGCCAAGGCCGTTGCGGCGCTGGAAGCTGGGCTGGGCGTGATCCTCTGCGTCGGCGAGACCGAGGCGGAGCGCGATTCGGGCCAGGCTGAGGCGGTTGTATGTGCACAGCTCGAAGGTTCGTTGCCGCGCGGCGAGGATGCGGCGGCGAGGCTGTCCGTGGCCTATGAGCCGGTCTGGGCGATCGGCACCGGGCGGGTCCCTTCGGTCGAGGACGTCGGCGCGATGCACCGCGCGATCCGCGGCAAGCTGGCCGAGATCTACGGCGAAGCCGGTGCGGGGGTACGCATCCTCTATGGCGGCTCGGTCAATGCCGGCAACGCCTCGGAACTGCTCGCCGCTGACGAGGTTGGCGGGGCGCTGGTCGGCGGCGCGAGCCTGGCCGCCGAAAGTTTCGCCACCATCATCAGCGCGGCGGCCACCCCCACCGAGGATTGAAACAGCGAGACAGGCAAGTCACTCCCACCCTTCGTCATTGCGAGGGGGGAAGCCCCGAAGCAATCCAGGGGGCACGCACGACGGCTCTGGATTGCTTCGCTTCGCTCGCAATGACGAAACAGGTATCTCGGCAACGGGCCTGAATGTCCAAACCTTGCGCATGGCGCTCCGCACGCCTAGATGCGGCCCACACAGCACTATTCCCGGGTCCGATCCATGTCGCTTTTTATCTTCCTGACCGTCGTCCAGGCGATCGTCGCCGCCTTGCTGGTGGCCGTGATCCTCATGCAGAAGTCGGAGGGCGGCGGGCTTGGCGTGGGCGGTAGCCCGGCGGGGCTGATGTCCGCGCGCGGCGCGGCTGATTTCCTCACCCGTGCCACGGCGGTGCTCGCGACGCTGTTCGTGGTGCTGTCGATCGCGCTGGCGGCGCTGGCTGTGCAGACAGTCGGCGGACGCGAGATCGATACCACGCTTGAACGCAAGGCCGCGCCGGTCGATCCGCTGGCGCCTGCTGCGGGCGCTGCGGCACCTGCAGGCATTCCTGCGCCTGCTGCGGGCGTTCCGGTCACTCCGGCGGCAGCGCCGACTCCGGCCGATCCGCTGTCTGGCGCCGCCAAGCAGTAAGCCCTGCAAGTTCCGGTCTGCCGCGCCCGCCGACTGCGGGAGCGGGGATCGTTTTGGCCGGGCAGTTCGCAGGACAGCTGTGGATTGCCCATCCGCGCACTTGCTCTATCCCCCTTCGAGCGACTAAGGCTTTAATCCCATGGCGCGGTTTATTTTCATCACCGGCGGCGTGGTCTCCTCGCTTGGCAAAGGTCTGATGGCGGCAAGCCTCGCGGCGCTGCTGCAGGCGCGTGGCTATCGCGTGCGAATCCGCAAGTTCGACCCCTATCTGAACGTCGATCCCGGGACGATGAGCCCCTACCAGCACGGCGAAGTTTATGTGACCGACGACGGGGCCGAGACCGATCTCGACCTCGGGCATTACGAGCGCTTCACCGGGGTTTCCGCGCGCCAGTCGGACAACGTTACCTCGGGCCGGATCTATCAGGGTATCATCGCCAAGGAACGCCGGGGCGACTACCTTGGCGCGACGGTGCAGGTGATCCCGCATGTCACCGACGCGATCAAGGAATTCGCCCGGGCCGATACCGACGATCTCGATTTCGTGCTGTGCGAAATCGGCGGGACGGTCGGCGATATCGAGAGCCTGCCGTTCATCGAGGCGATCCGCCAGCTGCGCAACGACCTCGGCCGCGACCAGACGGTGTTCATTCACGTCACGTTGGTGCCATACATCGCGGCGGCCGGCGAGCTCAAGACCAAGCCGACCCAGCACAGCGTCAAGGAACTGACCGCGCTGGGGGTGCAGCCGGACATCCTGCTGTGCCGCTGCGAGCATCCCCTGCCCGAGGGTGAGCGCGCCAAAATCGCCGCCTTCTGCAACGTCCGCAAGGAAGCGGTGATCCCCGCGCTCGACGCGAAGAGCATCTACGAGGTGCCGCTGCAGTATCACGGCGAGGGGCTGGATTTCGAAGTGCTGCGCGCCTTCGGCATCACCCCCGGCCTCGCGCCCGATCTGCGCCGCTGGCACGACATCGCCGACCGGCTGCACAATCCCGAGGGTGAAGTGACGATCGGCGTGGTCGGCAAATATGTCGGCCTGCAGGATGCCTACAAGTCGCTCAACGAGGCGCTGGTGCATGGCGGAATGGCCAACCGGGTCAAAGTCAACATCCAGTGGATCGACGCCGAGATCTTCGAACGCGGCGATGCCGAGATCGCCGCACTGCTTGAACCGCTGCACGGCATCCTCGTGCCTGGCGGCTTCGGAGAGCGTGGTACCGAAGGCAAGATCGCCTCGGTCCGCTTCGCACGCGAACGCAAGGTGCCGTTCTTCGGCATCTGCCTGGGCATGCAGATGGCCTGCATCGAAGGCGCCCGCAACACCGCCGGGATTCCCGACGCCTCATCCACCGAATTCGGGACGACCGACGAGCCGGTGGTCGGCATCATCACCGAATGGATGAGCGCCGAAGGCCTGCAGAAGCGCGCGGCCGGCGGCGATCTGGGCGGGACGATGCGGCTGGGCGCCTATGAGGCGAAACTGGCCGGCAACAGTCATGTCGCGGCGATCTATGGCGCGACCACCATTTTTGAGCGCCACCGCCACCGCTACGAGGTCAACAACGCCTATCGCGAGCCGCTGGAGAAGGGCGGGCTGGTGTTCTCCGGCATATCGCCCGACGGGCTGCTGCCCGAGATCGTCGAGCGGCCGGACCATCCCTGGTTCATCGGCGTGCAGTTCCATCCGGAACTCAAGAGCAAGCCCTTCGATCCGCACCCGCTGTTCGCGGGCTTCATCGAAGCGGCCCTGCAGCAGGCGCGGCTGGTCTGACCGGCGCGATTCCGGCCGTTTGTTTTCCGTGACTTGAACGGAATTTTCCCAGCGCAGTTACAAATATCTTGCCAACGCAAGCACCGATCCGTTAGCCCGGCGAAAGTTTACTAAAGATAACCCCGTAAACGGGGCGGGTTGCACAATCGATCGGAGTTGGACGTGAAGCAGGGGGCCTTCGCAGTTCATTCATTTGCCAGGTTGGGTGGCGGGCGGCTTCCCTCAGCGCGCTGGGCCGCGCTTATTTGCCGAGATGAAAAGATTAACCCACTTCGTTTGCCATTGGGAGAAACCGTGAGCGTACCGTCGGTTGGCGGGCGACGATAGAATTCGAGCTTGCTCAAGGTGTCGGCGTCTTCTGCGACCCGGACGTCGGTAACTGGGCAGGGCGGCGCGTAAGCGTCGGGGGGGTGGGTCTTCCCGGACCCACCCCCACATTGCTTCAGGCAGGCTCAGGCGGCCTGTTCGCCGCGAGCGCTGCCGCCGACCAGTTCGAGCGGCTTCTGCGTGCCGACCGCGATCTTCCTGGGCTTCATCGCATCGGGCACCTCGCGCAGCAGATCGATGATCAGCAGGCCATCCTCGAGATTGGCGCTTTCCACCCGGACGAAATCGGCCAGCTCGAAGCGCCGCTCAAAGCCGCGCTGGGCGATGCCGACGTGGAGGAACTGGGCGCCGGTGGGCTCTTCGCCGCGGCGGCCCTGGATCAACAGCAGGTTCTGCTGGGCGGTGATCTCGATATCCCCGGGCTTGAAGCCGGCCACCGCCAGGGTGATGCGATAGGCATCCTCACCGCGACGCTCGATGTTGAAGGGGGGGTAATTGTCACCGGCATTGGCGCGCGCGGTGTTTTCGAGCAGGTCGAACAGCCGGTCAAAGCCGACGGTGCTGCGGCGGTAGGGCGTAAAGTCGAAACGGGTCATGTCAAAATCCTCTTGCTGAGCAATTTCGGTTCCGCCGGGATCCCGTTCGGGCACCCCGGACTTGGCATCACACCCCTTGCGGGCGCATGACACATCGGGTGAGATATGTTAGCCGCGACATGTTTCAAGAGGTCGCATTCGGATCGGATCAATCTATGGCGAAGGTCGAAATCTACACCAAGTGGGGCTGCCCCTATTGCGTGCGGGCCAAGGCGTTGCTCGCGGACAAGGGCGTTTCCTTCGAGGAATATGACATCACCATGGGCGGCCCCAAGCGCGCCGAGATGGTCGCGCGCGTCCCCGGCGCTTCCACCGTCCCACAGATCCTGATCGACGATGTCGCGATTGGCGGCTGCGACGACCTCAATGCGCTGGACCGCGCGGGCAAGCTCGATCCGCTGCTGGGCCTTGCTGCATGACCTGGATTGCCGTGTTGCAGATGACCTCGGGGATCGATCCTGAGACGAATGCCCGGACCATGACCGAGGCGCTGACGCGCGCGGCGGGTGAGGGCGCGGCGATGATGTTCACCCCCGAGATGTCGGGCATGATTGACCGCGAACGCGCCCGGGCCAGTGCCCACATCGCCCGTGAGGCGGACGACCGCGTGCTGGCCGCCCTGCGCGAGGCTGCGGCGAAGACCGGGACCTGGGTCGCGATCGGCTCGCTGGCGATGCTGCGCGACGACGGCATGTGGGCCAACCGCGCCTTCGTGATCGACGCTGCGGGCGAAGTGGTCGCGCGCTATGACAAGATCCACATGTTCGACGTCGACCTCGCCACCGGCGAATCCTGGCGGGAATCGAGGACTTACGAGCCGGGCAAGCAGGTCGTCACCGCTGAAACCCCGGTCGGCCGACTCGGCCTCTCGATCTGCTATGACATCCGCTTCCCCGCGCTCTACGAGGCGCTGGGGCAGGCCCGCTGCGATGTGATCGCGATTCCCGCAGCCTTTACCGTGCCGACCGGCAAGGCGCACTGGCACCTGCTCCAGCGCGCCCGGGCGATCGAGGCCAGCGCCTTCACCGTCTCGGCGGCACAGGTCGGGCACCACGAGGATGGGCGCGATACCTTCGGGCACAGCCTGGTGGTCGATCCCTGGGGCGAGGTGCTGCTCGACATGGGCAATGACGGCCCCGCGTTGGCCTTCGCCGAGATCGATCTTGCGCGCATCGCCGATATCCGTGCCCAACTGCCCAGCCTTGCAAACCGGCGCGATATTCCCAAGTTCGCTGCCTGATGATCGTTTTCGACCTTCACTGCCGGGATCACGATCACCGCTTTGAGGGCTGGTTCGGCTCGTCCGAGGATTTCGCCAGCCAGCAAGTTCGCGGTCTGGTGAGCTGCCCGCAATGCGGCTCGACCCGCGTCGGCAAGGCGGTGATGGCGCCAAATCTCGGCCGCAAGGGCAACCAGCAAGCGCACCGAAAACCCCTCGATCGCGACTTGCCGGTAGCCAAGAACGCGCCGCTGCCGCCCGAGGCGGTGAAAATGATGCAGGCGCTGGCCGAGATGCAGTCCAAGGCGCTTGAGCAATCGCGCTGGGTCGGTGAGAGTTTCGCGGAGGAATCGCGCGCGATGCATTATGGCGAGGCCGAGCAGGAAGTGATCCACGGCCAGGCCACGCCGGACGAG
>CANJSX010000127.1 GCA_947477055.1 Sphingomonadaceae bacterium | reverse complement strand
GTCGGCAGCTCGGACATTGCCAATTATGTCTACCAGCGCGGCGCGGCGGCCGGCAAGCGGGTGCAGGCGATGGGCGGGGCCAAGAACCACGGCATCGTCATGCCCGATGCCGATCTCGACCAGGTGGTGAACGACCTGTGCGGCGCGGCCTATGGCTCGGCCGGCGAGCGGTGCATGGCGCTGTCGGTGGTGGTGCCGGTGGGGGATGAAACCGCCGAGCGGCTGCGGGCCAAGTTGATCCCGGCGATTGCGGCGCTCAAGGTCGGCATCTCGACCGATCCGGAAGCCCACTATGGCCCGGTGGTCACTGCAGTGCACAAGGCCAAGGTCGAGGGCTGGATCCAGACCAGCGTCGACGAGGGCGCCGAACTGGTGGTCGATGGCCGCGGCTTTACCCTGCAAGGGCATGAGGACGGCTTCTTCGTCGGCCCGACGCTGATCGACCATGTCACCACCGGGATGAGCAGCTACCACAACGAGATCTTCGGCCCGGTGCTGCAGATGGTCCGCGCCAAGGATTTCGAGGAAGCGCTGACGCTCCCCTCGCAGCACCAATATGGCAACGGCGTCGCCATCTTCACCCGCAACGGCCACGCCGCGCGCGAATTCGCCGCGCGGGTCAATGTCGGCATGATCGGGATCAATGTGCCGATCCCGGTGCCGATTGCCTATCACTCCTTCGGCGGGTGGAAGCGCAGCGGCTTTGGCGATACCAACCAGCACGGCATGGAAGGCGTGCGCTTCTGGACCAAGGTCAAGACCGTCACCGCGCGCTGGCCGGATGGCTCGCTCGATGGCGGCAACGCCTTCGTCATTCCGACGATGGGGTGAGGTGATGACCGAACGAACGCGCATTCCCCCGCTTTCGCCCTTCGAGGAGGCAATCGGCTTCACCCGCGCCCTGCGGGCCGGTGATCGCATTGTGGTTTCCGGCCAGGTCGGCGTCGAGGATGACGGCTCGGTTGCGCCCGATGCTGGCCAGCAGGCCGACCGCTGCTTCGCCCAGATCGCGCATTACATCGCAGAGCTGGGAGGACGGATGGAAGACGTGGTCCGCATCCGCATGTTCGTCACCGATATTGCCGATGCCGACGCCGTCAGCGCTGCCTTCAGCCGCGCGCTCGGCCATGTTCGTCCGACCGGAACCCTGGTCGCAATTGCCGCGCTTTACGATCCGCGCTGGAAGGTGGAGATCGAAGCGGAAGCGGTGGTGGAGTGATTCCCGATGACCGACCAGTTTTCCCTCACTGACGACCAGCTTGCCATCCAGGAGATGGCGCGCAAGTTCACCGCCGACCGGATCACGCCTTTCGCCGCCGAATGGGACGAGACCTCGCATTATCCGGTCGATGTGTGGAAAGCCGCCGGCGAGCTGGGCTTTGGCGCGATCTATGTCTCGGAGGAGAACGGCGGGATCGGCCTCGGACGGCTCGAATCGGCGCTGATCATGGAGGCCATGGCCTATGGCTGCCCCGCCACCAGCGCCTATATTTCGATCCACAATATGTCGTGCTGGATGATCGACACCTTCGGTTCGGACGAGCTCAAGGCAAAGTTCCTGCCCAAGCTGGTGAGTATGGAGCATATTGCCAGCTATGCCCTGACCGAGCCGGGCTCGGGCTCGGACGCCGCCGCGCTCAAGGCCACCGCGCGGCTGGACGGCGATCACTATGTGCTCAACGGCACCAAGCAGTTCATCTCGGGCGGGGGCTACAACGACATCTATGTCTGCATGGTCCGGACCAGTGACGAGAAGGCAAAAGGCATCACCTGTCTGGTGGTGGAGAAGGGCACGCCGGGCCTGTCCTTCGGCGCGCCGGAGAAGAAGCTCGGCTGGAACGCTTCGCCTACTGCTCAGGTGGTGTTCAAGGACTGCTGTGTGCCGGTCGCCAACCGTGTCGGTGCCGAGGGCGAGGGCTTTCGCTTCGCCATGGCCGGGCTTGACGGGGGCCGGATCAACATCGGCGCCTGCTCGCTCGGTGGGGCGCAGCGCTGCCTTGATGAGGCAGTCAAATACAGCAAGGACCGCCAGCAGTTCGGCCAGCCAATCGCCGACTTCCAGAACACCCAGTTCATGCTGGCGGACATGGCGACCGATCTCGAAGCGGCCCGGGCGCTGCTCTACATTGCCGCCGCCAAGGTCACCGCCAATGCGCCCGACAAGTCGCGCTTCTCGGCCATGGCCAAGCGGCTGGCGACCGACAACGGCTCCAAGATCGTCAACGATGCGCTGCAGCTGTTCGGCGGTTATGGCTATCTCAAGGACTACCCGATCGAGCGCTTCTGGCGCGATTTGCGCGTGCATTCGATCCTCGAGGGGACCAATCAGGTGATGCGGATGATCGTCGGGCGGGATTTGCTGCGGCAATGATGCTTCGAGACCGACCTTCGACAAGCTCAGTCCCTCCTCAGCATGAGCGGGGATTTGAAAACCCCGTTCGTCCTGAGGAGGCCGAAGCCGAAGGCAGAGGCCGTCTCGAAGGACCGCCAGCATGACAGACCACATCCTCATCACGCGCGACGGCGCCGCCGGCTTGCTCTCGCTCAACCGGCCCAAGGCGATCCATGCGCTGACGCGGGAGATGGTGCGCGAGATGACCGCCGCGCTGCTCGAATGGCGCGACGATCCGGCAGTGCAGGCGGTGATCATCGACCATGCCGAGGGCAGGGGCTTTTGCGCCGGCGGCGACATCAATCTGCTGCGCCAGTCGGTGCTGAACGACGGCGGGGCGACCGGGCGGCAGTTCTTCTACGAGGAATACCAGCTCAACCACCTGCTGTTCACTTACCCCAAGCCGGTGATCGCCTTCATGGATGGCATCACCATGGGCGGCGGGGTGGGGATCAGCCAGCCGGCGCGCTTCCGCGTCGCGACCGAGCACACCCGGCTTGCCATGCCGGAGACCGGGATCGGCCTGTTCCCCGATGTCGGCGGCGGCTGGTATCTCTCGCGGCTGCCGGGACGGATCAGCCAGTTTCTGGCGTTGACGGGTGCGCGCTTCGATGGGGCGGAATGCCTCTGGGCGGGGCTGGCGACGCATTATCTTGAGAGCGAGACACTGGCCGAAGCCAAGGCGCGGATTGCCCATGGGCATGAGCCGGGCGGGGTGCTGACGGCGTTGTCGGCAAAGACCCCGGCTGCGCGGATCGAAGACAATGCCATTCGCATCGCCAAACACTTCGGCTCGGATCGCTACGAGGACATTCTCGCCAGCCTCGACGCCGACGACAGCGAATGGGCCGCCAAGGAACTGGCTGCGCTCCGCACCAAATCGCCCCAGACCTGCAAGGTGGCACTGCGCGAACTGCGCGAAAGCCTCGCCTGCGCGGATTTCGCCGCCGAGATGGCGATGGAATACCGCATCGCCGCCCGTGTGCTGACCCTGCCGGACTTCGCCGAAGGGGTGCGCGCGGTGATCGTCGACAAGGACAATGCCCCGCGCTGGAACCCGGCAACGCCCGAGGGCGTGACCGATGCCCTGCTCGATAGTATTTTTGCGCCGCTGCCGGCGGAAGAGGAATGGAAGCCGCTATGAGTTACGAAACGATCCTGGTCGAACAGCACGGCCCGGTCACCCTGTTCACGATCAACCGTCCGCAAGCGCTCAACGCGCTCAATACGCAGGTGCTTGACGAACTGGTCGAGGCTTTCGCCGCCTTCGAGGCCGATCCCGGCCAGCTTTGCGGCGTCATCACGGGGGCGGGCGAGAAAGCCTTCGTCGCGGGCGCCGACATCAAGGAAATGGCGGAAACGCCAGCTTCCGATTTCTACGCGCATGACTTCTTCTCGCGCTGGACCAGCCATGTCGTGAAGCAGACCCGCAAGCCATGGATCGCGGCGGTGAACGGCTTTGCGCTGGGCGGCGGGTGCGAGGTAGCGATGATGGCTGACTTCATCATTGCCTCGGAGAGCGCGCGCTTCGGCCAGCCGGAGATCAGGCTCGGCGTCGTTCCCGGGATGGGCGGTTCGCAGCGCCTGGCTCGCGCGGTGGGCAAGGCCAAGGCGATGGACATGTGCCTGACCGGGCGGATGATGGACGCCGCTGAAGCCGAGCGTTCGGGCCTTGTCAGCCGCGTCGTGCCGGCGGCGAAGCTGCTGGAAACCGCGCTCAAGGTAGCGGCTGAGATTGCGGGGATGCCACCGTTGGCGGTGCTGGCGAACAAGGAGCTGGTCAACGCTGCGTTCGAGATGCCGCTCGACCAGGGCCTGATCCACGAACGGCGCATCTTCCAGGTGCTGGTCGGCACCGAGGACAAGGCCGAGGGTATGGCGGCGTTCATCGAAAAGCGGCCCGGGGTGTGGAAGGGGCGGTGAAATCAGGGCGCTTCATCTCACGGGCCGTATTGCGAATTGTTGTCGTGCTGGTTGTCCTGCACGCCGCGATTTTCGGCTTAGCTGTGACCAATTCAGTCTACTATGATTCCGGTGGAATCATGGGACTGCTCTGGTGGCTTGGCGCCCTTTGGGTGCTGCCAATAGTCGCCTTGGCTGCCTTGGCAACGGACGTCCTTCGCAACTGGCTGCGCCTCCGCAACAATCGAGAGGGCCAGGAATGAAAATCGCCTTCATCGGCCTCGGTAACATGGGCGGCGGGATGGCTGCGAACCTCGTCAAGGCGGGGCATGTGGTGCATGCCTTTGACCTCTCCACCGAGGCCCTGACGCGGGCCGGGGAGCATGGCTGCGTGGCCTTCTCCTCTGTGCGCGAGGCGGTGGCAGGGGTGGAAGGGGTGGTCTCGATGCTTCCGAACGGCAAGATCGTCGGGCAGGCTTACACCACCGACATCATCGGCCATGCCCCGGCCGGGGCGCTGCTGTTGGACTGTTCGACCATCGACGTCGCCACCGCGCAAAGTGTCGGCGCAGCGGCAACCTCGGCCGGATACGAGATGGTCGATGCCCCCGTCTCGGGCGGGATCGGCGCAGCCAATGCCGGCACGCTGACCTTCATGGTCGGCGGCAGCGATGCCGTCTTTGCCCGGGCCGAACCGATCCTCGCCGCGATGGGCAAGGCGGTGATCCATGCCGGGGCTTCGGGCACCGGGCAGGCCGCCAAGATCTGCAACAACATGATTCTCGGCGCGACCATGATCGCCACTTGCGAGGCTTTTGCGATGGCGCAGAAGCTCGGGCTCGATCCGCAGAAGTTCTATGACATCGCCTCGATCTCTTCGGGCCAGTCGTGGTCGACCACGACTTACTGCCCGGTACCAGGAGTTGGCCCCAAGAGCCCGGCGGACAACGATTATCAAGGCGGCTTTGCGGCCGCGCTGATGCTCAAGGATCTGACGCTGGCGATGGAAGCGGCGGCGCAGGCCGGGGTCAAGGCCGAGATGGGCGAACGTGCGCGCGAGCTTTACGAAGCCTATGTCGCGGCGGGCAATGGCACGGTCGATTTTTCGGGT